>CAYYTT010000207.1:0-6530 GCA_964474635.1 uncultured Alphaproteobacteria bacterium | reverse complement strand
CGCTTTGAACCCGAAAAGGGCTTCCGCCTGGCCACCTACGCCATGTGGTGGATCCGTGCCGCAATCCAGGAATACATTTTGCGCTCCTGGAGCCTCGTGAAAATTGGCACGACAGCGGCGCAGAAGAAGCTGTTCTTCAATCTGCGCAAGATCAAAGGGCAGCTGAAAGCCATCGACGATGGGGATTTGCATCCCGACACGGTGACGACCATCGCCGACAAGCTTGGTGTGTCGGAACAGGACGTGGTCTCCATGAACCGCCGGCTCGCCGCGCCGGACAACTCGCTCAACGCGCCGCTGCGGGCCGACTCGGAGGGCGAATGGCAGGACTGGCTCGTCGATGATGATTACCAGAGCCAAGAAGCGGTGCTTGCCGAGCAGGAAGAGTATGACGAGCGCAAGGAACTGCTGTCCGAAGCACTCCAGACCCTGAACGAGCGGGAGCGTCACATTCTGACCGAGCGCCGTCTGAAGGAAGATCCCTCAACCCTCGAAGACCTGTCTCAAGTCTACAGCATCAGCCGTGAGCGGGTGCGCCAGATCGAGGTGCGGGCCTTTGAAAAGCTTCAAAAGGCCATGAAGGGCGCCCTGAAAGACAAGCGCATTGCAACCCTGGGTGCCTCCGGCGCCGAAGCCGCGGAGGCCCTGTAAAGGGTTCACAGTCCGGAACAAAAGCTGTTGGGCCGCCTCCCATCGCGAGGCGGCCCTTTTTTGTGCCGCCCTTGCGATGTCGGTTCGGTTTACCTTGCCTCCACCCGCCTGTCCCATACTGACGCCCGCGGATCCGATGCCGGATCGTCGATGAACGGGGCTGACCATGGTCGTTCAGTTAACAGAGTACTGGCAAGACGTGGCCGAGCGCCGCGCAACGCCCAGAATCGTGGTCGAGGCCATGACCGTCCATCTTGATGGGCAGGACCGGGACATTATCGATATCTCAGCCATGTCGGTGCGGATCGTATTTCCCCCATATCTGCCCATGCCCGAGGAACCCAACCTGATTTTCCGCAGCCGAACGGATGGTGGGACGGAGGTCTACCCCGCCAGCGCCTGCGCGGGTCGGCGTGATGCGATGTCTCTTGTGCTTTTTTATGTGGTGCATGGCCTCGGCCGGCGCGCCTGGGCCGAAGTTCTGGACCGGCACGAAACGACCCGCCGGGCCGGACTGCCAGCCGAGCATCTGGGTCTTTAGGGGCGATGGATCGGGAACTGCTCAAATACTTTCTGAATTCCGGGCCGTCGAAGACCTTCGATCTGCCCAAACTGGGTGCGATGGCGCAGGAGGCGACCGGCCGTCCGCCCCAACCGTTTTTTGACACGCCCTTTTTGAACAGGTCCATCCTGTTCAAATTTCTCGACACCCAGGACAGTCTCCACGACACCCAGCGCACGCCGCTCAAGACACTGATCTATTTTCCCTACGATACAGCGCGTCCGGAGGATGGCGGCGAGTCGGTTGTTTATTCCCGCTCCGCCCTTCACCATTATCTGACCACGAATAAGGATATTCAGGCGCTCGATGGGGCGGCCTTCCAGGCCGACGCCACCAAACTCGATGTCATGGAATCCACCCCCGCCTTCAGCCCCTTTCTTCTCGAAGGCGCCTTTGAGCGCAAGGGCGTGGCCGTCAACACCAACTACCTGATGCTTGATCCGGCGGAGGTCGCCGTGGTCAAGTCCCGTCTGCGCACGCGCCTGCGCCCGCTGGTCCATGCCGCCTTTTCCCAGTACACGAACAAAAAAGACCTGTTTCTTGATAAGCTGGCCGACAGTGTCTGGTCGTCCGACGTGAAGGCGATCCTGCCCCTGGTGAAGGCCTTGCGCATTCCCGAACGGCGCGCAACGGAAACCATGAGTTCCTGGGCCGGCATGACGTTTTTCGAACAATCCTTCACCCAGATCGAACCGGACATGCGCGCCTTTTCAAACTGGTTTAAGGTCTTCTCCATGCCGCGCGAAGCCTTGTCGAGCGAGCTTGAAGCCTCTATGCGCCATACGGTCAATCATATCGGCCGCAGGGTTCAGGCCAACTGGTCAAGGGCGGTGAACATTCTTCAGGATTATCAAACAACCTACAAAGACTTTATCGGCGAGAAAGGCCGTGTGGACCCTTTCCTCAGCTTTTTGCGCGACGCAAAGCAACACTTCTGGGATCTTGGGATCTCCTTGGGGCGGATCGACCAGACCGTCTACGCCTGGCGGGCTTACACGCGCAATTTCGAGGGCCAGCGCCTGCCCTATGAGCGGCTATCGGAACTTTATTTCATTTTGAACGCGGCGAACTGATCGGGCCTTGCTCTGCCGGCCTGATCGCCAGCGCAGCCGAAAATGGTCCATGCTTGAAGCGGTCCTCACGCGAAGCGGGATACCGGCTCCTGCCCGCCCATCCTTTCGCCCACGAACCATTGCCAGCGGCCGCATTTGCTGAAACGCTTACGTCTGTCCAAACCGCGTCTCCGGCCCCATGCCACAACACTGCGCGCCCCAGGGAGAGAGCCCATGACCGAGACGCAATCGCCTCCGCGCCATCAACGCCTTGGCCTAGCCCTGGGGCCGGCGGCAGCCCTGGCGATCCTTGCGCTGATGCAAGCCAGCGATCTGGCATGGCCCGCGCAGGCCACCGCCGCGATGGCGGTCCTCATGGCCGTCTGGTGGGCGAGCGAGGCCGTCCCGGTTCCGGTGACGGCGCTCCTGCCCCTGGTGCTGCTGCCGATCCTTGGGGTGCAGAGTTTCCGTGACGCGGCGAGTGCCTACGCCCATCCCACGGTTTACCTGTTTTTGGGCGGCTTCATCCTGGCCCTCACCGTTGAGCGCTGCGGCCTGCATCGGCGCATCGCCCTGTTCGTCTTTTCCAAACTTGGGCGGGGTGCGCGAAGCCTGGCGGCCGGTTTCATGGGCACCGCGGCGGCGATCAGCATGTGGATGAGCAACACCTCCACCACCTTGATGCTGCTGCCCATAGCCCTGTCGGTGGTGACCCTGGTGCGCGAGACGGTGACGGGCCTGACGGATAAGGAACGATCGAATTTTGCGGCCGTGGTGTTGCTGGGCCTAGCCTATGGGGCAACCATCGGCGGTATGGCAACCCTTGTGGGCACCCCGCCCAACGCGCTGATGGCCGGCTACCTGTCCGATACCTTCTCCATGGAGATCGATTTTGCCCGCTGGATGTTGGTGGGCCTGCCCGTCACCTTGGTGATGCTGCCCATGGCCTGGCTCGTTTTGACCCGGATCGTCTTTCCAGTGGGCTTTACGGTGACACCGCAGGTGCGCGGCCACATCGACACGCTATGGGCCGACCTCGGGCCCATGTCTACGGCCGAAAAACGGACGGCGGCGATCTTCCTCGCTCTGGTGGCGGGCTGGATGCTCCGCGGCCCGCTCACGGATCTCACAGGCCTGACCATGATCAGTGACAGCGTCATCGCCATGGTCGCGGCAATCCTCGTCTTTATCGTGCCGGCGGGCGGCGTGTCCCGGGAGCCCCTGTTAACCTGGCCGGACACGGCCAAGCTGCCCTGGGGCGTGCTGATCCTGTTCGGCGGGGGCCTGTCCCTTGCCGGCGCCGTCACCGCAAGCGGACTGGGGCTGTGGCTCGGCGAGCAGCTCGCGGGCCTTGCCGACGTGCATATCGGTGTCCTGGTCCTGGCGGCAACCCTGCTCGTGATTTTCCTCACCGAGCTGACCAGCAATCTGGCGACCACGGCGACCTTCCTGCCCGTCGTGGGGGCGCTTGCCGCAACAACGGATCAGGATCCGCTGGTTTTCGTGGTTCCGGTCGCGCTCGCGGCCAGTTGCGCGTTCATGTTTCCCGTGGCAACGCCGCCCAACGCGATCGTGTACAGCTCGGGCCAGGTGTCCATTCCGCAAATGGTCCGCGCCGGCGTTCTGCTGAACCTGTTCGGGGTTGTGGTGTTGTCCTTCATCGCCCTGGTCTGGGCGCCGATGGTCTTTTAATGCAGGGCCGAAAGGCGGCTGCGGCCCGGTGCCGGGCGCTCAAGTGTTGAAGCGGAACAGCAGGACATCGCCGTCGGCAACCACATAGTCCTTGCCCTCAAGGCGCATTTTGCCGGCATCTTTCGCGGGCGTTTCCCCGCCCAGGGAGACATAGTCCGTATGGGCAATGGTCTCGGCACGGATAAAGCCCTTTTCGAAATCCGTGTGGATAACACCGGCGGCGCCCGGAGCCTTTGTTCCTTTACGGATGGTCCAGGCACGCGATTCCTTGGGCCCGGCGGTGAAATAGGTGATGAGGTCCAAAAGGCCGTAACCGGCGCGGATCAAACGGTTAAGGCCCGGCTCTTCCAGTCCGAGTTCGGCGAGGAAATCGGCCCGCTCGGCCTCGTCCAGGGTCGACAATTCCGCCTCGATCTTGGCCGAAATCACCACAAAGGCCGCGCCCTCGGCCCTCGCCCGTTCCTCAACGCGGGCGGAGAAGTCATTGCCCTTTTCCGCGGACCCCTCATCCACATTGGCCACATAGAGCACCGGCTTTGACGTGAGCAGGTTCAGAGCCTTCCAGGCTTTGGCGTCTTCCTTGTCAACCTCCACGGTGCGGGCGGGCTTGCCCTCGCGCAAGGGCTCTAGCGCCTTGTCGATCAGCACCAGGGCTTCCTTGGCCTCCTTATCCTGGCCCTTGGCTTTCTTTTCCAGGGCCGGGCGGCGCTTTTCCAGACTGTCGAGATCGGCGAGCATCAGTTCGGTCTCGACCGTATCCGCATCGGCGAGCGGGTCGATCCGCCCTTCCACATGGGTGATGTCCCCGTCCTCAAAGCAGCGCAGCACATAGGCGATCGCGTCGACTTCACGGATATTGGCGAGGAACTGGTTGCCGAGCCCCTCGCCCTGGCTCGCGCCCTTCACAAGGCCGGCGATGTCCACGAAGGTGAGCCGCGCCGGCACCACATTGGCCGACTTGGCAATGTCCGCGAGCTGAAAAAGGCGCGGGTCGGGCACGGCCACATCGCCCACATTGGGCTCAATGGTGCAGAAGGGATAGTTCTCCGCCTGGGCCGCCGCCGTTTGCGTCAGGGCGTTGAACAGGGTCGACTTGCCCACATTGGGCAGACCCACGATGCCGCATTTAAAGCCCATAGCCTTCAGTCTCCCGCCTTCTCATCCGTCTTGCCGCCTGGCCTGCGTGCCGGCTCTGGCGGGCGCACCCGCTGCATCACCGCGCCCGCATAGCCCAATGGGTCCGCGCCCAGAAGGTGGTGGGCCTCCCGGGCCAGGGCGTCAAGCATGTCACGCAGCCAGCCTTCGCGTTCCGCCTTGGCAAAATCGCCCAGCACATGGCCGGTCACCCGGTCCTTGTGGCCCGGATGGCCGATGCCAATGCGCACCCGCCAATAGTCATTGCCCAGATGGGCCGTGATGGAGCGCAGGCCATTGTGGCCCGCATTGCCGCCGCCCTTCTTGACACGGATTTTTCCAGCCTCAAGGTCAAGCTCGTCGTGAAAGACGAACACATCCTCTTCGCCCAGACGATAAAAACGGGCGGCCTCTCCGACCGCCCGTCCGCTGTCATTCATGAAGGTCGTCGGCTTGAGCAGAAGCACCTTATCCTGGCCGCCGCCGGGCAATGCCAGCACGCCCTCTATAGCCTGACCCTGGAAGCGGGATTTGGCCGGGCCGAGGCCCGCCTCCGCCGCGATGGCATCAATGGCCATGAAGCCCACATTGTGCCGATGGCCGGCATATTTGGCCCCCGGATTGCCCAGGCCCACGAACAGTTTCACGGACGTGCTCTCCCGGCCGAACTCCAGGTCCCTTCCCCCAGGTCGCTTCCCATGGGAACGGACGATCGGTCAGCCTTCTTCGCCCCCTTCGCCCGTGTCTTCCTCGCCGTCATCGGTGCCGCCCGCCGGGGCCGCGATGGTGGCGATGGTGAAGTCACGGTCCTTGATGGACGGCTCGACGTTTTCGGGCAGGGTCACGGCGGAGATGTGCACCGCGTCGTTGATGTCGAGGCCCTCAAGATCCACTGTGATGTGGTCTGGAATGCCATCCGCGGGCGCTTCGAGTTCGACTTCGTGGCGCACCACATTGAGGACACCGCCGCGCTTCAGGCCCGGGCTCTTCTCCTCATTGATGAACTCGACGGCCACGGCGACGGTCACGGTCGCCGAGGCGGCCACGCGCAGAAAGTCGATGTGCTGCGGCACGTCCGTAACGGGGTGGAACTGAATGTCCTTTGGGATCACCCGCTGGGATTTACCGCCCACTTCCAGCATGAAAATGCTGGACAGGAATTTACCGGCATTCAGGGTCCGGATCATCTGGGGCATATCGAGGGTGACCATTTCCGGGGCGTTGCCACGCCCATAGATCACCGCGGGAACCAATCCTTCGCGCCGCACGGCCCGGGTGGCCCCCTTACCAACCCGGTCGCGAGCCTGTGCGCTCAAGGTGCGCATCTCGCTCATATCAACTCTCCATGTATCGAGGAAACCCCGGCGTCCTCCAAGGGTGTACGGACCGGGAAGCGCAGGTCTTAGCCGAAGCAGGGGGCCTTGTCCAATGGCGGGTTC
>CAYYTT010000206.1:0-6556 GCA_964474635.1 uncultured Alphaproteobacteria bacterium | reverse complement strand
AAACACTCCATGCTTTGTGGCCCTGGATCGCTTCGCCAAGGCTCGCGATGACGGAAGGGGGGCTTGCTCAGCGTAGGGCGTTGACCAGGAGGGCGTAGAGGTCCTCGTAGACTGGGCGCAGTGGGCTTGATTCCCACAAGGGGCGGTTGGCCTCCATCCAGGCCTTGGCGGCGGCCGCGCGGGCCGGGGCGGCGGACCATTTGACGGGCTCAAAGAGGTCATAGGCGTGGGGGTGGGCGCGCAACCAGGCCTCAATCGCCTCGGCCCGGGCGCTCACGGCCGGTGTCGACAGGCCGAAATGATCGCTGAAATAGGGGATGCCGTCGGATTGGTCTTCGCTGCAGAGCGCGATGCGCCAATAGGGCTCGCCCGTGGCAAGGCGAAATTCCTCAAACAGACTGTCCGTCCCCGCCCCTTCGATGCGCCGCACCGGCGGGGCCGCGCCCCAGAGCAGGGCCGTCTCCGTAATGCCCCAGCGCAGCAGGACCACGCACAGGCCCTGATCCCGCCTGAGCCAGTCGATCACGGCGCGCAGGCCACTGAAACTTCTGTCAAGGTCCGGATCGTCGAGGTCCATGGCGCCCCTCCCCGCCCGTTGCTCAGCCGATCTCCGCATCCGTGACGGAGGCGGCCGCGTCGAGGCATTCCACAAAGGCACGCTTCTTGGCCGGGTCGGCATAGAGTTTGTCCCGGAAGGCCTTGGGGAATACGGAAATGGCCTGTTTTGTGGTGATGGCGTCGAAGCGCTCCTTCACCTCATCGGTTGCGTCCTCAAGGGAGGTAAGCGCCTTGCCCAGATCCTTTTCGTGGGTCAGATCCTTGGCCGTGTCTTCGAAATGGCGCCACACAAGACGGCAGCGCGCTTCGGTAAACTCCTGGGCGTCGTCCGGAAAGGCCGTCATCAAGGCCCGCTGCAGGGACCTGGGAAACACGCCGGCAAGGTACGTAAAACGTTGAAACGCCTTTGCCTGGTCGAAGACATAAGCGACCAGCAAGACAATCAAAATGCCCCAGATGAGCCAAGACATGGCCCGCCATCCTTCCGCAGCGCCTGTCCGGCGCGGTCTTGGGGCGCCGGACTTCTCAAAACGGGATCGTCTCACACAGCCCGGCCTTTGACCATATGCCGAAGACGCGAACGGCCCGCATCAGATCACGCGGATGGGGCCCAGAACGATGATGGGGCCCGTGGGCTGGCCCGTGGGCGAGCCGCCCGGGGGCTCCAGGCTCACCGCGAGGGCGGTCGTCTCCGTCACCCGGTTGCGCAAGTCGGCCGGCACCATGACGCGCGTCGTGCCTTGCGAACGGATCAGGCCCAGCGAGGTGGGGTTCTCCCCATCGGGAATGATCCACAGTTCCGGCGAGCGGCCACGCGCATTGATCGCCGCGTCCACCACCTCAAGGGCCGACAAGTCGTCCTGAACGCGGATGAAGAGGCTTTTGGTTCCCTCCGTCGGCGCCAAGACGGCGATGACCTCACGCGGTAAGGGCTGGATATGCGGCACGATGGGGCCGCGCAGGACCACAAGCGCCAACAGGATCGATGCGGCCGCCGCCGTGCCGGTCGCGCCCGCGGCCAGCACCTGCCAGAAGGCAAGACCGCGGCGGCGGGGCTGCGGGGCCTTTATCGCGAACAAGGACCGCATGATCCGGGCCTTCACCCGCGCGGGCGGCGCCACCGGCTCGATTTCGTCCAGCAGCGGCTCGAACCGGTCAAGCCAGAAATCCACGGCACGCGCCAGGCCCGGCTCGGACACGACGCGGGCCTCGAAATCGCGGCGCTCGGCGGCCGTCAGCACACCAAGCACATATTCGCCCGCATCGGCGGCGCGGGCGTCCTCCGGTCCGTATTGATCGGTCATGGCCTGGCCCCTGCCGCGCCGTGCTCAAGACACGTCCGCAATTTGATCAGGCTGCGCCGGACCCAGCTTTTGATGGTGCCAAGCGGCGTGTAGGTCGATTTGGCAAGGTCCGCATAGGACTGGCCGGCAAAGAACGCCGTGCGCACCACGCTCGCCTGGGGCGGCTCCAACTCGCCCAGGCACCGGTGCAGGCGGTGGGCATCATCCTCCTGAACAAGGCTGTCCTCGGGCGAGTCGTCGGGGTCCTCAAGATCGTCGAAATGGGACGTATCCAGGGGCACGCTGCGGCGACGGCGCAGGCGGTCGATGCTGGCATTGCGGGCAATGGAGGCAAGCCAAGCGGTAGAGGATGCATCCACCCTGGAAAAAGTCTCCGCCTTTTCCCAAAGCTTGATGAAGCTTTCCTGGAGAGCATCTTCCGCTTCACTTCGGTCGTTTAAGATCTGCAAACAGATACCGAACACCAGGGAGGACATATCTTCGTAGATTTTGTCAAAAGCCAGTCGGTCTTTCAAGGCCACCCGACCGATCAATTGAGCAAGAGTGTTTTTATCCATTTTTTCCACAATGCGTAAAAGACTGCGTGCGCGCAAGCCAAGCAACACGCAAAGCCCCGTATCCTTCAAGCTTCATTTTTGACTTCAAAAAAACAGTTATTTTTCAAGCCTTTATCCGTGATTTGTCGTGACTGAATTGCTAGCCGGCGAGTTTTTTTGCCAAACGCCGCATCCGCACGCGCATCCACCCCGTCCTGACCATTTTGCCAGCTGTGCCCTAACGCCCTGCCGACTTCAAGCGCTTGGAGGGATGGCCATGAGCAAGGAAAGGACTTCGGATATGAACACCCCCGTGAGCCTGACAGAGCCGTCACGCGTCTCGAATGGAGGCGCCCTGGTCGCCGGCTCCGTCCCCTTGTCTCTTTTTCCAGATCACACAGGTGACCCGAGGGCGCCCCGGCCGGAAAGGTCGCCGCCCCGCCGGGAGAGCGAGCCAGGCGCCAGGCTGGCCTTTGAAGCCGCGTCTGCCCATGGCCAGGACGCGTTCGCGGCCACGTCCGGAACGTCCTGGCATGTGAGCTTTGACGATCAGGCCGTCGCGACCCTCGGCCCGCGCATTCTGGTGCAGGACAATATCGCCATCCGCGTGAGCGATGGGCGGACGGCCCTGATGTTCGAAACGGATCTGTTCCTTTTCGTGTGCCACGCCTCGGCGATCATCATGGGCGCCCTCTTCAGGCCGTCTGTCCCGTCATGCCGTTTCATCGCCGGCTCCGATGTCTGCCTGTGCGCCATGCGCATTGGCCAGACGATTTGCCTCGATACCGTGCCGCGCCAGGAGAAAAGCGAATTCGCGCTGCAGGGCGATCTCGATCCGTTCCTGGAAGCCTTCGGCGCCTTTCGCACCCGCGCGCTGGAGCAGTTGACACGGTTGTCGCCTAACCTGCGGGCCAGCAGCAGCTTTTCCCTTCTGTTTCCAGACGCCTGAGCGCAGGACGCTGGCCCCGCGCGGGGTGAGGTGCCCTCGGGTCCACGGCGGGCGTGGCCAACTGGTGCCGTGACTTCCCGGCGCGATGCCCTATGGTCGGGTGCGAACCCAACGCAAAGGACAATGGCGCGCGACATGACCCAAACAGACTGGATCGCCCTGGCTGTGATCATCGCGGCGAATTTTGCCGCCGCCTCGACCGGAGCGCTGTTCAAGCCCGGTCCCTGGTATGAGGGCTTGAAAAAGCCCGTGTGGACACCGCCCAACTGGGCCTTTCCCGTGGTCTGGACCGTTCTTTACTCGCTCAATGCGGCGGCCGGTTTTCTGGTGTGGCGGGCGGCCGGATGGGAGGCCGCCGGCGCCTTCGCGGTTTATGGGGTCAGCCTGCTGCTGAATGGTGGCTGGTCGTATCTTTTCTTTGGCCTTCGCCGGCTCGATTACGGCCTTGTGGACGTCATTGCCCTGTGGATCTCCATCGCCGCCGTGGCGGTGGCCTTCTGGCCCTACAGCACCCTGGCGGCCGCGTTCCAAGCGCCCTATCTGCTATGGGTCACCACGGCTGCGGCGCTCAATGTGCGGATGTTAATGCTGAACGGGCCGCGCGGTCTGGCCTCCGGCACATAAAACGCTCCGCACCCGGCCGACTATCGGGGGGGGGCGTCATGCGTCGTCTCGCTTTGATCGGAGCGTTCGCGCTCGCCTTCATCCTCGCCCTCATCGGCGCCAGTTTGTTCTTCTCTTTTGCGCTCCTGGATGCGGCCCTGTGGATGCGCTCCCTGGGCCGCGAGCGCCACGGGATTTTTGTGGACGTGGGCGAACACTTTGCCCTACTGGTCGCGCTTGTCTCCCTGATCGCTTGGTTGCTTGATCGCTTGGTTCCTCGGCGAGGTGACCCGCTGCTTCATGGGCCATCGCGACATGGGCGAGGACAAGGCCGCCGCCCCCTCATTGCCGGAAGGCCGATAGCGCGGGGGGATTAATCGCGCGACGCTTCGGGCCGCAGGATATCCTCAAACAGGGGCGCGATAAGGCGCTCGGCGCCGGTTGCGGTAAAATGGCTCCGGTCGCGGTAAAGGGGCAGACCCTCCGCACGCGTCCTGCACATCGGCGCGCACAGATGATCCGCCAAGGGACGGACCTCGACACCCGGATCATCGGACAAGCGTGCAAAAAGCGCATCAACGGGCTGGGTACGCGCGTCCCATTCGGTCAATCGCGGCGCCGGCGGCGGCGTGATGCCAAGCCAGGCGTCCCGGGCCAGGGCCTCAGGCACCGACCAGCCAATGACCGGCACATCACCCAGAATGACAACGCGGCGCCCCGTGGCCCGAAGGGCCGCCACCGTATCACTAAAGGCCCGTTCGAATTGGTTGAGATTTACCGGCGCGTCCAAGGTCGCGGGCGCCCCCCCGTCCGGCCGCGCGGTAAGGCGCGCAACCGCAGATCCGTAGGGGACCCAGTCCACGTCGATGGGCGCGGATCCCTCGCCGGGAGCCCGTTCCTCAAGCGCGTTGAGCGCCCAGCGCCCCACCAGAATGACGACCGGCATATCGCTGCGATCCTGAAGCCAGGCGATCACGTCAGCATTGAAGGCGGCGCAGCGATGGCCCGGGCCCCGGTCGGCCCGATTGAGGCCCAGCACCGGCGGACAGGCGGATTTTCCGGCAAACACGCCGACCTGGGACAAACGCGCCGACACAGCCGCGAAGGCAGGGCGAACCGCGTCCGCATGGGAATCGCCCCATAGCAAATAGTCCGCCCGGTCAGGCGTCTCCATGCCCCCTTCCACCGTACACAGACCATCCGAGACCGGCCGGCTCAGGCAGACACGACTCTGGGGCGCATGGTCCGTGCGCGCGCTGTGCAGCACCCGGGCCGGCTCGGGCAGGCGCGAGGCCAGCCCATCGGCACGCCACAAGGCCGCGCCGCCCGCGGCGCACAGGACAAGCCCCGCCATGGCACCCGTCAGGGCCCCGCGGGAGGTCCAAAAGGCCGGCCCTCTGCCGGCCTGCCGGAAGGGGCGCTCCACAAAACGGGTCGAAAGAGCGGCAAGAAGGACACTCAAAGCCAGAACGCCCCATAGGACGCCGAGGGGCAGGTCTCCCGTGCCCAGAACCATGCGCGGGAAGGTCAAAAGCGGCCAGTGCCACAGGTAAAGGGCATAGGAAATGCCGCCCAGCGCGACCGGCGCGGGGTGGGCCAGAACGCGGCCAACAAGGGTGAGCCGGCCCGCACCGCGCGCCGGACCGTCCGCCCAGAGCAGCGCCGCCGCCCCAAGGCACGCCGGCAGCGCCTCAGGCCCCGGCAGGCCGGCACCTGGCAAAATGAAGGAAGCCCCAATGAGGGCAAGGCCCATGGCCGCCACCCCGTTGCGCCAGCGATCATCCGCCCTCGCCTCCCCAGAGGGAACCAGCGCCAGCAATCCCCCCATGCCGAATTCCCACAGCCGGAACGGCGTGCCGTAAAAGGCCGTCGCGGCCATGTGCGCATCGGCCCAAACGGCGGCGAGGAAAGACAGCCCCGTGACAAGAGCCAGGGCAGGCCCGCACCAGTGCGCCCGAGCATTTCGAAACAGGGCAAAAAAGAGCGGTGCCAGGACGTAAACCTGCACCTCCACGGCGAGCGACCAGGTGTGCAGCAGTGGCTCGAATGCGGCGCCGGCGGAGAAATAATCCGACGTGCTCCGCCAGAACCAGGCATTGGCGAGGAATGTGACAGAGGCTGTAACCGCCTGGCCAAGCCGCGCATATTCACTCGGCAGGAGGAAAAACGCTCCGGCCACCAGACACAGCGCGCATAAGGCGAGAAGCGCCGGCACGATGCGCCGGATCCGCCGGTCGAAAAACACCCCAATCGGCATGGCTCCACCGGGCGCGCAAGGAGCCAAAAGACGCGCGATCAAAAAGCCCGACAACACAAAAAAGATGTCAACGCCGCCAAAACCGCCGGAAAAACCCGAAAACTCCGCATGGAACAGAACCACGGCCACCACGGCAAGCGCGCGCAGACCGTCGATATGGGCTTCACGGCGCCCTGCACGCGAGACGATTGGCGCGCCGTCCCCGCCCCCATCGCGCGCACTGGTGCTGCCGCCGGTACCCCACACGATTTCGCACTCCAATCAATCCGCCCGTCTTCCGACCGAACCGCTCCGGCTCTCCTCTCCAGTGTCACACACGGGGGACACACATCACAACTTAAGCGGTTGG
>CAYYTT010000205.1:0-6574 GCA_964474635.1 uncultured Alphaproteobacteria bacterium | reverse complement strand
TCATGCAGGTGCTCTATGAGGGCCTTGCGGACAGCAAATACCGGCCCTGTCCGCTGCTCGTGAAATATGTCGAGGCCGGATGGCTCGGCCGCAAGACCGGGCGCGGCTTTTACGATTATAGCGGCGAAGCGCCGGTCCCCACCCGCTGACTTCGGCGTCGGGGCCGCTTGCGCAAGGCGCCACAGGGGGGCCCCATGACCGGAACCGACGCGCCCTTCGAGGTCGGCCTGCTCCTGTTCCCGGAGCTGACGATCCTCGATCTTCTCGGCCCCTATCAGGTCTTCAGCCGCACTCCCGGCTTTCGTGTCCATGTCATCGCCAAATCGCGCGACCCCGTGCCGGACCAGCATGGCCTGTGCGTCCTGCCGACGACCGATTTCGCCGGCGCGCCGGACCTCGATTTGTTGTGCGTCCCCGGCGGCTTCGGCGATATCGGCGTCATCGAGGATGCGGTGTCCATGGCCTTCATTCGGGATGTGGGCGGGCGCGTGCCCTGGCTCACTTCAGTGTGCACCGGCTCCCTGATCCTGGCCGCCGCCGGTTTGTTGACGGGAAAACGGGCCGCCTGCCACTGGAGCAGCCGCGAGGTGCTCAGCATCTATGGCGCGATCCCGGACGCGGGCCGTGTGGTGGAGGATGGCCAGGTCATCACCGGTGGCGGTGTGACGGCGGGTCTCGATTTCGCTCTCCATGTGGTCGCGCTGCTCAAAGGGGAGCCGGTCGCCCAATCGGTGCAGCTCTCACTGGAATATGCGCCGAGCCCGCCTTTCGACGCGGGCCGTCCCGAAACCGCACCTGACGCGGTACGCGAGCGGGTCGAAAGCGTGACCCGCGAAGCCGTGGACAAGCGCCTGGCCAAGGCCCGGGAGGTTATGGCCCGCCAGCAGACTGAGTAGCGCGCCCAAAAGAGTGCGTTTTTCAGGGGCGAGCCTTGAGGGCCCGGAACTTTTCTCGGCCCCATCGCTCCAAGTGCATTGGTTCATTCAGATGGTGCGGCTTGTTATCGCGAGCCGATCTTTGGGCGGCGCGGCGATCCAGGGCCACTGGCTCCGGATTTCGTTGCCCTGGATGGCTTCGCTTTGCTCGCCATGACGGCATGAAACTGAATCATCGACATGTGCCGCTGCACTAGGGACCAGTGCCCCCGGCCGCGCGGCCCGCCGGCGTCTCGGCCGGCAGGAATGCCTTGATGAGCGCGCGCGCCTCCGGGGAGGCCCAGTCGGCCGGACCAATGAAGCGGCCGACCTCCCGTCCCTCCGGATCGATCAGCACCGTTGTCGGCAAGCCCGAGGCCTTCAGGCCAAGGCCAATTTTCGTTGTGGGATCCCGGTACAGTGCCAGATTTCGGATCTTGAGGCGGTCAAAGAAGCCTTGCGCCTTCGCCGCCCGGCCCCGATCGATGCTGATCGTCACCACTTCGAAATCCTGCGATCCCAAGACCTCTTGGAGCTTATCCAGGGTCGGCAGTTCCTCGACGCACGGCGCACACCAAGTGGCCCACAGATTGACCAGAATGGTGCGCCCACGGAAATCGTCAAAGCTCAGCGCCATGCCGCTCGGACCCAGAAAACCGCCGGTCTCCACCGGTGCCGGTGTGTCCGCAAAAGTGAACTCGGCCATGTCGCCCACCGCAAGGCGGCGGATCTGCGGATCGCCCGAGCGCAACAACGCGGCCCCACCCACTACGGCGGCGAAGCCGATGAGGGCGGCCAATACCATCAAACCGAACAGTTTCACTTGGCTCACGGGCTCTGGTCTCCCCTTTACGCACACTGCTACACGATATGGCTCAGTCGCTCGGCCAAGCAAAGGACCTTAAGCCCGATGACCCAGCAACCGGACCTGCCGCCCCTCACGCCCCGTTCCGGCCCCGGGACGAAGACACGCCCGGAGGCGGCCAACAGCATGTGGGGCGGGCGGTTTTCGGCCTCGCCATCGGCCCTTATGGAGGAGATCAACGCCTCCATCGATGTGGATAAGCGATTGGCCGCCCAGGATATAGCCGGCTCGCGGGCCCATGTGGATATGCTGGCGGCCTGCGGCATCGTGGACGAGACGGACGCGGAGGCGATCAGGCGTGGTCTGGCGCGCGTGCTCGAAGAGATCCAGTCCGGTGAGTTCTCATTTTCCCGGGCGCTGGAAGACATTCACATGAATGTGGAAGGCCGGCTCAAGGCGTTGATCGGCGCGCCGGCGGGGCGTCTCCACACGGCGCGCTCGCGTAATGACCAGGTGGCAACGGATCTGAAGCTGTGGGTGCGCGATTGGCTCGACGGCGCGGACGCGGCGCTTGCGCGCTTTCAGGCGGTTTTGCTCGACAAGGCGGCCGAGCATCTGGAGACGGTCATGCCGGGCTTCACGCACCTGCAGCCGGCCCAGCCAGTGACTTTCGCCCACCATTGCCTGGCCTATGTGGAAATGGCGGAGCGTGACCGGGGGCGTTTTGCCGATGCGCGCCGGCGCCTCAATGAATGCCCCCTGGGCTCGGCGGCGCTCGCGGGCACGTCCTTTCCCATCGACCGTCACAGGACGGCGCATGCCCTCGGGTTTTACGGGCCCACCCGCAATTCGCTCGACAGCGTGTCCGATCGGGATTTCGCGCTGGAGGCCATGGCGGCAGCCTCCATTGGCGCGATGCATCTGTCGCGCCTTGCCGAGGAACTCGTGATCTGGGCCGGGCCAGCTTATGGGTTCATCGCGCTGCCCGATGGATTTTCCACCGGCTCGTCCATCATGCCGCAAAAGCGCAATCCGGACGCGGCCGAACTTGTCCGGGCCAAGACGGGCCGCATCGCGGGTGCGTTCCAGACGCTCCTGATAGTGATGAAAGGTCTGCCGCTCGCCTATTCAAAGGACATGCAGGAAGACAAGGAGGCCGTCTTTGACGCCCTCGATGCCTATGCCCTGGCGGTCAAGGTGATGACCGGCATGATGGACGCGGTCGAGCCCCGGCCCCAGGCCATGGCGGCGGCGGCCGGCGGCGGCCACGCCACAGCGACCGATCTCGCCGACTGGCTCGTGCGGGTGCTGAACATGCCCTTCCGTGAGGCGCACCACGTGACCGGCGCCCTCGTGGCGCTTGCGGACACGCGGGGTGTCGGCATCGCCGATCTGACGCTGGCCGAGTTTCAAACGGCCGAACCGCGCATCACGGCCGATGTCTATTCAGTCCTTACGCCGCGCCAGTCGGTCGCCAGCCGCACCAGTTTCGGCGGCACGGCCCCAAGCGCTGTGAAAGGCCAGATCGAGTGGTGGGTGGAGCGGCTTGCAGACAAGAACCCGAGAGTTCGGCGGTCATAGCACGTTACTATCGCGGGATTGGGCAGACCGTATGCCGACGTCGCGGGCAGCGGAGCGAGGCCATCCTGAGCCGCAAGCTCCGTGCCCGTTGTTCTGGCCCATCACTCCTGCTTCATGGTGGGCAGAAAGGCGGCGTTTTGGGCCTTTTTCCAGTAGCGGGAGAAGCGTTTGAGGTCCACGCGGCCCGACAGGCCGGCGAAGATCGGCGGGCTGATGACTTCGACTGCGGTGTCCTCCTTGAGAGACGCGATCACCTTGCGCAGGGCTGGGTCGGGCGTTTCCATGGTGAGGAGCCGGTCCGCGCCGTGGGCGGCAAGCTGCTCGCGCAGGGTCGCCTCTACGGCACCGTGGTGGATGGTGACCGGCATCTCCAGCAGGCATTCATAGATGAAGGTCAAACGCTTGAGGCCATAGCCGCGCGCCTCAATGAAGGCGTCGTCGAAGACATAGACCGCCGGAGCCTCGGCTCCTTCGAACACGCGGGCGGCGGGCGACAGGCAGTCATCGTGAATCCAGATCAGGTCGCTCATCGCTGGCCTCCTGCGTTCGGGAACAACTGCTTGGCAAGATCGTCATAGGACGCATCGAAGGGGCAGGTGTCGGCCTTGGCGCAGGTCTCGCAGTAGCGCCCATCCGTGTACTTCTCGATATTATCGCGGTTGAAGAAATAGGGCTTGCCGCTGAAGGTGCTGCCCACCCACTGCCAGGACAGGTTGTTGCTGGCCGGGTCGCCGTCGAGCAGATGGGTGAGGAACCACCGGGCGCCCGCCTGCCAGCGCACTTTAAGAAAATGAACCACATAGGCCGCCATCCACATGCGCGCATGGTTGTGCAGGTAGCCGGTCTCGTGGAGTTCGGCGACGAACCCGTCCATGCAGGCAAGGCCCGTCCGGCCCTCCTCAAGCATCTTGGGCAGATCCGCGCCATAGCTCTCGGCCGGGTGACCCGTTTTGGGCTCCTCCCGGTCCTCCCAGACGCCGTCGCCGATGCTGTCATAGAGGCGCTGCCAGTAGTCGCGCCAGGCCAACTCGTTGACGAATTTCCAGGCGGCCTTTTCGCCCGCCTTGTCGAGGGCCGCGTCGCGCACCTCGGCCAGGTCCAGCACCCCATGGCGCAGATAGGCCGACAGACGCGAGACGTCCCCATCGAGATGATTGCGCGTGCGCCCATAGCGGCCGGGCTCCACGGCCTTGAGGCGTTCAAGCGCCGCCTTACGCCCGCCGCGCGTGGGCGAGACGGCCTCGTCCCGTGCGGCGGGCCCCGGAAAGGTCTCGCGCAGGAATGAAACCAGATCCTCCCGGCTTTCGAACGCCTGCGGAAGATCGGTGTGTGTCTGGCTTTGCGTCTCCATGCCAAGGCACATAGCGCGCCGCGCGCGCAAGGCGAGGCTGCGCGCCCGGGTGGGCGCGGGTGACGGTCCCTTAAGCAGGCAAACCTAGACTGGAGACGAGGTTTGTCTGGGATGGGGCGGATATGATGCATCACAGAGCCCGGCCCTGGGCCGCGGCGCTTGCGTGCGGCCTTGCCGGCTGCGCCCCGGCCGATCCCGGCGCGCCCGGAGATCCCAGTGAGCGTGCCTTGAGGGCCACGGCGAGCCATCTGGCCGCCCCGCCGGAGGCCCAATCCCGAGAGCCCGTGCCCCTGGAGGGGGCCCTTCCGCTCATCGGCTTTCGCTTCATCGAGCTTGAAGATCCGGCCGACTATCTGGACGTGCGCCTGCGGGCAGGGGAGGCGACCCTCGCCGCCCGCCGCTCCCGGGTGCTCGACGATATCGAGCGGGCGGCCGCGCGGCTCACGGCGGCGGGGCTCAGTGCCGGACGCATCGCAAATGCTGACCGGGCCCGCGTCGCTGCCCTCGCCTCGGCGTGGGGGCAGGGCCGGGACATGCCCTTCGCGGCCGAAATCCTCGAGCGTGTTCGTGCCAATCGCTGGGCCGTCGAGGCGGCCCTGTCCCAGGGGCGGGCCTGGTCCTCGGCCTTCCGCACCGCGGCCGATCAGGTGCGCACGGTCGAAGGGGATCAGGACTTGAATGGCCGCTTCAACGGGGCCTTACGGCGCCTTGACGGGGCGCTGGAGCGTCTGGCGCGGGTGCGCGATGGGCTCGCCAGCGCCATGGATGGCCTCCCCGCCGATCCGGCGCGCTGACCCCCTCCTGGGGGCCGGGCGAGGGTCTTTGAAACGCCGATGAAAAGCTCAAAACGACTGGGCCCAAAAGGACCCGTGAGCGCTTGCCAGTGCGCGTCCGGTTGCGTACCTCAGAAGATCGCGGCCTCGGGGGAACGGGGTCGCCCCTGGAGGCACCGCCGTCAGGATCGCCGCACACCCGAGGAGCGCCGGCCCCATGCCCGAACCCGCCGCCCGGTCGAACGTCATCGCCTCCGTTCGCTCCGCCTTCGACGCCCTGCGCGCCGCCGTGGAAGGGCCCCGCTTTCAGGGCGTGATCACGGCCGCGATCCTGATCAACGCGGTCACCTTGGGCCTTGAGACGTCAACGCAGGTTGTGGCCGCGACGGGACCGTGGCTGGAGGCGGTGGACCAGGGCATCCTCGCCCTGTTCGTGTTCGAATTGACCGTCAAGCTGATCGCGCACCGCTTCTGGTTCTTCCGCAATGGCTGGAATGTTTTCGATTTCGTCATTGTGGCGATATCGCTGGTCCCGGCAGCGGGTAATCTGTCGGTGCTCCGTGCCCTTCGTATTTTGCGCGTGCTCAGGCTGCTGTCCGTCGTGCCGCAGCTGCGCCGCGTGGTGGAGGCGCTGTTGTCCTCCATCCCCGGTATGGGCGCGATCATTGGCGTTTTGACGCTCGTTTTTTATGTGGGCGCGGTTTTATCGACCAAGATGTTCGGGGGCAGTTTCCCCGAATGGTTCGGCACGGTCGGCGCGTCCATGTACACCCTGTTTCAGGTGATGACGCTGGAAAGCTGGTCCATGGGCATTGTCCGGCCCGTGATGGAGGTCTATCCGCTGGCCTGGGTTTTCTTTGTGCCGTTCATCTTTTTGACGAGCTTCATGGTGCTGAACTTATTCATCGCCATTATCGTGAATTCGATGAATGCCCTGCACCAGGACGATATGGCGGCCGTCCATGAGGACGCCGTCCTTGCCCACCAGGAGCGCGATGTGCTGCTGGCCGAACTCCAGACCTTGCGCAAGGAAATGGCGGACCTGAAACTCGCCATCAACGGCACCGCCGGCCACCGGGAGGACCCGACGGGTCTCTAGAGCCCATTCAATGATCTCCGAGTCATTGAATGGGCTCTAGCGTATTGATTT
>CAYYTT010000204.1:0-6588 GCA_964474635.1 uncultured Alphaproteobacteria bacterium | reverse complement strand
CGCAGCCGATCTGGAGGACCCGCTTGCCCTGCTGGGCCATCATGTAGGACAGGTTCGACAGGGTGAAGCTCTTGCCGATGCCGCCCTTGCCATAGATGGCAATGATCTGGGTTTCCTTGGTCACCGGCGCGGTCGAAATGGGATCGGGCTCGCGCGCGGCTTCGGAGCGGACATGGGCGGCAACATCGTTGAGGTCACCGGCCTGCGGTTCGTCGTAAGAGACGGTCATGCGCAATTCCTCCAGTCCAAAATCATTTTCAGGCACCCCGGATCAGTGAAGGCCGTCCGGTAGGCCTGGTCGGCGTCCCGCGCCGCGTGGCGATGGGTAATCAGCCCACCGAGAGAAAGACGCCCATCGGCGATAAAACTCGAGACCGCCGAAAGGTCGGCCGGCTTCCACTCGGCGGCGACGCGGATCCGCGCCTCCTTCATGAAGGCGGGCGGAAACGTGAAAGACAGGGGCTCGCTGTAAAAGCCCGCGAGCACGATCTCGCCTTGAGGCGCGAGCCGGGCGATCAGCGTGTCGAGAATGGCCGGATCGCCGCTGACATCGCAGATCGAACCATAGTCACGGCACGGATCATCTTCCGGATCCATGACATCGTAGCCCGCCGCGCCCTTCGAGCGATCCGGATTGACCTCCCAGACCGTGGGCCGGCCACCATGGGCAACCACAAGCCGGGCCATCAGGCGCCCGAGCACCCCGTGCCCGACGATCAGGTCCGGCAAGGCCCCGGCGACAACGGCATGTTCCGCCGTCGCGGCGAGGGCCAGAAGGACACCGTCCTCACCCAGAGTGTCGGGCAGGGTCTCAACCTTGCTGCCCGGGACGATCACATGGGCGGCGGCACCGCCGAAGAGCCCCCGGACATCGCCGAAGCAGCGGGCCCCGGGCACGAACACCCGTTCCCCGGCAGAGCGTCCTGAAGCGGGTCCAGCCTCGCGGATCCGCCCGACCGACTCGTAGCCGGGCACGAGGGGGTAGCCCATGCCGGGAAAGGGCGGCATGCGACCGGACCACAACAGGCGCTCTGTGCCCGTGCTGATTCCGCTCCACTCGATATCCACGAGCACATCGCCGTCTCCACCTTCCGTCAACGGAAGGCGCTCGAGCGACAAGCGCTCAGGCTCTTGGAGAACAACCGCCAGCGTTTCCATCTCACCCTCACCCCCCTGATAACCGAGCCCGGCGACATGCGGGGCGGGACACAGGGGCCTTGTTGCATCGAGAACGCGTAGGACCGCCCGGCCCCACAGGAGCCGGTAACCGGGATCGACCGGACCGTGGCCGGAGCGCTCAAAACCTGCGCCGGAACGGCTGGGACCGGACCTTCGTCAAGCGGGCCGGCGGGGCCGGTTGCTTCCTCGAAGCCATCTCTGAGTGTCAGCTTAACTTGACATTCTTAAGTGTCAAGACAGATGTACACTAAGCTTGAGGTTGGATGAACAAAAGGTGGGGATCAACCCGGCCGCGTGCGCCAAAGCGTGATTTGGCTGGCCGCGCCACGGTGTTCCGGCCGCGGCATCGCCGCCGACCCCAGGCCGCAAGACCAGACTGAAAGATCTATTTTTGAGCGTTTTTTCTCGCCCTTTCGGCCAGGGCGCGCACGGGGAAGGCGCGTCAATCGCCCTGCGGGGCGGCGCGCGCCACCAGAAGGCGAGCAAACAGGGGCATGGCCGTGGGCACGGGGCGCATGTCGCAAAAACCCGCCTCGGTCAGCATGGCCTCAAGCTCTTCGCGGCTGCGCGGTCGCCCGGAGCCCATGGCCAGCAGATACAATTCGAAATAGGCGCCGCCGATGGGCTCCGCGCCGCGGGTGTCGGCCATGGGTTCGGCCAGGAGCAGAGTGCCGCCCGCGGGCAGGGCGCGCCGGACCGCCCGCAGAATCGCGCGGGCCGCATCGTCGTCGTGGTCGTGAATGATGCGCACCAGGGAGATCACGTCCGCCCCCTCGGGCAGGGCATCCTTGAAAAAGTCGAGGCCCACGGCACGGGCCCGGGTCGCCAGGCCCTCCCGCTCGATCCGCCCCTGCGCCCGGTGCGCCACGGCCGGCAGATCGGCAAGCACAAGATCGAGCTTGCGCGCGCGCGCGCCGGCGGCGCACAGGAACGTGCCATCGCCCCCGCCCACATCCATGAGTCTTTGGTGACGCTTGATATCGTAGGCATCAAGAACGCTCTGGGCGATCAACACCTGGGAAGCGGCCATCAGCGCGCTGTAATCGGCCACATCCTCCGGTGCCAGACCATCGGGCGATGAGGCGCGGGCATAGCCCCAGAAGCGGCCGAGGGCCGTTTCCCCAACCTCACCGCGCAGCAGGGGCACAGGGTCGGCCAGGTCGCCATACAGAATCGTGTGGTGGCGCACCATGGCGGTCACGTCCGGATTGCCCACGACGGCGGCGCCAAGTGGCCCGAGACCGAAGCGTCCACCGCTGCGCCGCTCCACCAGGCGCAGGGAATGCGCAGCGTTGAGAAGGCGCGCGGCACCATCCGCAGGCAGACCGATCAGCGGCGCCAGATCTTCGGGCGTGCGCGGCGCGGCCTTCAAATGCGCAAACAGATCGAGCCGGACGCAGGCCGTCAGGGTCTGGGTATAAACAAAGCCCGCACACAGATCGAACAGGGCCCGGGCCCGGCGCACCGCGAGGGGCCGGGTCAGGGCGAAACGCGTTGCCCAGCGCACAAATCTTGGATTGGTCAGGACGCCGTCACGCCACTGGCACCACCGGTCGCGCAAGCTTTGCGGCGCTGACACGGCCGAGGGCGCGGCGGCCGGAGCCTTCACGCCCGATCCGTCCTTCAACTCAGAGCCGGGCACACTCATGCGGCGCTTTGGGAGAGTTTCTTAGGCACAAGCCGTGTGGCCTGCAGTTTCACGAGATCGCGTAAGGAATCCGCGCCGGAGCAGGCCGTCGGAATGGATTCAACCGCATGCTCCACAAGATCGCGCAGCCGGGCCATGGCACCGTCAAGGCCGAGCGCCATCACCGCATTGGGCCGGCCATGGATGGCGTCCTGGCCCAGGGGCTTACCCCCCTCCTGATCGTCACCGGCCAAATCGCGAATATCGTCCGCCACCTGATAAGCCTCGCCGAGCCAGTCGCCGAGGGCCCGCCAGGGCGCCGGATCAGCCCCGGCCGAGGCCGCGCCGGCGGCCGTCGCGGCCACGAACAAAGCGCCCGTCTTGGCCCGCTGATAGGTCTCAAGCGCCACATCGGTTTCGCTTTCCCAGGCCTGTCCCGCGGAAATCCCATGGGGCATGCCAACCGCGCCGCCCACGGTGAGCAGCAACGGCACGAGCCGTGCGGGCGCGTCCACCCCGGCGCGGGCCAGGGTCTCGAAGGCCAGGACAATCAGACTGTCACCGGCCAGCACGGCGAGCGGCTGGCCGTAGGCACAGTGTACGCTGGGCCGTCCGCGCCGCGTATCGGCATCGTCAAAACACGGAAGATCGTCGTGAACGAGGGACGCGCAGTGGAGCAACTCAATGGCTGCGGCCGCCGCATCCGTCAGGGCAGGATGGTCCTCGCCGCAGGCCTGGGCCACCGCGAGACACAAATGGGGCCGTACCCGCGCGCCGCCTGGGAAGACGGCGTGGCGCAGGGCAGCCGAAAGCTTCGGCGGTGCCGTCCCCGTTTCGGGGCGGGCACCGGCGCCCGGTTGCCCAGGGCTCGTCGTCACGACGGCGTGCGGGGTGCCGGATCGGGTTCCGCTCGCGTGGGCCATGGCCGTTTCCAAGGCCCGCTCGATCCGTTTCGTCCCGTCCATGACGACCTTCCACCCGCTGTGGCGCGGCTTGCTCCGGCCCGTGGGGGAGACCTGGACCGGCTCCCGTCGAGACCTGTGTGTCAAATTATCTTGTCACTCAAAACTGTCAATTAGAATGGACACTCGCTATGCTGCTGTCAATTTCCGCGAAAGGGGAGGCATGGGTCGGAACCATGAAAAAAGTGATCGTCATCGGCGCAGGTGTGGGCGGACTGACGGCCGCGGCCGTCCTGTCGGCCCGGGGCGCGGACGTGACCGTTCTGGAAAAGGCCAGCGCCCCCGGCGGAAAGATCCGTGAAGTGACCGTTGATGGCCTGGGCATCGACTCAGGGCCCACGGTCTTCACCATGCGCCCCTACTTCGAAGAAATCTTCGAGGAAGCGGGCAGCCGCCTTGAGGATGAACTCACGCTTCAGCCGGCCGAGATTCTGGCCCGCCACGCCTGGAGCGGCAATGCCTGCCTTGATCTGTTCGCCGACCCGGAGCGTTCGGCCGAGGCCATCGGCGCCTTCGCCGGCACACGCAACGCCCAGGGTTATCGCGACTTTTGCGCCTGCGCCGCGCGCATGTTCAACACCCTGGAAGATGCGTTCCTGAAGGCCCGCAAGCCCAGCATGCTGACCCCTGTTCGCCAGCGCGGCTGGAACGCCATGGGCGATCTGTGGCATTTGCAGCCCTATACCAAGCTTTGGGGCGCACTTGGTACCTTCTTTGAAGACCCGCGGCTGCGCCAGTTGTTCGGCCGCTATGCGACTTATAATGGGTCCTCTCCCTTTTCGGCCCCGGCCACGCTCATGCTCATTGCCCATGTGGAACAGATGGGCGTGTGGCTCGTTGAAGGGGGTATGCAGAGGATTCCCGAAGCCCTGGCCCGCGTGGCCGAGCGCAATGGCGCCCGGGTGCGCTTTGATGCGCCGGTTAAAGCCATCGCGCCGGTCGCCGGGCGCGCCCGCTGCGTAACCCTGGCCAATGGCGAAGTTCTTGAAGCGGATGCGGTGCTTGTGAATGCCGACGCCTCGGCCATAGGCGCCGGCTTTTTCGGCCCCGCCGTCCGGCGCGCCGTCACGCCCGTGCCGCCGCAGGCGCGCTCCTTGTCGGCGGTGACCTGGAGCATGGCCGCCCGCGCGGAAGGCTTTCCGCTCGTGCGGCACAATGTGTTTTTTTCGCAGGACTATCCGGCCGAATTTCAGGACCTGTTCGGGGCCGGACGACTGCCGTCCGACCCGACGGTCTATGTCTGCGCCCAGGACCGGGATGACGACGGAAATCTGATCGGCGGCGCCCGGGAGGATGGCACCGAGCGCTTGTTCTGCCTTGTCAACGCACCGCCCACGGCCGACCTGCGGCCCCTCAAGCCAGAGGAGCTCGACGCATGCGAGACCCGAACCTTTCAAAGGCTGTCCCAATGTGGGCTGACGATTCACCGGCGCGCGGACGCGACGGTGCGCACCACGCCGGAGACGTTCAACGGCTTTTTCCCGGCGACGGGGGGAGCCCTCTACGGCCGGGCGTCCCACGGATGGAGAGCGCCCTTCCTGCGTCCGACGGCACGGACCCGGCTCCCGGGTCTTTACGTGGCGGGGGGCAGCACCCATCCCTCGGCGGGGGTGCCCATGGCGGCCCTGTCGGGGCGCCTTGCGGCGCACACCCTGATGGAGGACCTCGCTTCGACGTCCCGGTGACCCCCGGCGGTTACCTGTGGTGGTATCTCGACGGCATCAGCGCCGATGGGCGCCACGGCATCACGATCATCGCCTTCATCGGCAGCGTCTTTTCTCCCTATTATGTCTGGGCCGGGCGGCGCGACCCCTTGGACCACATCTCCCTCAATGTGGCGCTCTACGGCCCGGGCGGGCGGTGGTGCATGACGGAACGCCGGCGCAACGCGGCCCAGGTGAGCGAGCGCGGCTACCGGATCGGCCCGAGCGCCCTGGACTGGGACGGCCAGACCCTCACGGTACGGATCGATGCGCCCGGCGCACCGGTTCCCCTGCCCGTCAATGGCGTGGTGCGTGTCCATGCCGAGGCCTTGTGCAGGGAGACCTTTCCGCTCGACGCCGCCGGACGGCACCGCTGGTCGCCGTTGGCACCGCGCGCCCGCATTGAGGTCGCCATGACGGATCCGAGCCTCGCCTGGTCAGGGTCGGGGTATCTCGACACCAATATCGGGGACGAGCCGATCGCGGATGGGTTCCGCTATTGGACCTGGTCGCGGGGCGATCTGAAAAACGGGGCCGCCATCGTTTACGACGTGGAACGGCGCGACGGTTCCGAGCAGGCCATGGCCCTGAAGTTCGACCGCCACGGCGCGGTCGAACCCTTCGCCCCGCCGGCCCGCGCGGACCTGCCCCGGACCATGATCTGGCGCGTGCCGCGGGACACCCGGGGGGAGGGCGGCCATGCGACGGTCTTGAAAACCTTCGAGGATGTGCCGTTTTACTCCCGCTCCAAGATCCGCACCCGGCTGCTCGGCGAGGATGTCACGGCCATGCATGAAAGTCTGTGTTGTGACCGGCTCGACACGGGCTGGGTGCGCACCCTGCTGCCCTTTCGCATGCCCCGCATGTTTTGGTGACCAACACGCCCTGGGCCTGTAACGCGGGGCGATAAATCCGCACTGCGCTGAAGCAATGACCGCGGCCCGGCGCCCTTGCGCCGCCCCCGCAGCGCGCCCCAGAGGGTCCCCAAAAGGTCCAATTGGGCGCGCGCGAGCGAAACAAAACAAGAGCCGGGTCCGTTTGAACGGAAACGGATACTCTAGGGCATTGAGTCATTCAGATGGTGCAGCTTGTCATCGCGAGCCGCTCTTGGGCGGCG
>CAYYTT010000203.1:0-6722 GCA_964474635.1 uncultured Alphaproteobacteria bacterium | reverse complement strand
GTCTGGCTGCTCGAGCATCCGCCGCTCTACACCGCCGGCGTCAGCGCCCGCGCCGAGGATTTGTTCGAGCCCGATCGGTTTCCCGTGCACCGGATCCGGCGCGGCGGCGAGTTCACCTATCATGGCCCTGGCCAGCGCGTCGCCTATGTGATGCTTGACCTCAAAACCCGCGGCCAGGACGTACGCGCCTTCGTTTCGGGCCTGGAGGCCTGGATCATCGACACGCTCGGCGCCTTCAACGTCCGGGGGGAAAGGCGGGACGGACGTGTGGGCGTGTGGGTGGCGCGCGGCGGCGGACGGGAGGACAAGATCGCCGCCATCGGCATCCGTGTGCGCCGCTGGGTCTCCTTCCACGGCATCTCCATCAATGTGGAGCCGGACCTGGAGCAT
This sequence comes from uncultured Alphaproteobacteria bacterium, assembly GCA_964474635.1. Classification (GTDB taxonomy): domain Bacteria; phylum Pseudomonadota; class Alphaproteobacteria; order JAJFIK01; family JAJFIK01; genus CAYUYV01. Next base: position 6,332 of record CAYYTT010000203.1, on the reverse strand, counting down.
TTCGCCGGCATTGTTCCGTGCGGGATTGCCGAGCATGGTGTCACGAGCCTGGTCAATCTTGGCCTGCCGGTGACCATGGCGGACCTTGACGTGGCCTTGAAGGCGGCCTTCGAGCCGATCTTCGGCCCCACCCGCCAGGACGCCCGCGCACTGACGCTCTGAACACACACACACAAAATCGACATGGGGAGACCGCGGCACCGTGGCCGACATTTTCATCAGTTATAAGCGGGACGATCGTCCGCGCTGTGAGGATATTCACCAGCGCCTCCTCGCCCTGGGCTTCAGCGTCTGGTTCGATGCGTGGCTGGAGCCGGGGACGACCTTTGACAAGGAAATCGAAAGCGCCCTCGCCGAGGCCAAGGCCGTCCTGGTGCTTTGGTCGTGTGCGGCCGTCGACAGCGATTGGGTGCGGGCCGAAGCGACCGACGGCATGGCGCGCGGGATTTTGTGTTCCGCCCTGGTGGAGCCGTGCACGCTGCCGCTCGCCTTTCGCAATGTCCAAACGGCCGATCTGACAGACACGAATTTTCCCGATACGGATCCGGGTTGGCAAAGCATCGTGAAGCGCCTGCGCGGCCTTGCGGGCCATCCCGAGGAGACCGACCACGCCCTTGATCCCTCCCTCGGCGATCTGCTTCCCGCCGCGCTCCATCACCTGGCGCAGCGGGCCATGCGCGGTGACGCGGCCGCCCAGAGCGATCTTGCCGAACGCTTCCTCACGGGGCGCGGCGCGGAACCCAATGATGAGGAAGCCCTGCGCTGGGCCCGGCTCGCGGCCGCACAGGGCGATCCCGGCGGGCTCAATACCCTGGCGGGCATGACCTTCAGCGGCACGGGCATCCCGGTGGATCACGCGGAAGCGGCGCGCTTGTTCCATCAGGCGGCGGAACAGGGCTCAGTGCGCAGCCAGTTCAATATGGGCGTCCTCCACGAGTACGGCCTTGGCGTGCCCCAGGATTTGAAAAGGGCGCTCGCCTATTATAGCCAGGCGGCGGAGCAGGGGGACGCGGACGCACGGCTCGCCTTGGAGCGACTGGGCGCCTGATGGACTGGACGCCTGATGGCCGGGCCGGCCATCGCCGGGCGTCCACAAGACGCGGGCAGGGGAACGGGGCGGATCATGACCGATGTCTATCTCAGCTACGAGCGCAGCGAACGGTCGCGGGCGCAGCCCATGCATGATCGGCTCGCGGCCCTCGGCCTCACACTCGTCTTCGATGGGCGCCCCCTGGCCCGGGATCGTTTCGTGGGCGAAATAGAGCCCGTGCTGCGGGATGCGCCGGCGGTCCTTGTCCTTTGGACACCCCGCGCGGTGCGCAGCGGCCTTGTCCTCGCCGAAGCGGGCTATGCCCTTGACCGGGGCCGTCTGTGTGCCGCCGTGTTGGAGCCCTGTGCGGTGCCTTTTGCGTTTTTGTCTCAGCCCGCCCATGATTTGAGTGCCTTTGACAACGATGCGGCGGATCCCGCTTGGCATGGCGTGCTCACCCGCCTTGCGGCCCTTACGGGGCACGCGGATCTTGCCCAACGGGACGCCGCACGCCCCCTGGCCAACGCTCCGGACCCGGGCCAAAAGCGGGTCGTCTCGCCGGCCCTCGCCGACCTCATTGAGAAGGCCGGTGCCGGCGATCCGGGGGCCCTCGTCGCATTGGGCCTGCGCTTTGAGATGGGTGACGGCATGGCGCGCGACGAAGCCGAGGCGGCGCGCCTTTACGGCCTCGCGGCGGATCGCGGCGATCCGCTGGGCCGGACCGTGCTCGCAGCCCTCTACCGCACCGGCCGAGGGGTGGCGCAGGATTTGGCGCAGGCGCTGCGGCTTTACCGTCTGGCGGCGGATCAAGGCTTGGCGCAAGCCCAATTCATGCTGGGCGTGATGCTGGAGCATGGTCAGGGCACGAAGAAAGATCCTGCAGAAGCCGGCCGATTGTTTCGTCTCGCCGCGGCACAAGACCACGAACACGCCCGAAAGGCCCTGGCCGCCTTGGAAATGGGCCGCAGGGACGCCGCCACGGTGCGGGGCACGTCTTCGCATCCGCAACCCTGAACGGGCGTTCCCTTTAAGCCTCCGGGCGAGATCCCATGCCCCGTTTCGATACCCTCATCATGGTCGACTGGTCAGCCGCGGCGGTTCCCAAGACGGGTGCAGACAGCATCTGGATCGCCTGGCTCGACCGGGATCGCCTGGGGCGCGGACGCGGGATCACTCTGGAAAATCCGGCAACGCGCCTCCAGGCGCGGGAGCGTCTGGAAACCCTGATCGGCACACGGATCACCCGGGGCAGGCGCGTTTTGGCCGGGTTTGATTTCCCCTTCGGTTATCCGGCCGGCACAGCCGCCGCGCTCGGCCTGATGGGCGCGCCTGGCCCCGCGCCCTGGGAGCGCATGTGGCGCCATATCAGTGAGCGGATCACGGACGATGCCGATAACCGGAACAACCGTTTCGCCGTGGCCGCCGACATGAACCGGGCCATGACGGGAACGGCCTTTCCTTTTTGGGGTTGCCCCGTCAAGGCGCAGACGCCCCTGCTTGGCATGCGGCGTCTGAGGCCCCATGGCCCGGCGGATTTGCCGGAGCGGCGGCGCGCAGACCGGGCCACACCCGGCGCCCAGCCGGTTTGGAAGCTGTTCACCACCGGCTCCGTGGGCAGCCAGATCCTTATGGGCCTTCCGGTCCTGGATCATCTGCGCCGCGCATTGGTGGCCCAGGGCCGTGTGCAGGTCTGGCCGTTCGAGACCGGGCTTACCCTCCCCCCTCCCCCACCGTCCGGCGGGGAGGCGATCCTGGCGGAAATCTATCCTTCCCTATGGCTGCGCAAGGCACCGGAAGGCGCAATTAAGGACGCCCTTCAGGTGAAAGCCGTGGTCGAGGACCTGGCACAGCGCGACCGGAAGGCAAGCCTCGCCCCCCTCTTCGAGGGCCCGTCCCGTCTCAGTGCGCCGGCACGCCGGGCCATCTGCGAAGAAGAAGCCTGGATCGTGGGCGTTGATCATTACTCAGAATAACTGTGTTCAGCGGCCGAGGCGGCGGGCGATGAAGGGGTGGGCTTCGAGAGTGTTCAGGCGGGGCTTCAGGGCCTCGAAGGCTTGATCCGTGGCGGCGAGGGCCGTGTCGATCTCGGCCTCCCCATGGGCGGTGCACAAAAACATGTTGTGCCAGGGATGGATGTAGGCGCCCCGGGCCACGGCCTCCTGGGCCCAGGCAAAGCCCACCCGGAAATCGGGATCGTCCTCAAACAGAATTTGCGGCATTTGCGCGGGCCCCGTCTGGCGCAGGGCAAAGCCGTGGGCGCGGGCCTGCGCGTCGAGGCCGGCGCGCAGCCGCTCACCCATGGCGCGGATCCGCTCCAGATAATCCGTTTCCCGCATGAGGTTGAGCGTGGCAAGACTTGCCGCCATGGGCGCGGCCGCATACCAGAAGGAGCCCGTCACGAACACGGACGCCGCCGCCTCCTTGGCCGTGTCACTACCGAGCAGGCAGGACAGGCCATGTCCGTTGGCGATGGCCTTGCCCCAGGCGCTCAAATCGGGCTCGACCCCAAGCGCGGACCAGGAACCGTCTGGCGACAGACGAAATCCGGCGCGCACCTCATCGAGGATGAGCAAGGCGCCCACCCGGTCGCAAGCCGCCCGGGCATCGCGCGCATAATCCGGATCCAGCATTTCACTCGGCGCGAAGGCATCGTAGCGGTAGGGCGAGGCGATGATGCCCGCAAGGTCATCGCCCGCATCCCGCACGGCGTCCGACAGGCTTTGGCGATCATTGGCGTTCACATAGATCAGATGCGCCCGATCCTCCGCCGTCACCCCATTGGGGATGGGCGTGCACCAGGGCAGCGAGCCGTGATAGGCGGCGCGGGCCACGAGGATCTTGCGCCGCCCCGTGTGAGCCCGGGCGATCATCAGGGCCATGGTGGTGGCATCCGTGCCGTTTTTGCAGAACATGGCCCAGTCCGCATGGGTGACCTGGGCGACAAGGGCCTCTGCAAGCTCGACCATGACAGGCGCCGGCCCTGTCATCACGTCGCCGCGCGCCATCTGCGCCCGCGCCGCCGCCTCAACGGCCGGATGGCGGTAGCCGAACAGGTTCGGCCCATAGGCGCACATGAAATCCACATAGCGGGTGCCATCCACATCCCACAGGTGGCAGCCCTCGGCCCGCTCGAAAAATTGCGGAAAGCCGTCCGGCAGTGTGAGGACGGATTGATGGCCGCACAGGCCGCCGGGCATCACCCGGGCCGCCCGCTCGCGCAATGCCTTGTCCTTGTGACCCGAAGTCATGGCCCCTCCCCTTTTTTGCTGTGCCCGCGCCGACGCCCCTGGCGCGCGGTGCTGGCGGCGATCACGCCGCGAGTAAGCGTACCCGCCCCGCAGCGGCGGGCAAGGGCGCGCCGGTTTGACGGGGGGCGGCGATGGCCTATCGTGCCGGTAGGCCGCGCCGGCACGCGCGCCGGGCCATGGCGCGGAGCGATAAATCCGCACTGCGCTGAAGGCCGCGACCGCGGCACGGCGCCATTGCGCCGCCCTCGCGCAGCGCCCCTGAAGGTCCGGCAGGGGTGCGTGAGCGCGAAAAAAACCGAGCAACGCCGCGCTGGACCCAGAGTGATCCGGGGGTCTTGCCCGTTGCGCCAGAACGAAGGGCAAGGGAGGCAGCGATGGTCTGCAAGGTCACGGCCGAGGAGGTCAATGCGTTCTATGCGGACCAGTTTTCCAATCTGGGCGGCACGGAATTCATTCAGGAGGTTGCGGAGAATTACGCGCGCATTCGCCGGCCCATTGATGAGAATAATCTGCGGCCCGGAGGCTACATCTCAGGGCCCACGCAAATGGCCGTGGCGGACAGCGCCGCCTATGTCGCCGTCTTCACCCGCACCGGGATCGTGCCCATGGCGGTGACCAGTACACTGACCATCAATTTCCTGCGCCCCTGCATCGGCACGGCTGTCATCGGCGAGGCGCGGCTTATGAAGCTTGGCAAGGCCCTGGCGGTGATCGAAGTGGAAATTCGGGCGGAGGGCAGCGACAAGCTGTCGAGTCATGCGGTGGTCAATTACGCCCTGCCGCGAGAGGACTGATCTTTCGGTCAGGCGGCACACGCCTTAAGGGTCGGGGCAAGGCGCCCCGGCGCGGTGTGTTGGCCCTAGTGGACGGTGCTGTCGTTCAGGCTGGCGAGGTGAAAATCGTCAAGCGCCCGCTGGCGGTCGTCGCGGGGATAGTGGATCCCACGTCCCGATTGTTCGAATTCATCTTCGAGCCCGGCAATCACCATTTCCGCCAGACGGCGGGTGGTGAACCGGCCAACAAGGCTCGCCTCATTGCCGGATTCGAGCGCTGCCCATTCCCAGACTTCGAAGCGGCATTCCCCGTGAATGGCCCGTTCGGCCTCCTCGAAGCAGGTCTCCAAGGCATCTTCTATTTCGTACCAGATACGCATGCGCCCATTCCCTTCACCCAACCTAAACTAGCGCGGCGCGGTCCCCGGGTCCAATCAAAGGTCAAAATCCGGTTAACGGAGCCTCGAAATCGACGGCGGTGCTGCGAAAAAGACGCACTTGAAGGTCATTTCCGCCCGCAAGGCTCCCCTGACGCGCGCGTCAGCCCGAAAAATCATCGCCAAGACCGCCAAAGGGCACGCCGGCCAGGCGCGTCATGTTCTCTTTCCAGGTTACCAGGTCGCCGGTGCCGAATTTGCTTAGATGATCGTGACCGCAGGCCCGTGCGAGGACCTTCATCAGATCCACAGCCGCCTCCAGAAAACTCTGCAAACGCTGTGCCGAAGCCTCGATTTGCAACCGGGCGCGCAGGTGGTCCTTCATGGACGTGATGCCCACGGGGCAGTTGTTGGTGTTGCAGGCCCGCATGGCGAGACAGCCGATGGCCATCATGGCCGCGTTGGAAATGGCCACCGCATCGGCGCCGAGCGCGAGGGCCTTGGCAAAGTCCGCCGGCGTGCGCAGGCCGCCGGTGATGATCAGGGTCACGTCACTATTGCCACTGGCGTTGAGGAACCGGCGGGCGCGCGCCAGGGCCGGGATCGTGGGCACGGAAATGTGGTCCCGGAAGATGGTCGGCGCGGCGCCCGTCCCCCCGCCCCGTCCGTCCAGGATCACATAGTCGACCCCCACCGTCAGGGCCGCCTCCAGATCCTTTTCAATGTTCTGTGCCGAGAGCTTATAGCCGATCGGGATGCCGCCCGTCTTCTCCCGGACCTCATCGGCAAAGGCCTTGATGGGCTCAAGGCCGTCCCAGTCGGGAAAGCGGGAGGGGGAAATGGCATCCTGACCGGGCTCAAGGCCGCGCACCTGCGCCACCTTGCCGGTTACCTTGGAGCCGGG
>CAYYTT010000202.1:5177-6794 GCA_964474635.1 uncultured Alphaproteobacteria bacterium | reverse complement strand
CCGCCAGTGCGGCCCACAACGGCCCCGATGGAGTGACGGGGCGGGGGCCGCTGCCCATGTAGACCCACGAGGGGTGGTCAGCGCTGCGTGATCAGCGCTCTCCACCCAGGGTCAATGCGATATAGCGCTCCTTGGAGCCACGCTCCGGGCCGCGCACCAGGACGAGCAGAGCCGGCTCGCCCGCCTCCATGGCGGCCTTAACGGCCTCGTCCACATCGGCGGCTTCGGTAATCATGGTCTCGGCTACGCGCAGAATGACATCGCCGGCCACGAGGCCTTTGCTCGACGCTTCACTGCCTTCCGAGACATCCAGGATTTCAACGCCAGGCTCCAAACCAAAACCGACACGCAGGCCCAGGGGTTCAATGTCCAGACCGTCGAACGGCTCCGCTTCGGCGGCGACGGCGTCGCTCACGTCCGGTTGCGCATAGGACGGCTGATCCAGGTCCCGGGGACGCAAGGTCGCTGCGATGTCCATCATCGCACCATCGCGCCACACGACCATGTCGATCTTCGTTCCAGCCATCTTTGTACCAATGGCCTCGACCGCATCGTCCGTCGAATGAATATCCGTGCCGTCCACTTTGACAATCACGTCGCCGGGGCGCAGACCCGCCACTTCGGCAGCTGTTTCCATACGGACCGTCGAAATCAGGACACCGCTGATCTCTTCGATACCCTCGCCCGCCATCATGTCCGCGCTGATGGGCTGGATGGACACGCCAAGGTAACCCTGCTCGGGCTCGGCCATGGTGTGCAGGGACGCGATGAGCGCTTTGGCATCGTCATTCAGGACGACATGATCGAACGGTCCGTCAGCCTCAACCTTCAGGAGCGCAAGCGAACGGGCCTCATCGAAAGACACCAGACGCGCGGACAAGGTCCGACCGTCCGCGGTCACCGCCGTCAGCGTTTCGTGGGCCGTATCCGTGTCAAACACCGTGATCACGTGACCGTCGCTGTCGATGAACAGACCATTGAACGTGTCCAGATGGCTTGCCTCGTCGGCGGCTTCGGCATCGGCCGGAATGATGTCGACCATCGCCACCTGCAGCATGCGCAGGAAACTCGTGAAATCCGCCATGGACACCATGGCCGTCAGATCGGCCAGGGGCGCCTCGTCCGCGGTGGCTTCGACGTTCGCCGCTTCATCCGTTACGGCCTTTTCGACCGACATTTCGGTAGAAGACGTTCCACCGGCCGCAAGGGCCTTGTCGTCCGACGCGGCCGCATCGGAAGCAAGATCCGACTTTTTCACCCCGGCTTTGGCTGCGGGCTCGGCCGCACCAACCGGCTCGGTGCCCGTCGTGGCCCCATCGGTCGCCGAGACGGCACCGACGACCGGCTCGCCCACGATGTTTGGCTCGGCACCTTCGACACTCGGCGTCGCCGCCACATGGATGGGCTCGAACGGCAGAACGTCGCCGGTCTCATCGATGGTCATCGGGATAACGGCGGCGGCGTTGTCGCCGTCATCGGCAGGGTTGGCATTGGCAGGTTCGGCCAACTCGATCGAGTCAAAAGCGCTCCAGGCTTCATCGCCCACGATGGCGCGCAGCAGAACAGACGCCTTTTCATTCGACAAAGCCTGCGCGACGCCGTTTTCAGTCGTCTTTT
>CAYYTT010000202.1:0-5077 GCA_964474635.1 uncultured Alphaproteobacteria bacterium | reverse complement strand
CGCAACCGTATCGGCGCTTGTGGCCGCGGGCGTCGCATCGGATTTGGCTTTGTCACCGGCCAGAGCGGCATCGCCAACGCCTGCAACACCGAACGCAAGAACGGTGGCGGCGAGCAAACGCTGCTTCAGAGACAACCGACAAGCGCCTTGAATAAGGTGAGTGGTGAGTGCATCCCGCAAAACGAGACCCTCCCTGTTCGGGCACGACAGGATCTCCATCCCCGCGCCACTCCATGAGCCAATCTTTGGAAAACATCGCCTTACGGCGGTCTTTCGGGAAGATTAAGAGTTTGTCACCGTTGCCCGCCCATTCCCCCGGGGACGGCCGTGCCGCCGGGCCGGACCGGGTCTGGACATGCCCCGATGCCCATTCGCCTCCCCACAAATGGACACTCAGGTTACCAGACTCAGAAAGGCTTGCCCAAGCTTGTCTGCGGCGCCGTGGCCCTTCGCGCCGACACGCAACATCACGCAAGTCTAGCGCGTCTGGGGGGCCAGACTGACGGATACCGGGGCGTGATGGTGGGCCAACGTCTGGTGCACAGGGCATTTATGGGCAATTTCCACCAGTTTTTGCCCCAGCGCCTCATCAATGGGGCCATCAACACTGACTTCCACGTCAAAATGCAGCATTTTCAGCCCCTTGCCCGCGACACAGTCCTCGCAGTCCTCCGCATGGCGTTTGTCGTAGCGCACCGATGCCGTGACGGCGGGCAGATCAAGTTTTTTGCGCATGGCGTAAAGCCGAATGGTCTGCACCGTGCACAGGGCCAACGCGTTCGACAGATAATCATAGGGCGCCGGGCCCAGATCTTCCCCGCCCGACGTCTTGGGCTGATCGCCGGCCTGGACATGGCGGCCCGCGCGCATGCGTGACGTGTAAGGCCCGGGCGGGATTTCCGAAACCACGACCTGCTTGTCCTGCGTGCGGGCCGGAGCACCGTCCTCGGCGCCCAAAAAGCGCGCCGACCAAGCCGCAATGACATCGGCCGCATAGATGGCGTCGGCCTTGGCGGTCAGCAAATGGTCGGCGCTGTCGAGGGAAATGAAACTCTTCGGGTGCTTGGCGCCCACGAACAGTGCCGTTGCATTGTCGATGCCGACGGTCTGGTCCAACGGCGCGTGCATCACCAGCAAGGGCTTTTTCAAGCCGGCGACCGCGTCGGTCACCCGGTGCGCCTTCAGATCCTCAAGGAACTGCTTGCGGATCGTGAAGGGGCGCCCGCCGAGCTGCACCTGCGCCTCGCCCTTGGCCTCGATCTCGGGCACATGTTCGATGAAATTGTGGGTCACATGCTCGGTGTCGGCGGGCGCGCCGATGGTGACGACGGCCCGCAGCTCCGGCACCGCGCCGGCCGCTATGATCGTCGCCGCCCCGCCCAGGGAGTGGCCGATCATCACCGATGGTGCGGCATGCTCCGCCCGCAGATAATCCACCGCGCGCGCCAGGTCGTCCACATTTGAAGAGAAGTTGGTGTTGGCGAAATCACCGTCCGAATGGCCAAGGCCCGTGAAATCAAAGCGCAGCACGGCAAAGCCATGGGCGGTGAGCGCCTGGGAAATCCGCGCCGCCGCGAATATGTCCTTGGAGCAGGAAAAACAGTGGGCGAACAGGGCGAAGGCCTTGGGCGACCCCAGAGGGCGGTCCAGCTTGGCGGCAAGGGGCGTACCCTGACTGCCCGTAAAAGTGACCCGGTCGCTCAAAGCCATGGCGCTCTCCCTGTCTGGCGGTTGTTGGCTTGCGTAGGTCAGGGGCCTGGCGCGGGGCAATACGCCATCGGGATGGGGGCAAGGGCCGGATCATCGCGAGAGACTTGGTGTTCTCGCGCGGGCTGACCCCGCAGGGTTCTCGCGCGGGCTGATTCCGCAGGTGCCCGGGCTTCGCGGTCCAGGGCTTCGCGGTCCAGGGCTCGGCCGGCCCGTTCAGGGCTCTACCTTTCAGGGCTCCTCGGCGGCGAGTGCGCGGCCATGGCGCCGAAACACGGCCACAGCCAGCAATCCGCCCAGAACCAGGACCGCCAGAGGCGCGAGCCACAAGGTGACCGTTGCGGGAGACAGGGGCGGCTTCAACAAGACGTAATCGCCGTACCGGTCGCGGACTTCGGCGATCACTTCGGCGTCCGTCTTGCCGGCAACAAGACGGTCCCGGACAAACAGGCGCAGATCCCGCGCCAGGTCCGCGTTCGACTCATCAATACTTTCATTGCGGCAGACAAGGCAGCGCAGCTCGCGCGAGATGTCCCGCGCCCGGGCCTCGAGCGCCGGGTCCTCCAAGATCTCATCCGGCTCCACCGCCTTGGCAGGCCGGGGCGCCATGGGCGCTCCCAGAGCAAGCGTCACAATGACGAGGCAAAGGGTGCGGGCGAAAAGCACGACGAGGGCCATCGGACTGTCTCCTCAGCCGGCCACGGGGCTTGGGGTCAAGCCGGCGGTGTTTTCCGGTTGCGGCGTCTGGCGCCGCGCCGCGCGCCGGTCGCTCAAGGCGAGGCCGCCGCCCAGCACCATGATTAAGGTGCCGCCCCAGATCCAGTTGATGAGCGGTTTGACATAGGCGCGGATGGTCCAGGCATCCTCCTGGCCCGGCGGCACCGTCGCGGCGGCGCGGGCCGGCTCACCCAGGGTCACATAAAGATCGGTGAGGAGTGTGCTGTGCAGGCCAACCTCGCTCGTGCCCCGTTCGGACGCCGGATAATGCCGCCGCTCCGGCGCCAGGGCCGCGACCGTGCGTCCGTCGCGCAGGGCGACCAGGCTTGCCCGGTCGGCCACGTAGTTCGGCCCTTCAACCGCTGTTACGCCCTCAAAGCGCACCTCATAACGACCAACCTGAAGGCTTTCGCCCGGGGAAAGCCGGGTGATGACTTCCGCTTGGAACAGGCTGACCCCGGCAATGCCCGCAATCAGAATGCCAAGCCCGCCATGGGCAATGGCCGTGCCCCACGCGAGGCGCGGCACGCCGAGGAGACGGCGCGGCACGGCGGACAGGTCCGTGCGGCCCAGACCGGCCCGTTCGGCAATGAGCACCACCGAGCCCAAGACCAGCCACGCGGCGAGCGCAAAGGCCGGCAAGGCCAGGATCGACCAGCCAAAACCGAAGGCGCCAAGCCCAAGGGTCAGCACCACAGCGCCGGCGCCGGCCCATTTGAGCCGCGCGAGGACGCCGGCAAGATCGCCCTGCTTCCAGGCTAGCATGGCGCCCACGGGCACGGCCAGGAACAGCGGGATCATCAGTGGTACGACGGTCTGGTTGAAATAGGGAGGGCCCACCGAAATCCGCACATCCCCGATCAGTTGTGGGGCCACCGCCTTCACCGCATCAAGCAGCAACGGATAGAGCGTGCCGATGCACACCGTCACGCAGGCCGTGACAAGAAACAGATTATTGAGCACCAGGGCGCCCTCGCGGCTGATGGGCGCGAACCCTCCGCCCCCCGACAGATCCTTGGAGCGCACGGCATAAAGCGCGAGGGCCCCGCCCGTCAGACCCAGCAAAATCGCCAGGATGAAGACGCCCCGTTCCGGATCGTTCGCGAAGGCGTGCACGGACGTCAAAACGCCCGAACGGACCAGGAACGTGCCCAGCAGACTGAAGGAAAACGTCAGGATGGCGAGCAGGATCGTCCAATGCTTCAAGGCGCCGCGCCGTTCCACCACAAGGGCCGAATGCAACAGGGCCGTGCCCAAAAGCCAGGGCATCAGGGAGGCATTCTCCACCGGATCCCAAAACCACCAGCCACCCCAGCCCAACTCGTTATAGGCCCACCAGGACCCAAGACCGATGCCGATGGTCAGAAACATCCAGGCGGCAAGCGTCCAGGGACGCACCCAACGGGCCCACGCCCGATCCACCTGTCCGCCGATAAGGGCGGCGACCGCGAAGGAAAAGGCCATGGAGAAGCCCACATAGCCCAAATATAGGAACGGCGGATGGATCGCGAGACCCGGGTCCTGCAGCAGGGGATTCAGGCTGCGCCCTTCGAAAGGTGCCGGATCGAGGCGCACAAAGGGATTAGACGTGAACAGAATAAAAGCCAGGAACGCCGCGCCGATGAGGCCCTGGATCGCCAAGACACGCGCCCGGAACAAATCGTCAAGACCGCCGCGCACACTGGCGACCGCGACACCGAACAGGGCCAGGATCAGCACCCAGAGCACCATGGAGCCCTCGTGGTTCCCCCACACGCCGGAGATTTTGTAAATCAGCGGCTTTGCGGTGTGCGAATTCTCCGCCACGTTCAGGACCGAGAAATCGGACGCCACATAGGCTTGGGTCAACGCCAGAAAGGCAACAATGATCATGAGGCCCTGGCTCTGCGCGGCCGGCACGGCCACGCCGGCCAAGTCCCGATTGCCGACCTGCGCCGCGTAAAGCGGAACCGATGCCTGAATAAGCGCCAGAATGAATGCAAAGCACAGGGCGAAATGGCCGAGTTCTGCCGTCACGGGCGGTCCTTCCGTCTTGGTCAGTGCCTCCTGCGACCCCGCACCCGAGGGCCCGATGTCATGGGAGGCGTGAGAGCGACTTTTCCAGACTTATAAACGATCAGCGGGCCCGACACAGGGTCCAAGTGCCGCGAGCGCGTCCCGAAATCCGCGCACGAACCCCGGGCCGCCGGTCAAACATCCCGTGACGGTGTTTTAAAGTGCCATCTCGCGCATCACCGGGCACAAAACTGTGAACGGGATGACGCAGATTTCGTTGAGGGAAATTTTAAGTGGGGCGGGCCGACCCTCGGCGAGAGGGGGGATGAAACCGTTGGGCCGGAGCCCGCCCCTTGCGCTCCGCAGTGGCCGCGCAAACGCGGAGCGCAATCCGAAATCCGATCACCGCCCAACCCCCTGGTCACCGACCGACCCCTCTTGTCACGGACAAGACAGGCTTTGGCATGGGATGGTCGACGATTGAGCGCCGACATTTGCGGTACCGGGCAGGATCGGCAACAAAAATGTCACAAATGTGTTGAAATCCGGTCATTTACGCGCCGGAAGCGCCCCCAAGCCCTTGGAACCTACACGCAATTCCTTGCCAAACCCTTCCGGGGCCAAACCCTTCCGGGGCCAAACCCTTCCGGGGCCAAAC
>CAYYTT010000201.1:0-6798 GCA_964474635.1 uncultured Alphaproteobacteria bacterium | reverse complement strand
GCACAATCTTGTGCCCATTACCCTGTTCGGCACCTTCACGCCCTTTGCGGTGCGCCTGATGATACAGGATGCGGGCGCCTCGGGCCGGCTCGTGGGGCGGATTTCGGCCATCCATTCCATGGGCAGCATCATCGGCACGATCGGAACGACATTTTTCCTTATTCCGATGTTAGGGACTGGAACGCTTACTCTTTTGTTCGGAGTTGTCGTTCTTGTCTCTGCCCTGTCGCTCTTTGCGCTCACATGGATGCCGGCTGACCATGAAACGGTTGATCACGGTTTTTCCGCCCTCGACCACCCGCCGTCGAGCATGCGTCCATCGGGACAGGTGGGCCTGTAGCATGCGGTTTGTCCTGGGCATCCTCCTTGGCATGGTTCTGCCGGCGACGGCCCGGGCAGCGAACGGCGTGGATGCGTTCTATCCCGAGGGTCCACTCAATTTCGGCGGCACCATCTATTATGGGGAGATGCAGCGCGACCGGGTGATCCGCTGGGAGGCCGGCGACACGCGCATTTTCTTTTTCCGGCGCGGCTGCGGTCCCACGGCGATCGCGCCCTTCGACGACGGCTTTGTGATCCTGTGCCACCTGTCGAACCGGCTCATTACGGTGACGCAGCGCGGCCAGGTCAAAGAAGTCCTGTGGCGCGACCAGGACCTCGCCACCTTCGAAAATCCCAATGACGCGGGCGCGGACGACCAGGGCGGGGTTTATTTCTCCGCATCGGGTGTGTTCTCGCGCAGCGCGCCGCGCGAGGGCGCGCTCCTTTATCTCGACCCCGACGGAGAGATTTTCCGGCTCGCGGATGGTTATCACTACACCAACGGCGTGGTGTTCGACGCGGCGAACCAGCGGGTGCTGGTCTCGGAGCATCTGGGCAACCGGATCCTCTCCTTCCCCGTCATCGCACCGGGCCGGGTCGGCCGGCCGAGCGTGTTCGCCGATTTATCCGCGCTCGGCCTTGGCGATTGGCGTTCCGTGCCACCCCAAGGGCCGGACGGTCTCGAGATCGACCGGGACGGCAACATTTACGCGGCCTATTATGGCGGCGGAAAACTGCTGGTCTTCGGTTCCAATGGGGGCCTGAAGCGTCAGGTGTCCTGGAGCCAGCCCCTGATCACCAGTGTCACCTTGTCGAGCGACGAGCGCATGATGGTGCTCACGGGCAGCACCATAGGGCGAGGCAATCTGTGGTCGGGCCGTGTTGAGTGGGTGCCCAACCCGCTCCACCAGGGTCCCTCACGGACCGGCGTCATGATGATGCGCTCGCTAACCTCTCAGGAATGAACACAAGAGGCCCTCGGAGCGTCTTTGGGCGGCTTTAGAGGTCTGATGCTGCGCAGTGATTGGCCCCGGTGACGCCGCCAGAGCCTTCATTCGTGCAAAGACCTCAGCCCCCCTCCCTCTTCCGACGGGTCACGGTCACATATCGTTATTGGCCACCGGGCCATCAGAAACCGGGCCATGGGAAAACGGCGGTCCCTCGCGGAACCGCCGTTCGTGCTTGGGGTTGTCCGACAAAAGCGCGGGGCGAGAAATCCGCACCGCGCTTAGAGTGTCGGCGTGCTGGATCTCGATTGATCCGGATTTCTCGCCCGCTGCTCCAGAGGTTCGAGGCGTCAGTCCTCTTTCGGCGTGCCCGGCACGTCGCCCTCATTGGCCCGGCGGATGACATAGGCCTGGATCTGGCGCATCTCCGCTTCATCGATCCAGCGGGAGAAATTGCCCATGCCATTGGCCGACAATGAGCCCTTCAGCACGATGTTCTCCCAGTCCTCGTGGGTCTCAGCCGTCGAGTAGCGCAAGTCCGGGATCACCCCGCCGCCCACGGCGCCAAAGCCATGGCACACGGCGCAATAGTCATGGAACAGAATACCGCCGGCCCGGATGTCTTCCTCCGATGCCACGTCCTGGGGCGGGACCGGCCGCTCGGCCTTGTCGCCCAGGGGCGGCAGGGTGGCTTCGCCGCCGATCTTGAAGGTCAGCACCCGGCCGATATGCTCCACGCCGGCCGATTTAGACGCACGGCCGTAGGCAAGTGCGCCCACACCGCCCCAACCGGCCGCGACCGTCACATACTGAACGCCGTCCACCAAATAGGTCACCGGCGGCGCGATCACACCGGTCTGGGCCGGCGCGGTCCACAGCACTTCGCCATCATCGGCCTTAAAGGCCCGGATCAGGCCGTCGCCGCCGCCCTGGAACACCAGATTTCCCGCCGTGGCCAGGAGGCCGCCATTCCAGTGGCCCCAATGCTCATAGGTCCACTGGGCGCGCCCGCGCACCGGATCCCAGGCCAGGATCCGGCCCTTCAACAGCTCCGGCGGGGCGTCGAAAGGCTGGTTCTCGATCACGCTGCCCGTGTTCCACCAGCCCTTGCGATGCTCATAATCAAGGTTGGGCTCAAATAATGCGGGGATTTCCATGGCCGGGATGTAGACGAGCCCCGTATCCGGCGAGAACGCCATGGGGTGCCAGTTGTGCCCGCCCGCGGGCCCCGGGAACACGAGGGCCGCTTTGTCCGTATAGACACCGGCGCCTGTTTCCACGGGGCGGCCCGTGGCAAGATCCACATGGCTGGCCCAGTTCGACGGCACATATTTATCCGCACTGAGAAGTTCACCCGTCGCCCGGTCCAGCACATAGAAGAAACCGTTCTTCGGCGCCTGCATGATGACCTTGCGGGTCTCACCATACAGCTCCATGTCGGCGAGGATCATGTGCTGGGTTGCCGTGTAGTCCCAATTGTCCGCCGGCGTTGTCTGATAGTGCCACTTGAGTGAACCGTCGTCCGGGTCGACCGCCAGGATCGAAGAAAGATAGAGATTGTCGCCGCCGCGTGGGGAGCGGATATCGCGCGCCCAGGGCGAGCCATTGCCGACGCCCACATAAAGGAGGTCAAGCTCGGGATCATAGGCGAAGGAGTCCCAAACGGTGCCGCCGCCGCCCGTCTTGGCCCACTGGCCTTCCGGGTCCCAGGTTTTGACCGCGGTCTCAAGCTCAGGGTGCTCGAACGGCGCCTCTGGCTTGCCCGGCACGGTGTAGAAACGCCAGGCCATCTTGCCGGTTTTCACATCGTAGGCGGAGAAATAACCGCGCACACCGAGTTCCGCGCCGCCATTGCCGATGATCACCTTGTCCTTCACCACCCGCGGTGCGCCGGTGATCGTGTAGGGCTTTTCCAGATCGACCGTCTGGGTCTGCCACACAACCTCGCCCGTGCCCGCATCAAGCGCGATCAGCCGCCCGTCGAGCGCGGCAACAAACACCTTGCCCCCATAGACCGCGACGCCTCGATTGACCGTGTCGCAGCAGGCATATTGCCCGCGCGCCTTGTCGACCTGCGGGTCGTGGTACCAGAGCTCCTCGCCCGTGCCCGCGTTGAACGCCCAGACGACACCCCAGGGGCCGGAGACGAACATGACACCGTCGACCACGATCGGAGAGGCCTCGATGCCCCGTCGCGTGCCCAAATCCACCGACCAGGCCAGGCCCAGATCCTTCACCGTCTCGGTGTTGATCTGATCGAGCGGCGAGAACCGCTGCTCCGAATAGGTGCGCCCATGGGCAAGCCAGTTGCCGGGCGCGGTGTCCGCCTTGGTGATCCGCTTGGTGTCGAGCGTCTTGGTGACCTTGCGCGCGTGGTCCGCCGTCACCTTCTGGTCGGCCTGGGCAGCGCCCGCGACAACAAGAGCGCCCAAGGCGACCCCGGTCAGCACATGCCGTGTACCCTTGATCATGCGTAATCTCCCCTGGTTGGTTCTGTCCGGTTATTTTTCACCGTCAACAGTTTGAGCCGTACCGGCGCCATTTACCAGGGGGCCCCCTGTGACCGGCGAGCAAGGGGCACGGCCCGCCAGGCGGATCCCCTCCGCGAGACGGCGCATGGCCCCTGGTGGGCGCGCCAGATCGGCGCAGGACCAACCATCGCGCACGCAACTGGTTTCAAAGCGTCAGGCGATTCATCCGCATCACGCTCAAGGCCGGGACCGCGGCCCGCCACGCGAGCGCCGCCCGGGGAGAGCCGCGTTGCTTGGGCTTAGGCGGTGTTCAGGCTTTAAGAGTGGCCGCATGTTTCGGCCGAGGCTCTACGGGGTGGTTTGGCGCGCAAACCGCTCCAGCATGTGCGCCCACGCCCGGTCCATGGGCGCGCTCCAGGCCGCGCCGAGGATGGATTTTACGGTGTCGCGAATGACCTCGAAGAAGACATCGAACAGGTGGTCCGGCACCCCATAGCCCCGGTGATGACCGCGCGAGGCGGCGATGAAATTCAGGGCATAGCGGCCTTCACCGCAGTAATCGATGATGCAGTCGAAGGCGTAGGCGAGCATGGAGGCGCGCACACTTGCATCCGTATCGAGAATGAACAGGGCCTCCAGATCCGGATGACGCGAGAACAGGGTGTCGTAGATCACTTGCGCCGGGTCGCCATGCGCCTGGGCGGCCTGCTCCAGGGATTGCATAATGGCGTCGCTGTCGGGCGTCATGGCGGCTCCTTCTAGCGAAGGCTCACTTTTTCAAAAAGCGGCTGATCCGTTCGTCCATATCCGGACCGATGCCCTCATTGTAGTAAATTTCGTGGGATAAGCCCGCGGCCAGGGACAGACCGTCCGTATCAAGCAAAAGGCGTTTGTTGGCACGCAGAGAAAACCAGGAATTCTCGAGCACCTCCTGGCAAAAGGCGGACACCCCGGCTTCAAAGTCCTCATCCGGATAACAGGCATTGGCAAGGCCTATGGCCTGGGCCTCGCGTCCCGAATAGGTTCGGCACGTGTGCATCATTTCGGCCGCCTTTGCCTGGCCCACCCGGCGCGGCAGGCGTTGGCTCATGCCCCAGACGGGCGTGAGCGCCCAGCGCGCATGGGTGTCGGCAAGCTTGGCATTTTCGCTTACCAGGATGATGTCACCGGCAAGGGCGAGTTCGAGCGCGCCCGTGTAGCAATGTCCGTGCACGGCGCTGACGACGACCTGGGGCAGGCGAGCCAGTCGCTCGATGACATGGGCCTGAAAATTGGGCATGGGGAGCTTTTCGCCCTCGGCGATATCGCTCAAGTCATGTCCGGCCGAAAAACAACGCCCCGCACCGCGCACCACAATGAGCCCGATGCTGTCGATCTGGCGTTCAAGGGCCTCCACATGGGCGTGCAGGTCTTCAAACACAGCCACATTGAGGGCGTTCAGTTTATCGGGCCGGTTCAGGGTCAACGTGGCGACACCGTCCGCATCCTGGCGAAGCACGAAAGCGCTCATGGATCTGGTCCTCCCAGCGGCCTGCGCCGCGTTCGTCATCTTTCTTGGGCCTTCCCGTCTTTGTCGGGCGATCGCGTGCGCGCCGTTTTGTTCGAGAGCGGCGTGCGGCCTGACGTCTGTTTTACCATGCATGATCCATAGTGTCCGCAGCGCCAGGAGCGCTAGGCTGTCACTCGGCGCCGGGAAACGCCGCCCGCTGGAGAAAGAGCCAACCATGGCCGGCCCCCTCGCGGGTAAATCCATCACCGTTACAAGCGTGATCTTCATAAGCGCAGCCGGAGACGAGCGCAGAGCGTTATCGTCTCTAGAATGACGAAAGAGGCCCGCTCGGAGCTCGGAAAAACTAAGATCAAAGGGAAGGACGCCCAAAATGACTGATCCGGACATTCGCGACTGGCGCAGCATCGATGCCGCCTGGCTGTCGGCCGTTCTGGCCCATGCCGGATGCGCCGCGCGGGTCGCCTCATTCACGGCGGATCCTGTCGGCACGGGCCAGATCGGGGACTGTGTACGCTTTTCACTGCGTTATGAGACGGGCGCGCCGGATGCGCCGGCGAGCCTTGTGGGAAAATTTCCGGCGGAAGGAGAGCAAAGCCGCGCCACCGGCATCGCACTCGGCAATTATTATCGCGAGGTCCGGTTCTATCAGCACCTTCAACACAAGGCCCGGATCGCCACGCCGCGCTGCTTTTTCACGGATGTGAACGAAGACACCCATGATTTCGTTCTGATGATGGAAGACGCGTTTCCGGCGGTCCAGGGGGATCAGCTTGCGGGCGTGACCCTGGATCAGGTCCATGCCGTCCTTCCGGAAGCGGCCCGTCTGCATGCGGCCTTCTGGAACGACGAAAGCCTTGAGGCTTATCCGTGGGTCGGCGGAACACGCCATGCCCCAGAGCCGGTGACACCGGACATGATCGCGGGCATGTGGCCGGCTTTCGTGGAGCGCTACAACGCGCGCATCAGCCCGCGTGCCCGTGCGCTTGGCGATGCCATCAGTGCCGGCCGCGAGCGGGATCTTGAGATCCGGTCTGGCACGCGCAGTCTGATCCACGCCGACTTCCGGCCCGACAACATGCTCTTTGCAACGCCCGCCGGCGGCCGGCCCGTGACAGTGGTCGACTGGCAGTCCTTCTCGTTCGGCCCCCCCGCCTGCGATGTGGGCTATTTCCTCGCCGGCGCGATAACGCCGGAAGAACGGCGCAGCCACGAACACGATCTTCTAGCCCTCTATGCCCGTGAACTGATGGTTCAAGGCGCCGGGCCCTATGATCAGGAGGAATTGATCCGCCACTATATCGCGGGCGCGGCCCAGCTGTTCGTCACCGCCTATTTCGCCGCCGTGGTGGTGACACGGACGGACCGGGGAGACGACATGTTTTTCCGAATGCTGAACGGCGCGGTTGACCTGATCCATGATTGGCAAGCCCAGTCATGGTACGCGTGAGGAGGAGTACGCGCAGGGACGGGCCACCGAGCGCCGGGCGAGAAAAACAGGGCCACTGGCTCCGGATTTCGTTGCCCTGGATGGCTTCGCTTTGCTCGCCAT
>CAYYTT010000200.1:0-6833 GCA_964474635.1 uncultured Alphaproteobacteria bacterium | reverse complement strand
CCATTGCCTCACCTCGACCTGTCGGGCTTCAAATGTCTGGGTCGATCCACTAGCCGATGCGAAAAACCTTGGCTGCGGTATCGCCCAGGAACAGGCGGGACGCCTCCGGATCAAGGCCGAGTTGATCGAAGCCCTTGAGGGCGTGTGCTGGGGAAATCATGGGATAATTCGTGCCGAGGAGGACCTTGGCGCGTCCATGGGTTTTCATAAACTGCACGATCTCATCCGGATAGCGCTTTACGGTGTAGGCGGATGTATCAATGAAGACGTTTTGGTGTTTGGTGGCCACGGCGATGGCTTCTTGCGTCCATGGGTATCCGATATGGCCCGCCACGATGATGAGGTCGGGAAAATCGAGGGCCACCTGGTCCAGATAGAGCGGCCGCCCCACTTCGGAGGGCATCAAAGGACCCGTATGGCCGATCTGGGTACAGAACGGCACGCCCAGATCGCAGCAGGCCGCGTAGATAGGGTAGAACAGCCGGTCCGTTGGGGCCCGCTCGAACAGCCAGGGCAAGACACGGATCGCTTTGAAGCCCAACTCCTCCACACAGCGGCGGATCTCGCCCACGGCCTCCATGGGACGTGTGATGTCGGCCGACCCAACGCCAATCAATCGGCCTGCGGACTGTTCGACAAAGGATGCCACCTCGTCATTGGAAATCATGCTGCGGCCCGGAGCGGCCCAGGCGGAAATCAAGGCCCGGTCGACGCCGCCGGCATCCATGGCGGCCACGGTCGCGGCCACGCGCCGTGACAGGGCGAGCGGCCCTATGGGCCGGCTTGACGGTCAGCGCCATCTGGGCCATTCATAAAAAACGAACGATCGTTCTTTTTGAGGGGGTCCCCATGCCTGCCCTGAGCGCCGACGACATGGCCGACCGCCGCACCGCACTGATGCGCGCCGCGACCGCCTGTTTTGCCCGCAAGGGCTACCGCGCCACGAGCATGCGCGACATCTGCAAGGAAGCGGGGGTCAGCATCGGCGGGCTCTACTGCCATTTCGCCAGCAAGGAGGAGATCCTGATCTCCATCGCCGAGCAGCCCCATGGCGAGATCGACGAAACCTTCGCGCAGGCCCGCCGCGCCGTGGAGGACGGCCGGCCGGCCCAAGCCGCGTCCTGTGACGTGTTGCGCACAATGCTGAGCTTTCTGGAGCGCGAGGGCGGGCGCGACATGCTCCACGGGGACATCGCAATCATGGGCGAGGCGGTCACGATGCCGTCCGTACGCACCCTTCTGGCCAGAACGGACCGGCGCCACATGGAAAAGTTCGCCGCCCTGCTGGGCGCTGACCTTGCGCCCGAGGACGCCGAAACCCAGGCCCAGCTTCTGGTGGCCGCCCTCTACGGCCTCATGGTGCTGAGCGCCTACCACGAGACCTTCGACCCAAGGGCCTGCATCGACGCGCTTGAAGGCCTGTTCGCCACGTCTCAAAAGCGGGGGACACACCCATGACATCGCGACCCGACGGTTGGACCGAGCTTGGGCCCGGTAAGGGCTATCCCGTTTTGCCGTTTTTCCTGGCCGTCTTCGCCTCCTGGCTTTTATGGATCCCGGCGGGGGCGCGGGCGGCCGGCGTGCTGCCCTTTCCCTGGCCCTTTGAGCTGGCCTGGATCGGTGTGTTCTCTCCCCTGATTTTCGGGCTCTATTTCACCGCGCGGGCAGGCGGGAGGCCCGCGCTCAACACCTTCCTTGGACGCTTCGTGCACTGGCGGTTTGGGGCAGGCTACTGGGCCTATGCCCTGTTCGCGGTGCCGGCCGCGGCGCTTGCGACCGTTTTGGGTTTTGCGGTTCTTGAGGGGCCGGAAATGCTGGTTCGCGCCGCGGATCGTCTTGCCTCGGGCGAGGCGTGGGCGTTCCTCATGGCTCAGAAATACACTGTGCTGAACTATGAGTCCCTCGGGCCCTTCGATGCCCTGTTCGGGGCCATGGCCACCTCGCCGGGCGTGTTCGCGGCCGGCTTTCTGGCGCTGGCCATTATCGATGGCGGGGTGAGCGAGGAGCCGGGCTGGCGCGGTTATGCCTATCCCATTTTGCAGGATCGTTATGGCGCTTTGCCGGCCGCCCTCATTGTCGGGTTCGTCTGGGCCCTGTGGCATCTGGGGCCAAGCCAATGGCAGATTTTGTTCGGCCAGGGGCTTGAGGCCTTTCTGGCCTTCCTGCCCGGCTACGCCGCCGCTTATTTCATGATTGTCCTGCCGCTGGCGATTGTCTTTGCCTGGCTCTATGAGGGCTCGCGCGGCTCCTTGCTCCTCTGCTTTGTCGCCCATGCGG
The DNA here is from genome assembly GCA_964474635.1 of uncultured Alphaproteobacteria bacterium. GTDB lineage: Bacteria > Pseudomonadota > Alphaproteobacteria > JAJFIK01 > JAJFIK01 > CAYUYV01. The sequence goes on along the minus strand of CAYYTT010000200.1, from coordinate 4,556 downwards.
TCTACAACACCGCCATTGCGGGCGCGGTCGTGCTGTTTCCGGGAAAGCCAATCATCTTCGGTGTGCTGGTGTTTTTGTGGTTGAGTGCCATCGCCATCGTGGTGCGCTGGGGCTGGCGCCGGTTTTCCGCGACGGCTTAATCGGCATGTGTCGGGCCCGGACCGAAAAATGCCGCGACCGGATCACCGGTCGCGGCATGTCTTGGCCCAAAGGGCGCTACGGATCATCAGGGGCGGCCCCGTATTATTGGTCCGTGTTGTCCTCGCTGTCGTCCCGATCCGGTTTTGGGGCGTCGGGCTGGTCTTCGATGGTGACGGTGCCTTCCGGTGGCTCAAAGCCCATGCGGCGTTTTTTCTGGCGCACGCCTTCCATGAAGCGGCGGGCCTGGGGCGGCAGACGGCGAAGGGCGTCGGTCTGGGTGATGTTTTCTCCCAGATTGGCAAAGCGCGTGGTGGTGGACACGCCGCCGGCCAGATCCGCGATCTCAAAGCTGTAGATGTCCGCGTCAAAGCGCTGGTGCTTTTTGATCAGGCCCGCCACATCGGGCTTGGCGAAGGCGTTCAGGTGTCGGCGCACATCCTGGGGCCAGTCGGAAAAGAACGCAGCGCGCGCCTCGTCATACAGGCGTGAGATATGGAGCCGGCCGCGTTGCTCCTCCACGCCGCGCAGGGAATTGACAAACTCGCCAGCCGCGGCCGTCAGCAGACGGTCGGTGTTTTCGGCTGTAAAGGCCTGCGTCTGCAGGCTCGGTCCGCCGATCACCCCGTGGTAAAAGCCATACATCACCTTGGGGTCGGGCCAGTGGCGGTAGACGATGTCAAGGCGGATGTCGTTGAGGCTCAAGGGCACGCCGGCGATGGTGACGGCCTTCTCCTCAAAGACGATCCGCTGGATCCGGCTGCGCTCCAGGTCCTCGATCGGATACAGTTCGGCAATGCGCTCAATGGCGACCACATTGTGCAGATTGAGCCAGAAGGCCAGCTGTTCGTCCCGGGTCAGACGATGGAACACGACCCGGTTCGACGCCACGTCCTCCAGGTCCTGCCGGTACTCGGTCAGCCACTGGCGGCTGGGCAGGGTCATGAAGCTGAACATGAACCGGTTGCCTTCATAGGCGTAGCGTGAGCTGTGCCCCCGGTGGATGCGCGTGCCCGTGGAGCCGTTGCGCTTGGCGTGATAGGGGCGGCGCTCGGACGGGCCCGTATCAAACACGCTGTCGGTCAGAAATCCGCTCAACACGGAATAATCGATGGTGGTTTCGCCGTCCGGGTCGTGCTGGGCAAAATAGGAAATATCCCGGCGTGTCGTTTGTTCCGTGTCGGCGCACGCGGACTGCGGCGCGGTGAAGGTCGCGGCTGCGACTAGCACCATGGGCGCGATTACGGCCGGCCCCCGCAGGTTGAAAACCTTGTTCAGTCTCAAAACCATGACGCAAACCCTCCAAAATCCGTAGCGGCTCCCGTGTTACGATCCTGTGCCGCACACCGCCATCCAAATCCGCCACGGCCCTTCCGACAAGCCAACGCCCCGTCAAATCGGCCCACCAATTTTGCCGCCCAAAATGCCCCCCTCAAAACAAGGGGCGGCATTGGAAGGGGAGGGCAACAGAGTGTTGGGCAGCTCCGTTCATCCATAGCGACCCCAAGGTCATGCTGTCCGCCGCCGGAGCGATGGGTCGATGGAGCATGACCGTGCGGTCGGGGCCCATACCCCGACCGGCGGAAAGCGAGAGCGATCAGCACTCAGCCGGCGGATCGATCTGTGTCCAACGGCCCCGCGCTCGGGCCCATGGGGCCCGCTCGCAAGGCGGCTCTGATCCGCGATGGGCGCCAAAATCGCTTGGAAACGCGCTCAAAGCGCTATAGTGTAACACCCGCGATGGACATCCATTGTATTCACAGCCTGTCGTGCTTCTGCCCGCCTGCGCGTTACAACCATTTCATCACTCACAGGCCGCGGTTCCCCGTTGAACAGCGCCGATATTTGTTTTGCTAAAGGAAAAGCCCAATGCGTCTTGCTTTTGTTGGAAAGGGCGGCAGCGGAAAGACCACGGCATCCTCACTGTTTATTCGCTTTCTCTTGAGCCAGGGCCACCCTGTCCTTGCCATTGATGCGGACATTAATCAGCACCTGGCCGAGGCCTTGCACCTGCCGGACGACCAGGTGGCGGGCCTGCCCGAGCTTGGCAATGCCCTGCCCCGGCTGAAGGCTCTGCTGCTCGGGTCCAATGATCGGATTTCGGGCCCGGCACAGATGGTCAAGACGACACCGCCGGGCGCAGGGTCCCATCTGGTGACGCTGGGCGCCGACGACGCGGTCTTGCGGGAATTCAGCTTGCGGAGCAAAACGCTGCACTTTTTGCGGGTGGGCGGTTTTCAGGACGAAGACCTGGGCACCCGGTGTTTTCACGCCAAAACCGGCGCGGTGGAGTTGATCCTCAATCACCTCGTGGATGGGCCGCGGGACTGGGTGATCACGGACATGACCGCCGGCGCGGACGCCTTCGCCTCGGGCCTCTTCACCCGCTTTGACGTGACCGTCCTTGTGGTGGAGCCGACCCGCAAGTCCCTGAGCGTCTATGATCAGTATAAGCGTTATGCGCAAGACTATGATGTGGCCATCCGGGTGCTGGGCAACAAAGTTCAGGACGAGGAGGACCGGGCCTTCTTGCAAGACGTCTGCGGCGCGGACCTCATCGGTGCCTTAAGCCAGTCCCCCTGGATCCGCCAGTCGGAACGCGGTCATGCCCCGGCGTTTGCTGATCTGGAGCCGGACAATCGGGCCGTCCTCAAGGCTCTTCAGGACACGGCCGCCCGCCACCGGCGGGACTGGGACCGGTACTGGCATTGGGGCATCCATTTTCATGAAAAGAACGCCGTGAACTGGGCCAATGAGGCGGTGGGCGCCGATGTGACAGACCAGATCGACCGCGCGTTCCTCAAGAGATTTGCCGCGCTGCCCGAAGCGGCCGGCACAGACCAGGTTGCCGAACGATCCTTGGACGCCCCTTTGGCAACGGGGGACCCCGTCTACCCCTCGGAAAGGATGATGTCATGAGCTACCCGTCAATCAACAAGCATGTGGACGCCCAGGGCGTGACCCTGGACAGCGCCACCGACGCCCAATTGTCGGCCGCCTTTGTGGCCGCGTTCCGCGAAGACCTGCCCCTGGGCATGGCCCATGTGGACGCCCTGGTGGAGAAGCTGGAGGAGACCGGCGACCGGGCCATGCTGACGCTTGATCCGAACTCGGAAGAGGGCAAGCAGTTCGCCCGCCTGCTCGGCCCGGACATCCCGCGCCGCGTCCTCGAAGACCACCACGGCGTCGCCTTCGGCTTTTACAATTGCTGCAAAGGCGTCACGGCCCGCCAGCGCGACGGCCTTGCCATGACCTTGCGCGAACAAATCGAAGCTCAGCACCCGAACTTCGTGGACTGCTGATCCGCTGCCGGAGCGGTATATTTGAGATTTGCCGGACGGGGCATGCAACCCCCGTCCGGCGAAATCCCGGCCTGTCCCATTAGATCAAGGAACGATGACCCTCCGGTCGGGTTGAACATCCCGACCGGCGCGGGTTTGGTTTGCCGGCGTTAGTCCGCCGGGGGTGTGATGAGGGGCCAGCCGTCCCAGGTTTGGATGGCGGCGTTCACGGCTTCGGCGCTGCGCAAGGTGGCGCCCAGAACGACCGTACCGTGCTCGATGAAGAGCCACAGCGCGCCGGTCACGAGCACGCCCGGGATCATGATGGATTGGAACTCGATCCGGCCGATGAGCTTGGTGGCCTCATGGGCGTTCAGGCCTTGGGTATTTTCCCCCTTGGCCTTGCGGTCTTGCACCTTGGTCCAAAGCGCGTGGAGCCGGCGGGCAATCTCGTCCGAGGCCGGAGCGGCGCGCAAACCATAACAGACCACACCGAAGTGGATCACCGTGGGGATCAGGGTCGTGCCGAGCATGGCGTAGACCCACCAATACTCCACAGACGTCGGATTATCCCGCAAGCCGGCCAACAGGGCCGCCGTGTCGAAAAGCGGCTCGCTCACGCCGCCCAGGGCGTGGAGGCGCACGGCCAGGGCGAGAACCGTGACCGTCATCATGGCCATGAGAAAGAAGAAGAGGACGGCAATCACAAGATCGACCAAACCGATCAGCACACTGCCCTGGCCCCGCAAGACGGCCCAAAGCCCAGACCGATCCTCCCGCTCTTCCACTACGAAACAAAGCAGCCGTCGGGTGACGCCGAGGGACAGCCAATCCAATAGGCCGTTGGCCAGGGGCAAGATCCCGATAAAGATCATGAGGGCGCCTTGCCCCGCACCGATCTTTATGTCCTCGCTTGCCCCGTCCCAAAAGAGCAGCGCCATTAAGCCGGTGAGGCTCAGAGCGCCATAACCAAGAACGACCGATCCATCCCAACCCCGGGTCCAAAGCCGCCGCGCGATCCATAGGACCGCGACTGCGACTGCGACTGCGCCTGCGCCTGCGCCTGCGAATGCGACTGCGACTGCGACTGCGACTGCGAAAGCGACTGCGCCTGCGCCTGCGACTGCGAAAGCGACT
>CAYYTT010000199.1:0-6937 GCA_964474635.1 uncultured Alphaproteobacteria bacterium | reverse complement strand
GTCGATCAGGGCCGGGCAGACCTCCCGGCGGCGCAGGTCCGTCAGATAGGTGTCCACCATGGGATTGTTGACCGGCCGCACCACCGTCGCGCAAGGCAGGCCCGCCGCGACCATGGCCCGGGACATCAGTTCCCAATTGGCGAAATGACCGGAAATGAACAGGCCGCCGCGCCCTTGCGCCACCAGGCGCTCCACCGTTTCCATGCCGACGATTTCAACCCGCGCGTCGGGCGAGAAAAAGTCGAACCGGTGCAGATGGGCATATTCGGCGTATGTCTGACCGATGCTGCTCCAGACGCCATCGAGGATCCGGCGGTGCTCCCGGTCGGGAAGGTCCGGCAAAACGGCCTTCAAATTGGCAAGCGCCCGTCGGTGCAGGGGAAAGATCGGGCCGATGCGCCGCAAAATCCAGCTTCCCAACGCCCCGGCCCGTTCCGGGGACAAGCAGCCGAAGCCGGCCATGGTCGATCTGACCACGGCATATTCCAGGGCATACCGGATTGAACGCAAGGAGGGGCCAAGGCGCTTGCGCGGGGCATGGTCAAGGACCGCGCCGCCCGGCGGTGGGTCCGACACGGCTTGTGTCATGGGCTGTCGCTCAGGGCCGGATCCATGGCCCGCTCCCGGCGCGCCGGCTCGGGCGGCCCGGCCTGCGCACCGGCGGTCAGCGGGCGATCGGCCCGCAAGCTCGGGACATAGCGGGACAGCCGGCTGCGCAAGAACGACCAGAACGCATCCGGTTCGTCAAAGGCGACCTGCACGGGGAGCACCGAGACGCGGGCCCGGCGTTCCGGGGGCAGGCGCATGGCATCCTTTTCGGTGGTGAGCAGCATGGCGCTGTGGCGCCGCGCGTCCTTATCGAGGCTCGCCAACTCTTCGTCCGTATAGGCATGGTGATCGGGGAAAGCCCGCTGAGCCGCCACGTCAAGGCCAAGGTCTCGGGCGGTCGTGAAGAATTTGGAGGGCCGGCCGATACCCGCGAAGGCCACATATCGGTGGCCGAGCAGATGGCGCAGACGTTCCGGGTCCGGCGCAAGGTTGGCCCGGAAGACCGGACGGCTGAAGCGCGCAAGGATGTCGTCGAGATGGCGCTGCGTCGTCTGCGTGGCTCCGGCGCCGCCCATGACGACGATGGCGTCGGTGCGGGCAAAGCCGCTTTTGATCGATTCGCGCAATGGGCCGGCGGGAACCACCATTCCATTGCCGAGCAGCGTTTCGCCGTCGATCACCAGGATGCTGAGGATTTTGTCCAGGCTCGGGTTTTGAAAACCGTCATCCATGACGATTACAGTCGCGCCGGCACCGATGGCATGGCACGCGCCCTTTGGTCGGTTGCTTGACACCACCGTTGGGGCGGTGCCGGCCAGCAGAAGCGGCTCATCGCCCACATCCCGCGCCCCGTGAACGCTGCGGTCCACAATGAGCGGGCCTTTTTTGCGCCCGCCATAGCCGCGCGTCAGATACATGGGCGTCAGGCCCTGTTCGATCAGATGGCGCCCCATGGTGATGGCAAGCGGTGTTTTGCCGGTCCCCCCGACGGTCAGATTGCCGATGCAGATGACGGGCGCCTCGGGACGTTCGGGGCGCGTCAGGCTGCGGCGCATCCGGCCAAGGCCGCCGTAAAGCCATCCCAAAGGCACCAGACATCGCGCCGCCAGGGCGATGCGGGGATTGGGCTGGGCCATGTCGGGATACCAGAACTCAGGTGCTTTCATCGTCGGCCGCGTCCGTTCGTTAATGCGAAGGCGTCAGGGGAACGCCCAAGGCCGGCCGGGGCAGGACCGGGGCAAGGCTGTCGAGGATCCGCCGCAGAACGCGGGCGCCTTGTGCGCTCGCGTGCCGTTCGGCGGCATGGGCGAGGGCGTTTCTGGCACCTGCATCAAGGAGCAGGTCACGGACCGCCGCACCGAGAGCCACGCCATCGCTAACACAGCGGACCGCGCTTTCGCGATCCAGGGCGTCAAAGACGTCGCGGAAATTCTCAATTCGAGGTCCGTGAAGAATGGCGCAGCCCAGGCGTGCGGCCTCCAGTGGATTGCTGCCGCCCAGCGGCGCCAAGGATCGTCCCAGAAAAGCAATTTCTGCTATCCGGTACAAGGTGCCCATCTCGCCAATGGTGTCGGCGAGGTAAATCTGCGTGTCCTCGGTCGGCAGGGCGCCTTCGGAGCGACGCGTTGCACGAAGGCCCCGATTGCCTGCCTTTTCAATAAACTGAAGGGCGGCGGCCGGCTGACGCGGGGCGGCGATGGTCAGCAGATCGGGCACGCTGTCCCGGGCAACATCGTGGGCCTCAAGGATGGCTTCGTCTTCTTCGTGAATGCTCGCCGCAAGCCAAACCGGGCGCGAGCCGATCGCCGCCCGAAGGCTTTCGAAGGCCTTGCCATCCGTGGGCAAGGGGGCCGCGCAGTGTTTCAGATTGCCCGTCACCACCACCTGGCGCGCGCCCAGGCGAGCCAGCCGCGCCGCGGTGCCCTCCTCGGGCGCAAGGCACAGGCGAAATCCGCCAACAAGCCCCTCAATGCTCGCGGGAAACCGGCTCCACCCCTTGAACGAGCGTTCCGAAATGCGCGCATTCACGAGCGCCGTGGGAATGCCCGCCGCGCCCAGGCCGCCCAGCAGACTGGGCCAGAATTCGCTCTCGATCCACAGCGCCAGATCGGGCCGCCAATGCGCCAGAAAACGTCGGACATAGGGGGCGTGATCCAGGGGAACATACTGGTGCAGGGCCCGCGGCGGCAGGCGCTCCGCCGCCAGATGGGCCGAGGTGACGGTCCCGGTGGTGAGCAGAACATGGAGCGCCGGATCGCGGGCCAGCAGTGCCTCAATCAGGGGCAGGGCTGAGAGCGATTCGCCGACGCTGGCGGCATGGACCCAGATAACCGGGCCCTCGGGCCGCGCGCGCCCCGCACGGCCCTGGCGTTCGGCGAGGCGGGCCGCCTCTTCCTTGCCGCGTCGTGCCCGGCGGTTCAGATGCCAGGGCGCCAGGGGAGCCAAGGCATGGGTCAGGGCCGGATAGAGCCGCAAGGATCCGGAAAGGCGCGCGCCCCTGGACGGGGCCGCGGCGTGTGCCTCGCCGGCAGCGGACGTCACGTCGCCGTTCCCCCCACGGTCAGCCCGCCAAGCAGCAGCGCCGGTTGGCCGACGCCGACGGGCACGCCCTGTCCGGCCTTGCCGCACACGCCCACACCGCCGTCGAGTTCCATGCGGTCTCCGATCATGCGCACCTTGGTCAGAGCGTCAGGACCGTTGCCGATGAGTGTCGCGCCCTTGAGCGGTGCACCGACCACGCCGTTTTCGATTCTGTAGGCCTCTGTGCAGGCGAACACGAATTTTCCACTGGTGATATCCACCTGGCCGCCCCCGAAGGATACGGCCAGGATGCCGTCCTTCACCGATTTGATCATGTCGTCCTGTGGGGTCTCTCCGGCGAGCATGAAGGTGTTCGTCATGCGCGGCAGGGGCATGTGTTCGTGGGATTCGCGCCGACCATTGCCCGTCGGGGCCACGCCCATCAGGCGGGCATTCAGGCGGTCCTGCAGGTAGCCGGTCAGAATGCCGTCCTCGATAAGCACGGCGCGGCCCGTGGGCGTGCCTTCGTCGTCGATGGTCAAGGAGCCGCGCCGACCCGGAATCGTGCCGTCATCGACCACGGTGACGCCCGGCGCCGCGATGCGTTGTCCCATCATATTGGCGAAGGCGGACGTGCCCTTCCGGTTGAAGTCGCCCTCAAGGCCATGGCCGACCGCCTCGTGCAGCAAAATGCCCGGCCAGCCCGGTCCGAGGACCACGTCGAAGGTCCCGGCGGGCGCCGGCACGGCCTCCAGATTGACGAGTGCCTGGCGCAGGGCCTCGTCAGCGAGGGCGCGCCAGGATGCCTCGGCCAGATCGAGGCTGAAGCCGCGCCGCCCGCCGCCGCCCGCATGGCCGCGTTCCTGGCGGTCTCCGTCGCCGACAATGACGCTGACGTCGAGGCGGATGAGGGGGCGGACATCCCGGGCGCTGTATCCGCCCGCGCGCAAGATTTCGACCACTTGCCAATTGCCGCTTAAGGAGCAGGTCACCTGGCGCACGCGCGGGTCCTTGGCGCGCAGATAAGCATCGGCGGCCTGGAGCACGGCGAGTTTGGCCTCAAAGCCGATTTCCTCGACCGGATTGAGGGCGGGATAGAGCGCCGTATTGGTACGCCCCGGATCGGCCGTCGCCGTGCCAGACCGGCCGTCCTTCACCGGTGCCACCGCCTGGGCGCCCCGGCGCAAGGCGTCCTCGGTCAGGTCCGAGCCATGGGCAAAGCCCGTCGCCTCGCCGGCCACGGCACGCATGCCGAAGCCCTGGGTCACATCGAAGCGCGCGGTCTTCAACCGCCCGTCGTCAAACACCAGGGCCTCGGTCTGGAGATATTCCAGAAACAGTTCGCCGTCGTCCGCACCGTGGAGGGTCTCATCGAGGAGCCCCTGGATTCTGGACCGTTCGAGACCGGCCTGGTCAAGGAGTGAGGCCGGTTCCAAGGTCGGGGGCGCGGCTGGCGTGACGGTCATGCGGTGTCCTCTTTTAAGATGAAAGCGATCTTCAAAAGCAGCGCGATCTGGCGATATCGGGTGAAGGGCACCCAGGCGGCCAAGGTCCTTAAGACGTGCGGCAGGTTGAGCCTTTTTCCATGAGTCCGCTCCTTTTTGTCATACGAAACACGCCGCAGGCCAGACGAGGCATGGGCGAGAGACTAATGGCCCTGCCCCAAGAAGGCTTGACCGCGCGTTCGGTTCAACGATGCTGCAACGCAGCGTGAGGCAAAATCGGGACGGTGCTGCCGAATTGTCCCAGGGCCCTTGGCCGCTAAAGGCTAAAAATGCCGCGACGCGGTCCCTGGACCCCGGGATTTATCTCTATTACGGTCAGTCTATGGTCTTAATGCTAGGTGTTTTCAGTGTATTTCACACGTGACGCGAGAAAATCCGAGCCGGTGGTCCGGCGAAAGATTTTCGAAACGGGCCCGTTCTGGAAAGCGCTTGGCCCTTCGCCGCACGGCTGAAATCGCGCCGAACATAACGGACACCGGATACAAAGGATGATGGGGAACGCAATGCTCACATGGACCGCGAGGGTGATGGCCGCGTTTGCCGGCGCGGTGGCCCTGCCGGCACAGGCTGGACAACCCGAGCCCTGGCAATTGGGCTTTCAGGAGGCGGCAACGCCGGTGATGCAGGCCATCAATGGTCTGCACAACTATCTGCTGGTGATCATTACGCTGATCAGCGTTTTCGTCCTGGCTCTGCTTGTTTGGGTCGTTCTGCGATATCGGCGGTCGACCAACCCCAACGCGTCAAGCTTTTCGCACAACACCACGATTGAGCTGGTGTGGACCCTTGTGCCGGTGGCGATCCTGGCGACCATCGCCCTGCCGTCTTGGCAACTCCTTTATTACCAGGACAAGATCCCGCCGGTCGATCTGACCGTGAAGGCAACCGGGTATCAGTGGTACTGGGGCTATCAGTACCCGGACCAGGAACTGGACGAGTATTTCTCCAACATGCTGCCGGAAGACCAGGTCGCCTCGACCACGGACCACTTCGGCAATCCGAATGTGTACCGGCTGTCGGTGGACAATGACCTGGTCGTGCCCGTGGGCAAGACGGTGCGGCTCGTCGTGACGGCGGCGGACGTTCTGCATAACTTCGCGATGCCGTCCTTCGGCGTGAAAATGGACGCCGTCCCGGGCCGTCTGAACGAGACATGGTTCCGCGTTGATGAGCCGGGCGTCTATTACGGTCAGTGTTCGGAGATTTGCGGTCCGCGCCACGCCTTCATGCCGATCGCGATCCGCGCGGTGTCCGAAGAGGAATTCGCGCGGTGGGTCGCCCAGCAAAAAGCGTCCATGGCTGACGCGGGCGGCGCGGTGGCAGACATCCTTTGATCGCGAAATCGATCTCCACGGGCATGGCGGGCTCACGACAAAGCGCCCGCCGCGCCGATTGACGACGGAATAAACAACCGGGCCTGGCAACCGCCGCCGGATTGGGAATGTCAGCGAGGGAAAGTATGGCAACCGCAGCCGGAACCCACGACGCAGCACACGAAGATCGGCCAACCGGCCTTCGGCGCTGGCTGTTTTCGACCAACCACAAAGACATCGGGATGCTGTATCTCGGCTTCGCCATCATGGCCGGGGTCGTGGGCACCGCTATGTCCGTCCTGATGCGGATCGAATTGCAAGATCCGGGCGTGACCTTCCTGACCATGTTTGTCCAGGACGGTAACCTGAACAGCGCCTATCACTTCTACAACGTGCTGATCACCATGCACGGGCTGATCATGATCTTCTTCATGGTGATGCCCGCCATGATTGGCGGCTTCGGGAACTATTTCATGCCGATCATGATCGGCGCGCCGGACATGGCGTTCCCGCGGTTGAACAACATTTCCTTCTGGCTGTTGCCGGTGTCCTTCACGCTGCTGGTGTTGTCCATGTTCGTGCCCGGACCTCCGGGTGATGTGGGCGTCGGGGGCGGCTGGGTGCTCTACGCGCCCTTGTCGACCAAGGGGCAGCCGGGACCGGCGATGGACCTGTTGATCCTGTCACTGCACATTGCCGGTGTTTCCTCGATCCTTGGTGCGATCAACTTCATCACGACGATCTTCAACATGCGCGCACCCGGCATGACGCTGCATAAGATGCCGCTGTTTGCCTGGTCGTTGCTGATCACGGCGTTTCTGCTCGTGCTGTCCTTGCCGGTTCTGGCCGGCGCAATCACGATGCTGCTGACGGACCGTAACTTCGGCACCACCTTCTTCGATCCGGCCGGCGGCGGCGACCCGCTGCTGTACCAGCACCTGTTCTGGTTCTTTGGCCATCCGGAGGTTTATATCCTGATCCTGCCCGGCTTCGGCATGATCAGCCACATCGTGTCGACGTTCTCGCGCAAGCCGATCTTCGGCTATCTGG
>CAYYTT010000198.1:0-7019 GCA_964474635.1 uncultured Alphaproteobacteria bacterium | reverse complement strand
TGGCAATCGAAATCACCAGACGCAGATTGGCCTCGACCATTTCCTTCTTGGCCTGACGGGCCTCGCGTTCGCCCTTTTGCACCGTGTGCACGATGCGGCGGAACTCGCTCACCTCAAGGCCAGTCTCCTGGGAGACTTTTTGAACTTCGCTGCGCATCGAGAAGACATTGTCGCTCTCATCGCGGATCAGGTTTTTCCAGCCAGCCCGCTTCAGACCAACGACCCGTGCCGCCCAGTCCGGGTCCAGCTCATGGCCGTAATATTCCTTCAAATACTCTTCACGCGGAATGGCGTGGGATTCGGCAAGACGCAGCAGCTTGCCCTCATAGCTCATCAACCGCTTGTTGATGGCGTAAAGCTGACCCACCAGGGCATCGATCCGGTTGTTGTTCAGCTTCAGGCTTTTGACGAGATCGACAATCTCGTTCTTCAGCTTGGAGTAGCGCTTTTCCTGCTGCGGCGTCAGCGTCTTGTTCTTCAACGCCGCATCGACAAGCGCGTCCTGAAGCTTGCGGAGCTTTTTGTAGGACAGTGCGATGGAATCGAATGTTTCGAGCACGGATGGCTTCAGGATCGCTTCCATGGCGGCAAGCGACATGGCGTTCTCGCCGTCGTCATCGCCGTCGGCATCGCTGTCATTGTCGTTGGAGCTGTCGGCCGAACCGTTTGCCGCGGCGCCATTGGGCGCCCTCGCGGCGGCCCCATTGGTCTTCTCAGGGGCCTTCTCGGGCGCTTTATCGGCGCTCTGCCCAGCCGCACCATTCGCACCGGCGCCCGCGCCCTCGGCGCTGGCGCCATTCGCACCCTGACCATCTTCCCCGGGCGTATTGTTATCGCCGTAGGGGCCCGCGCCATAGGTGGCGTCGAGATCAATGATGTCGCGCAGCAGGATCTTTCCGTCATTGAGTTCGTCACGCCACACAATGATGGCCTCGAACGTCAACGGACTTTCGCACAGGGCCGCGATCATAGTCTCGCGGCCGGCTTCGATCCGCTTGGCAATGGCGATTTCGCCTTCCCGGGAGAGCAGTTCGACACTGCCCATCTCGCGCAGATACATGCGCACCGGGTCGTCGGTCCGGTCGAGTTCGTCTTTCTGCGTGGTCGTGACGGAGGTTTCGCCGCGCGCGGTTAGCTCCTTGGCGCCCTCCTCGCTTTCGGCTTGTTCCTCAACGTCTTCAGCCTCAACCACATTGATGCCCATCTCCGAGAGCATCGACATGATGTCTTCGATTTGTTCCGAGGAGACCTGGTCGGACGGCAGGACCTTGTTGAGTTCGTCATAGGTGACGTAACCGCGCTGCTTGGCGGCCTTGATCATCTTTTTGACGGCCGCGTCGGTCATATCCAGAAGGGGGCTGTCCTGCCCTTCCTCGCGGGCATCGCTGTTTTCCGACGCTTTGCCCTTGGCCGCACCGCGTGTCTTGCGTCCGCTCACTTGCTCTCTCGCGCCTTCCATGAAGTACCTGTCATTTTAAAGGGGTGAGTGGTCCGCCGGCCCTGTTCCTGTGCGCCCGAAGACGCTGGCCATCGCCGCGGTTTTTCGGAGGACGGAAAACCCTTCGCGCCCCTGGCGGCCGCCCATCCACCACGGGAAAAAACGTCAAGCCAGTGTGTAGATCACGATGGGAAACCGCCGCCGGCGTGGTCGACCTGCGCTGCGTCCGGCGTTGCGGATGCGGCTCGCGTCAGTGATGTAACCGCCTCGCAGGTCTCCATGAGCAGCGTTTCCAAATTCGGGTTCTGGTTCGCTTCGAACGCGACCAAGGCCTTGGTCAGTTCGCGGCGGCATGTGACGATGCGATGGTGCGAACTCATGGTTTGCCGCCACACTTTCCTGATATCGACCCGGATATCGGTGTCGATATCGTCGGGGCCGGTGCCAGACCATCCGCGTTGCAACGCGCGAATACGCTCATTCTTCAGGGTTTGCGCTACAAAGGGCGCACCTACCCTTTGTGACAGGTGGCTCGCGAGCTGGTCCCTGTCAAGCCCCTTTTCCTCCATCGCCTCAAGACGGGCCAGTAGGGCGTCGCCGGCCCGCGCGCAGGCGGCGTCGGTGAAGGGAAGATGCGCCAGATCCTCGGCCACTTCTTCAAGCAGCCACGGGTGATGCAGGGCCAGTGCCAGCAGGTCACGTTCCTGGGCCACGGCAAGGGCCTCGGCGCTGCGCAGGGCGGTCTGGGCGGCCGCGGTGTGTTTCGCGGCCCCCGGTCGGGCCGTGCCCGCATGCTTTGAGACGACGGCCAGGTGACTGCCGGCCAATTCCCGGGTCGGGCCGCCCGGGGCGGCCGCCGGCGCCCCCCTCGGTCCGGTCCGCGCCCCGCCCTTGGCTGCGCGATCCCCGGCACGCAGGCTGCGCATGTGCTCAAAGGCCCGCCCGCGCAGCTCCACGCCCATCTGATACCGCACCTCGCCGTCAGCAATGGTGCCCACCGCCCCATCAAGCCGCGCCTTCAGGCCAGCGCGCCGCTCCGGCGTGTCTAGGGGCAGCGCATCGCGCTCGCGCTGCCACAGAAGATCCGCCACGCCCAAGGCCTTGCCGACCACGGATTTCAGGGCCTCGGGGCCGCCGAGCGCCAAGAGGTCGTCCGGGTCCTGGCCCGGCGGCAACAGGGCAAAGCGCAGGGTTCGGTCCGGCGCGATCATGGGCAAGGCCAGATCGAGGGCCCGGTAGGCCGCGCGGCGCCCCGCCCCATCGCCGTCGAAGCACAGCACTGGTTCGGAACTCAGGCGCCAGGCGGCCGTCAACTGGTCTTGCGTCAGGGCCGTGCCGAGGGGAGCGACGGCGGCCTCAAGCCCGGCACGGGACAGGGCAATCACGTCCATATAGCCCTCCGCCAGAAGCAGCGGCGGCGCCTGGCGCAAGGCCCGGCGGGCCAAATGGAGGTTGTAGAGGACTTGCCCCTTGTGAAAGACCTCGGTTTCCGGGGAATTCAGGTATTTCGGCTGGGCCTGCGCATCGAGCACCCGGCCGCCGAAGCCGATGACGCGCCCCTGCCCGTCGGCGATGGGGAACATGAGCCGGTCACGGAAATAATCGTAAGGCGCCCGGCCCGGATCGCGCTGGCCTGTCAGGCCTGCCCGGGCGAGTAGATCCGGGGTTGCGCCCTGCTGGGTGAGGGCGGCCTGGAGCATCTGACCGCCGCCCGGCGCGTAGCCCAGGCGAAAGCGGCTTTGGATGTCCGCAGACAGGCCCCGACGCTCAAGATAGGCCCGGGCGCCCGCGCCGGATGGCCCCGCGAGGGCCTCCTCAAAGACTCGGGCCGCGGCTTCGAGAACGTCGATGAGGCCAAGGCGCTCGCGTTCGCGCGCCGCGGCCTGCGGGGTCGGTTTGGGGACCTCCAGACCGGCCTCCTCGGCCAGCGCGGTCACCGCCTCAATGAAGGACATGGATTGCATGTCCATCAGGAAGGAAATCGCATCGCCCTTGGCGTGGCAGCCGAAGCAGTAATATCGGGCCTTCTCGTCTTCCACGTGGAAGGAGGGGGTCTTCTCTCCGTGGAACGGACAGCACGCCCAGTAGTCGCCCTTGCGCGGGTTCGACTTTTGCCGGTCGAACGTGACCGAACGCCCAACGATTTCGGACAGGCGCACACGCGCACGCAAGTCGGACAAAAAGGCGGGACTGATGCTCATGGGCTCACAGGGCCGTCTCGTCGGGCGACTGGCCGGGCCGCGGCTTGATGCGGGCGGTCATCCGGTGATTCGAGTCGCGGGGAGGCCGGTGGAGTCGCGCAGAAGCCGGGCGGGCCTGCCCGATCACAAACGCGGCGAGACCGACGGGACCGTCAAATAGCCACGCACGACGCAGCTTGCCTTCGTGAAGTCCATCTTACCGGCAAATCGCTGTTTGAGCGCACCCATGCAGCGGCCCATGTCGCGCAGGGCCGTGGCGCCCATTTCCTCAACCACGGCCTGACAGGCACAGGCAATTTCATCATCGCTCAGCTGGGCCGGCAAAAAAGTCTGTATGATTTCAATCTCGGTGCGTTCCTGCTCGGCAAGATCGAGCCGGCCGCTTTCCTCATAGGCCACGGCCGCGTCGTCACGCTGGCGCACCATGGTGCGCAGAATCGCAAAGATTTCATCTTCACGCGCGCCATCGCAGCGATCCTGCGCCCGGGCGGCCACGTCCCGCTCCTTGATCGCCTCAAGAATGAGCCGGAGCGTAGACACACGGCGGGTGTTGCCGTCTTCGAGCGCCTTGTTGAGCGCGGCCATAATTTTGTCACGCATGGCACCAACTCCGGTGATTTGGGACGGATTTACCAGAGATCCGTCGACATAAGGTTTCAGGCTTAGCCTGTTTTCCGCCACATTCGACTGACGGACGCTACCGTCAAAATTCCGCAGTTGCGAGAGTTGACGACCCATAACGATTTCCATAGCTTCCCGACAATTTGGCTGCCGGTGCAAGTGGCGCGCCGGTCACACCCTTCAGACACGTCGTCACCATTGCTTTGATCTGGGCGCTTTGAGTTGAGCGCTTCGACTTGGGCGCCCTCCCTTTAAGTGCTTTGGCTTCAAGTGCTTCGGCTTCGGGGCAGGCCGCAGCGCGCCTGTCCAAGCAGGCCGCCGCATGGGCCGAGCAGCGCGCCGGCCGGCTCGCCTGCGAACAGGGTCGATTGCGCCGGCCCCTTCGCCCGCGACCGTGTTCGAAGCGCCAGCGCCCAAACCGCACGCAGCGCAGCCGTGCGAACCAGGTGTTCTGAAAACCCGTGCAACGGAGGCCCTGAGATCACAATGCCCCAGGAGACGACAGACCAAGCGACCGGTTTTTCGGCCCGGTCCACGCCGACGGCGGCCCTTGTGCTGGATGACGGCAGCGTCGTCTGGGGCCAGGGGCTCGGCGCGACCGGCTCAAGGGTCGGCGAGCTGTGTTTTAACACGGCGATGACGGGATATCAGGAAATCCTCAGCGACCTGTCCTATGCGGGGCAGATCATCGTCTTCACCTTTCCCCATATCGGCAATGTCGGCGTCAACACCGAAGATATGGAGTGCGACAGGCCGGTGGTTCAAGGGTGTATCCTGCGCACACCGTGCACGCCGAACTCCAATTTTCGGGCCGAGGGCGATTTGCCGTCCTGGCTGGAGCGCCACGGCATCGTCGGCATTTCCGGTGTGGACACCCGTGCCCTGACCCGCCGCCTGCGGGAAAAGGGCTTTGCCAACGCCGTTATCGCCCACGCGCCGGACGGTGTGTTCGATTTGACCGATCTGAGTGCCCAGGCCGCCCGGTGGCCAGGCCTCGAAGGCGCCGAACTCGCCCGAGACGTCAGCGTGCCGGCGCCCAGTGCCTGGCAGGCCCCTGCGCCGGCCTGGGCCCCCGCCTTCGGTCAGGCCCCCACGCAAAGCGCGCCGGTAGGGGCCACGGGCAGTGCGCCGCGCCGCGTGATCGCCTTTGATTACGGGCTGAAGCAAAACATCGTGCGCTCTCTTGCCGCCATGGGCTGCGAAGTCACGATCATGCCGGCCAGCAGTGACGCCGACGCGATTCTTGCCCAGCGGCCCGACGGCATTTTGCTCTCCAACGGTCCGGGCGACCCGGCCGCGACGGGCGATTACGCCCTGGGACCGATTCGCACCCTGATCGATGCGGGCCTGCCGGTGTTCGGGATCTGCCTGGGGCATCAACTTCTGGCCCTGGCACTCGGCGCGAAGACCCGAAAGATGCACCAGGGCCATCACGGGGCGAATCATCCGGTGAAAGACTTGAGCACGGGGCAGGTCGTCATCACGAGCATGAACCACGGCTTTGAAGTCGACCGCACGACGCTGCCCTCGGGCGTGGTGGAAACCCATGTCTCCCTCTTTGACGGCTCCAATTGCGGTCTCGCCGTGGAGGGTAAACCGGTCTTTTCAGTGCAGTACCATCCCGAAGCAAGCCCCGGCCCCCATGACGCCATGGCGCTCTTCTCCCGCTTCGCCGCCGCCATGGACTCCGCCAGGCCCCTGGAGCGCGCAGGATGAGCACGCATCACCCTCACCTCAGCGCCCCAGTGGACCAGCCTTTTGCGACTCTCACCCCGACGAAACCGTCGGAGCCTCCGGCTCCGGAAAACGCCGTTCGTGTTTGCGCAACACGCTCCGCCTCGGCGGGGCTGTTTTTTTGTCCAAGCCGCCCCTTTTCAAAGCACACCGCGAGAGCCTGAGCGATGCCCAAACGCACCGACCTTGAAACGATCCTGATCATCGGCGCCGGCCCCATCGTCATCGGCCAGGCCTGCGAGTTCGATTATTCCGGCGTCCAGGCCTGCAAGGCCCTGCGCGAGGAGGGCTACCGGATCGTCCTGGTCAACTCCAATCCCGCAACGATCATGACGGACCCGGGGCTCTCGGACCGGACCTATATCGAGCCCATTACGCCTGATTTTGTCGCCAAGATCATCGAACGGGAAAAACCGGATGCCCTGCTGCCCACCATGGGCGGCCAGACGGCCCTGAACACGGCCCTCGACCTCGATGAGATGGGCATCTTGAAGAAACACAATGTCGAACTGATCGGCGCCCGGCGCGCGGCCATCGAAATGGCCGAGGATCGCGAAAAGTTCCGTACAGCAATGAAACGCATCGGGCTTGACGTGCCGCGCTCGCGGGTCGCCAACACCGCCGAGGAAGCCTTCCAGATCCTGGAGGACATCGGCCTGCCTTGCGTGATCCGGCCGTCCTTCACCCTGGGTGGCAGCGGCGGCGGCATGGCCTTCAACGTGGAGGAATTCGGCGAGATCGTGGAGCGGGGCCTCGACATCTCTCCGTCGACGGAAGTTTTGATCGAGGAGTCCATTCTCGGCTGGAAGGAATTCGAGATGGAAGTGGTCCGGGACCGGGCCGACAACGCCATCATTGTTTGTTCCATCGAAAATGTGGATCCCATGGGCGTCCACACGGGCGATTCCATCACGGTCGCGCCGGCGCTGACCCTGACGGACAAGGAATATCAGCGCATGCGCGATGCCGCGATTGCGGTTTTGCGCGAGATCGGGGTCGAAACCGGCGGCTCGAACGTGCAGTTC
>CAYYTT010000197.1:0-7024 GCA_964474635.1 uncultured Alphaproteobacteria bacterium | reverse complement strand
AGGAGCGCCTGAAACAGCTCAAGGCCGACGTCCATGTCCTGACCCTGACGGCGACGCCCATTCCGCGCACGCTCCAACTGGCCATGAGCGGTGTGCGTGAGCTCTCCCTCATTGCCACGCCGCCCGTGGACCGGCTGGCCGTGCGCACCTATGTGACGCCCTTTGATCCGGTGGTGCTGCGCGAGGCATTGCTGCGCGAGAAATATCGGGGCGGGCAGAGCTTTTATGTCTGCCCCCGGATCGCCGATCTGGCCGAGGCGGCTGAGTTCCTCGACGAACAGGTGCCGGAGGTCAAGTATGTCAAGGCCCACGGCCAGATGCCGGCGGGGGAACTTGAGGACATCATGAACGCCTTCTATGACGGCAAATATGATGTACTTTTGTCGACCACCATCGTGGAATCCGGCCTCGACATTCCCTCGGCCAACACCCTTGTGGTGCACCGGGCCGACATGTTCGGCCTGGCCCAGCTTTATCAAATCCGGGGACGGATCGGTCGCTCAAAGGCGCGAGCCTATGCCTATCTGACGATCCCGAACAAGAAATCCATCACCGCAACGGCCGAAAAGCGCCTCAACGTGCTCCAGTCCCTGGACACGCTCGGCGCGGGCTTCACCCTCGCAAGCCACGATCTCGACATTCGCGGTGCAGGCAATCTTCTGGGCGAGGAACAATCGGGTCAGGTGCGCGAGGTGGGCATTGAGCTTTATCAGTCCATGCTCGAAGAGGCGGTCTCATCCCTGCGCTCGGGCGATATGGCCGTGGAGCTGTCGGAGACCTGGTCGCCGCACATCAATGTGGGTACAGCGGTGCTGATCCCTGAGCCCTATGTGCCGGACCTCAATGTGCGCCTGTCGCTCTACCGGCGCCTTGCGGATGTGGAGACCAAGGCAGATATCGAAGGCTTTGCGGCAGAGCTGATCGACCGCTTCGGTCCGCTGCCCGAGGAAGTCGATTATCTGCTCCAGATCGTGGCCATTAAGAGCCTGTGCCGGACTTGTCAGGTCTCCAAGGTCGATGCGGGCCCGAAGGGTATCACGCTCGCCTTCCGGCCCAATGGCTTCCCGAACATCCCGGGGCTGATCGACTTCGTGTCCCACTCCCGGGTGCCCACGAAGCTCAAGCCCGACGGCAAGCTCGTCTTCAGCAAAGGCGGAGACACGCCAGACGCCCGCCTGAAGGTAACCACGGACCTGTTGAAAAAACTCGCCGGCATCGTCGCCGAGGCGGAAAAGAAAGAGCGCGCAAAAGCAAAGGCGGCAAGCTGATCCGCCTGCCGCCCAAATGAATAGATCGTTCCGTGTGCGCCGTCAGTTGAAGCGATAGCGCAGACCCAGGCTGAACAGCGGGTAGACATTGACCGCGTCGATCTCGTCTTCGAGGGCCTGTTCTTCCTCGCGCAATTCGGCCTGGAAGGTGGGATCGTTCGACAGGGTGCCGCCGTTCGAGACAAGAGCCACATCCGGGCTGCCTCCAAACAGGACACCGGCCGAGGCCCGGAAGCCAAGACGCCCGCCCGAGAACGTGTTGTCGTAACCAAGGCCGACAAACGGTGCAAAATTCTTAAAGTCCGCGCTACCCGTCAGGGTGCCGACTTCTTCGGGCGTAAAGGTCGTGTCGCCAATCTCCACAGGACCGTTCAATTCCCCGTCGAGGCTGAGACCCTTGTCGCCCACCATGGCGCCAGCGGTGAGGAAGAAGCTGTTTTTGAAGGGGTGAAGGTCCGCACCGAACTGGAAGTTGGCGAACTCGAAATCGGCGCTGTAGTCCACGTCGTCGAAGGTTTCGTTGACCTCGAAATCGAGATAATCGAACCCGCCGCGCAGCACCAGACGGGGCGCCAGTTGGAATTGGACCTCAGGACCCACGCCCGTCGTGCCGATGGACACGCCGGCGGCAAAGCGGCTGAGCACGGAACGCCGTTGTTGGGCGTTGGCATCGGATAGGGCCGAAAGGCTTATCGTCACGACAAGGACTTGGGCCAAAACGACTCGGGCCAGAACGACTTGGGCCAGAACGATTGGGGCAAAAACGCCGCGGGGCTTCAAAATGCCCAAGGGTGTCAAGATAGTTCTTCTTTCCATGATCTTTCCCCTCGCCAGCCCTTCGCTTGAGATGCGAAAGCTACCTACCAAGCTTCAAGATCCCGGTAAAGCTCACTTTGAATTTGGAACGATCTTGATTTTAACCGTGTGAAAGGTGGGGAGATCTGTGCTGTTAACGGTGCGGCAATGGGGCCGGCAGGGGTCGACACCCCCACAGGTCATGCGGCATTTGTCGCAATGGCGCACAGGTCATGCGACACTTGTCGCAATAGAGGGACATCGCTAGGCTATCCGTCATTCAGGCACAGCGAAAAGGGGTACTCCATGGCACAGGCACGGCTCACGAGACGCATGCTTCTTCAAGGTGGGGTGAGCCTTGCCGTGGTGGGCTGCATGGACCGGCCGGATGCGCCGGTCCGCGCGGCGCTGCGTCCCCTGACCCTGTCGGCGGATCGCCTGGTGAAGATCACGGTGTGCACCCGGCCGTTCCGCCCCGCCGGCCCGCGCCTTGAGGTCGAGGCCGTGGGCGAGACGCAAATTGTCCATTCCTATGGCCATGGCGGGTCAGGCTGGTCGCTGGCCTGGGGCTCGGCGGAGGACGCCGCCGCCCTCGCCCTGGCAAGCTCGCCCGCATCCGTCGGCGTGGTCGGGGCAGGGGCCATCGGCCTGACGACGGCCACGGTGCTGCGCGAGGCCGGCGTGCCGGTCACGATCTACGCCAAGGAGTTCCCGCTCGAGGCCCGCTCCGCCCGGGCCACGGGCACCTGGTCGCCGGACAGCCGCATCGCCATGCGGGCCGATGCGCCGGCCGACTTCGCCGACACTTGGGAGTCTCTCGCCCGCCGCTCCTATGCGCGCCATCAGCATTATGTGGGCATGGCGGGCCAGCCGGTGGAATACACACCGCGCTTTAATCTGCGCGACGAGCCGCGCCGGCCCCCCTCGGAGCGCCCTGATCCTTCTGAGGAGGATTTCCTCCACATGCGCCGGCGGATCCGCGACATGGAGCCGGGCTGGGGCGATATTCCGGAGGCGGAGCGCCCCTTCAGCCGGGAGGGGGTCGTGCGCGGCGGCCTGACCATGACCTTCAATGTCACCGAATATTCGCGCCGCCTGATGACCGATTTCCTGACCATGGGCGGTGACATGCGCCGGGCGGCCTTCGCGGCGCCGGCCGAGATCGCCGCCCTGCCGCATCCCGTCGTGGTCAACTGTACGGGCTATGGCGCCAAGACCCTGTGGCAGGATGAAAGCCTGGTGCCCGTGCGCGGACAGATCGGCTGGCTCGCGCCCCAGGCGGACCGGCTTTACGGCGTGACCTACCAAAACACCATCGCCCTGTCCCGCCGCGACGGGGTCCTGATCCAGCATTTCGGCGAAAACGAATATTACGGCTACGGTGATGACACCGAGACGCCGGACCGCGCGGAATTCGAGATGGCGCTTAGCCTTGTGGGCCTAGCCTTCGGGAGCGGGGCGCAAGACGAGGCCGCGTAAGCCGGGGCCAAAGTCCCAGTCGATGTTTGGGCGGTATTCGGCGCGGGCCCATGGCCCCTGCGGATATCGGCTGCTAGGGTCAGCTCTCGCAGACCCGCAACCGCGATTGTTCCACAGGCGCCCGACCCATGAGCACCGATACCCACCCCCATGCCCCAGACCGGAGCGGCGAGATCGAGCGCGCCATGCGCGGACCCATGGTCGGCATCGCCCTCATCGCCTTTGCGGCCATGGTCTGGTTTCTCAATTTTGCCGAGGACGTTCTGGTGCCGCTCGCCATCGCGATCATGGTGTGGGCCATCGTGAATGCCCTGGCGAGGGCCATCAGAAGCCTGCCGCTTGGTTGGCCGGTGCCCGAATGGGCGGCCATGGCCGCGGCAATCGCCATAACCCTTGGCGTGGTCTATCTCGCCGGCAGCCTGATCTCGGACAATACCTCCACGATCATTCGCGAGGCATCGACCTATGGCGAGCGCATTCGCAAGGTGCTGGATGAGGCCAGCATGGCCTTCGGGGTGGAGCAGGACATCGTATCCGTCATCGATCAGATCGACCTGGGCAGCGTCCTTGGCAATGTCATCGCCAACCTGTCCGACATTCTCGGCAAGACCATCATCATCCTGATTTACACAGGCTTCCTGATCGCCGAACAAAGCACCTTCGACGACAAGATCCGCGCCATGTTCAAACATCGCGAGCGCCAGGATCGCATTTTGGGCCTGTTCACCACGCTGGCCCGGCGCGTGCAGGACTATGTGGCCGTGAAAACCCTCATGAGCCTGCTCACCGCGGTCATCAGCTACATTGTGCTGTTCTATTTGGAGGTCGATTACGCGGGCTTCTGGGCGTTTTTGGTTTTTTTGCTCAATTACGTGCCCACGGTCGGCTCCATCCTCGGCGTGGTGTTCCCGGCGATCCAGACCCTGGTGCAGTACGACGTGCAGACCTTCCTCCTGGTCGTCGCGCTTTTGGGCCTGCTGCCGCAATTTGCCATCGGCAATATTCTGGAGCCCCGCATCATGGGGCAGTCGCTCAACCTCAGCCCGGTCGTGATCGTGGTCTCGCTCACCTTCTGGGGCATTATCTGGAGCTTTCCGGGGCTGTTCCTAGCGGTGCCGATCACGGTGATTTTGATGATCATCTGCGCCCACTTCGAACCCACGCGCTGGGCCGCAATCATCCTGTCGCGCGACGGGCGGCTCGTGCGCGAAGTCGCGGGGTCCCGGGAGCAGCACGCGGCCTGACACACGCCCGCCTTGCCCGCGGGCGGCCCCGTTGCTAATCAACCATCTTGCCTCGCGGCGGCGTGCATCGCCGCCGCCCGATACTGCCTCTCGCGAAAGGAAGGGTTGCCATGTCCGTCGATCAGGACACGGTCCGACGCATTGCCAAGCTGGCCCGCATCGCCGTCGACGATGACCAGGCCGCGTCGCTGGAACACGATCTCAACGGCATTCTCAATTGGGTCGAAAAGCTTAATGCCGTCGATATCGAGGATGTCCCCCCGCTGACCAGCACGGTCGCAATGGGCCTGAAGCGCCGCCCCGATGTGGTGAATGACGGCGGTGACGCGCCCCGCGTGACCGGCAATGCGCCCGGCGGTGAAGAAGGCTTCTTCACCGTGCCCAAAGTCGTCGAATGAGGGGACAGCCATGACCGATCTCACCACGCTGACCCTTGCCGGCGCCCGTGACGGGCTGCGCAAGAAGGATTTTTCCTCCGTTGACCTGACCAAGGCTTTCGTCGGGGCCATGGAGCAGGCCCGGGGCCTCAACGTCTTTATCACCGAGACGCCCGAAAAGGCGCTCGCCCAGGCCGCGGAGAGCGACAAGAAGATTGCCGCCGGTGATGCGCGCGATCTTGAGGGTCTGCCCCTCGGCATCAAGGATCTGTTCTGCACGGACGGCACGCGCACGACGGCCGGCAGCCATATCCTCGAAGACTTCGTGCCCCCCTATGAATCGACGGTCAGCCGGCAGCTCTGGGACCAGGGCGCCGTGATGCTCGGCAAGCTGAACATGGACGAGTTCGCCATGGGCTCGTCCAACGAGACCAGCTATTTCGGCCCCGTGCTGAACCCCTGGCGGATCAAGGGCGAGAGCGGCGAGAACGCGGCCAAGCTCGTGCCCGGCGGCTCCTCCGGTGGGTCGGCCTCGGCCGTCGCCGCGCGCCTGTGCCTGGCCGCGACGGCGACCGACACGGGGGGCTCGATCCGTCAGCCGGCGGCCTTTACCGGCACTGTGGGCGTAAAGCCGACCTATGGGCGCTGCTCGCGCTGGGGCATCGTCGCCTTTGCTTCTTCCCTCGATCAGGCCGGCCCAATCGCCCAGAACGTGCGTGACGCGGCTATTATGCTGAAGGCCATGGCGGGCCATGACCCCAAGGACTCCACGTCCGTTGATCGGCCCGTGCCGGACTATGAGGCGGCCCTCACCGGCTCGGTGAAGGGCATGAAAATCGGTGTGCCGAAGGAATACCGCATTGATGGCATGCCCGAGGAGATGACCAAGCTGTGGGACCAGGGCATGGCCTGGCTGAAGGACGCCGGCGCCGAGATCGTCGATGTGAGCCTGCCCCACACAGACTATGCCCTGCCGGCCTATTACATCGTGGCCCCCGCCGAGGCGTCCTCGAACCTTGCCCGCTATGACGGCGTGCGCTACGGCCTGCGCCGCAGCGGCGAGGATGTGATCGGCATGTATCAGGCGACCCGTGGCGAGGGCTTCGGCAAGGAAGTCAAGCGGCGGGTCCTGATGGGCACCTATGTGCTCTCCGCCGGCTATTACGATGCGTATTATCTTCGGGCCCAAAAGGTGCGTACCCTGATCAAGCGCGACTTCGATACGGCCTTCCAGACCGTGGACGCCATCCTGACGCCCACGACGCCGAATGATGCCTTCGCCATCGGCGAGAAAAAGGCTGACCCGCTGGAGATGTACATCAACGACATCCTGACCGTGTCAGCCAATATGGCGGGCCTTCCGGGCCTGTCCGTGCCGGCGGGCCTGTCGGCCAAGGGGCTGCCGCTTGGCCTCCAGGTGCTGGGCCCGGCCTTCGGTGAGGAACAGATTTTCCGGGTCGCGGACGTGCTTGAGAAGGCGGCCGCCTTTTCCGCCCGGCCCGAACCATGGTGGAGGGCAGCCCGATGAGCGCCGCAGCGGAAACAGATCGTCCCGGTTATGTGATCCAGGGCGCCACGGGCCCGTGGGAACTGGTGATCGGCCTTGAGGTGCACGCCCAGGTGGCCTCGAAATCCAAGCTGTTTTCAGGGGCCGCCACTGAATTCGGCGCGCCGCCCAACAGCCAGGTTTCCCTCGTGGATGCGGCCATGCCGGGTATGTTGCCGGTCATCAACGATTTCTGCGTCCAGCAGGCGGTGCGCACCGGGCTTGGTCTGAAGGCGAAGATTAACCCCTATTCCGTCTTCGACCGGAAGAATTATTTCTACCCGGATCTGCCCCAGGGCTATCAGATCTCCCAGT
>CAYYTT010000196.1:0-7183 GCA_964474635.1 uncultured Alphaproteobacteria bacterium | reverse complement strand
CCTCGGTGATCTCGAATGCCGGCGATGGTGAAGCTGACAATGCCATAAGCAACCAGTGTTAGGAGCATGGTGAGACAAAAGGACAAGAACCGGCGCGGTTCTGTCGCTTCGGAGGGAAGGTTCGGATTGACGACGCGTACGAGAAAGCGGTCCCGTTGTTCCGCAAGGGCCCGTGCACTATCGAGGGCCGTCAGGGCCGAGATCAGTCTCCTGTCGGCGTATTCATGGTCCACGACGAGTTCCTCATAGGCAATGAGGGCCTGGGCCAGGGTTCCGTCCCGGTCCGCGTCGGCAAGGCGGGTCCGCTGGTTCTGGATCTGATCGCGCAGGGCCTTGATCCGGGCCCGCATTTGTTGGACCTGCGGCGAGGTTTCCTGGCTGATCGTCAGGATGGAGGCAAGTTCCGCGTTGAGTTTGGTCACTTCCTCTTCAAGGGCCATGACCGAGCGCAGGGTTCCCGTGCCGGTCTCGCGCGGGTCAAGATCGCCGGTGCGATTGCGAAAACGGGCCAGCGCGACGCGGGCTTCGCGCACTTGCACCCGGGCGGTGGACAGTTCCGTTCGGGCGCTGCGCAAGGTGGATTCGCGCACTCGGATGGACAGGTCGTTCACGAAGGTTTCGGAAAGGGCCAAAATGGCGTCGGCGATCTGCTTTGCGCTGCCGGCGGTGAAGGAGCGGACCTTGACCGTCACGATGCTGGCTTCCCTGTCGATGGTGGTGGAGATCATCCGCCGGAAGAAGTCCAGGAAGTCTTCCGCGCTCGCGCCATCGAACAGTTGATGAAACGGGTCGAGCCGCGCCGCGCCGTAAAGCGCGCGCAAATCCATGGTGCTGTCCAGGGCCTGCAGCATGTCGTGGGAATTGATGTAGTCGCGGATCGCGATGCTTTCCTGCAGGGTGCTGCTCGTCTGACCGACCAGACCGGCCAGCAAGGGGTCGCCGACGGGCAATTCGTGGCTGCGAATCGAAAACCGGGCTTCAGACACATAAAGGGGCGCCGCCAGGACGCCATAATAGAGCGCGCACAAAATGGCGCTCAGCCCCATGATGGTTTGAAACGGACGTGCCGCCACAAAGCGCATTACCATCCGGGCGCGCCCCGGGGCGCGGAGAGCCTCCTCGCTGGCCTCCGGCGCCTCGCGGGATGGGTCCTCGCCCTCATCCTCGGGGGCCTTGGCAATCACGCTCAGGTCGGCCGTCATCGGCGCTCCTTTTGCGCCGGAAGCGCGGCAGGGTCGGGCTGCGGCACCGGGGGCACGCCGTCATAGGCGGCGAGGTCGCGAATGCGGCGCCACCCGTCCTTGTCGAGACATTCAAGGACAGTCAGGGGACCTACATAATGGACATCCCGCCTGATCCGGCGGCAGGGAAGGCCGAGGGCCGACTCCCACTGTTCGAGCACGATCCCGTCGGCCCGTTCAATGGGGCCCATGTCGGCCCGCTCATCGGGATGGGCGCAGGCGCCCGCCAGAAGGGCCGCACTGCCCAGCATCAGGTGGATCATCTGTCGGTGGGCCGGGATGGTCACGGTGGGAACCTCCGTCAAGCTTCGGCGCCATGCCGCGGGCAGATCTTTCGAAAAGGCCGACAGCGGATCAACACGCGCCCTGGCGTTAAGCTAGTGCGAAGACGGGTTAACAGGCCGTTATGCCCGCGCCTGTGGCTCCTTGGGCTTGAGCGCCTTTTCGTACTGGGTTACGGCGGCGTCCACATCGAAGCTGAGTTTGGGTGGGCCGAACTTGTAGAGCGTGACGACCCGGTCGCACATGCGCCGGATCTGCCCCAGATTGTGGGAGACCAGGATCATTCCGGCGGTCTTGCGCCGCTCCGCCAGAAGGGCTTCGGATTTGGCCCGAAAGCGCGCGTCACCGACGGCCGTGACTTCATCGATCAGCAGGCAATCGAAATCGATGGCCATACTGAGGGCAAAGGCCAGACGGGCGCGCATGCCGGTGGAATAGGTCTTGACCGGATCGTAAAAGAAGGGGCCCAGCTCCGAGTAGTCCTTGACCTGCTCCAGCACGGGATCGGGATCGAGATTGTAGATCCGCGCACAGAACTTGACGTTCACGGCACCGCTCAGGCTGCCCTGGAAAAAGCCCGCGAACCCGACCGGCCAGGAGACCCGCATGGATCGGCGCACGTCGCCCTTGTCGGGCAATTCCACACCGCCGATGAGGCGCAGCAAGGTGGATTTTCCGGCCCCATTGCGCCCCAGAAGGCCGATTCGTGCCCCGCGCGGTATGCTGAGGTTAAAGTCCCGCAGCACCA
Source organism: uncultured Alphaproteobacteria bacterium (assembly GCA_964474635.1). Taxonomy (GTDB): domain Bacteria; phylum Pseudomonadota; class Alphaproteobacteria; order JAJFIK01; family JAJFIK01; genus CAYUYV01. The sequence continues at coordinate 4,912 of CAYYTT010000196.1, read as the reverse complement.
CATGATAGCGCCCCTTCAGGCGGTAGCCCATGGTGACATTGACAAGATCGATGCTCATCGGCCGAACCACCGTCTGGAGCGCCGTTCGGCGAGGAGCGCGATGATCAGGCCCCCAATCAGAACGCCGGCCACATGGGAGGTTTCATAGAGCGGCGATATGTAGGAGGGAAACCAGAACTGTCTGACGCCTTCGATCACGTGGAACATGGGGTTCCAGGACAGATAGGGCAACGCCCAACTCGGCAATTGGCGGGCTGTAAAAAAGATCCCCGACGTGAAAAACCCGAGCCGCAGAATGGGGCTGAGCACGTTGTTCAAGGAGCGCATCAGCGGCGTAAGCGCCCCCACGATCGTGCCGATGGCTGCGCCATAAAGGCCGGCGATCCAGAACAGGAGCAGGGCCCGGCGCGGGTCATGGGGCAGGGCATTGGGATCCATCAGGGCACCGATGGCCGTGAACAGCCCCAGAATGACCGTATAGGTCATGATCTCAAGGCCGGCCCGGCTGATCAGGATGTCGAGGCCCGTCACCTGCGGAAAATGCAACAGGGCCTGTCCCTGGGAGATTGCCGACTGGGTGCGGTCATAGGTGCTGCTGAAGGCCTGCCAGGTCAGGTAGCCCGTCACCACATACATGAGCAGGGGCATGTCGGGTGGGGAGAACCGCCCCGCAAAGGTGAAGATCGTGTAGAGCACCAGGACCCCGGCGGAGGGATTGAGCAGGGCCCAGACATAACCGAAATATGTGTGTCCGAACCGGGCACTGATTTCCCTGAGGATCAGGGCGTTCAGGACCCGTCCTTGCACGGCGAGGGCTTCCGCCATGGGGACCTCCAGGTCGGGGGGATGGCTACCTGGTCATGGGTCGGGTGCGGACCTTAACAGGGCGTTACCGGGATGCGTTAAGCCTTTCTTGAAGGAATGGGCATGTGGTGACGTTCGGACGACCGTATTCGTCCGGAAGCGGTGCACCCCGCAAGGGCGGAGGCCTGCACTTCAGTCATGGGGACCTTGAGCGTGAGCCGTATTGTGCCTTTTCCCGAAGTGCCCGTCGATGGCATCCGTACCCGTCATGCCTTGATGATCCAGGGCCCCTTTGGTCCCTTTTTTCGCCGGCTTGCAACACAGCTTGAGGCGGTTGGCCTGCGTGTCACGAAGGTTCATCTGTCCGGGGCGGATTTATGGGATTGGGGGCCGCGGGCCGGCGCGCTCATGTTTCGCGGCGCGCCGGATGGCTGGGCGCAATGGCTGCGCAGCCTTATTGGGGAGCGCGCCGTCACCGATCTCATCGTCTATGGCGACTGCCAAAGCTATCACCGGGAGGCGATCGCCGTGGCCAGAGGCTGCGACGTGCGGGTCCATGTGCTGGAACAGGGCTATTTTCGGCCCCATTGGATCACCATCGAGCCTGATGGGGTAAACGGATTTTCCCCCCGGATGGGGCGCCCCTTCGGCCGGCATGGCTCGCGGGGGCGTGGCGGTCCGGACACCATGGAACCCTCCGTACACAGGACATCAAGTGCAGGTGATGTGAGCGCCCTGCCGCTCGCCTCTCCTGGTGCCATTCGCCGGGCCTCGGTGCGCCACGCGCTGCTCGCCAATCTTGCCCTGGTGCTCTCCACACCGCTTTTTGCCGAGTATCAATCGCCTTTCCCGCTGTCTTTATGGGCGCAGGCCACCGGGTCGGCCCGGCGCTATCTCACCTTGCGATGGACCAGGCGAGAGCGACTGGCGCGGATCGCGTCCTGGACCGGCAACACGGATCCCTATTTCCTGGTGCTGCTACAGCGGCCCGGGGACAGTCAGCTCACGGTGCACTCCTCGTTTCCGTCCGTCGCAGCCCTTATTCGCCGTGCTATCGGAAGTTTCGCCGCCCATGCGCCGGAGGGGGCGCGTCTTCTTTTCAAATGCCATCCCCTCGATCCGGGGCTGCAGGATCACGCGGGGCTCATTGCCCAATTGGCGCTCAGCCGCGGTGTGGGCGAGCGGGTGGCCTATGCGGATGGGGGCGTCCTGCGGGACCTCCTGGCGGGCGCCCAAGGCGCGGTGACCGTGAACAGCACCGCCGGACTGACCGCTCTTGAGATGGGATGTCCGCTGATCACGCTTGGCAGGGCCCTTTACGATCTGCCCGGATTGACCTGGCAGGGCGGCCTCGACCGGTTCTGGAGTGAGGCAAGCGCCCCGGATCCGGTGTTGTTCGCCGATTTTCGCCGCCGGCTGATCGCGGAAACGCAGGTGGCGGGTGATTATTGGACCGCCAGGGGCATGGCCCTCGCGGCGCCGGTCGCTGCTCGCATAATCCTTGCCGCCGGCGCCCGAGACGGGGCTGCTGAGCAAACCCCTGACAGCGCGCAAGGGGCCGCGGGCCCGCAGGCCGCGTGACGCGAAACCCGGTGGGCGCGTGCCCGCCTCGCCGGCTCATCAGGTGAGGGCCGCGTCCTGGGACTGCGCCGTTGTGGCCTGGCCAGCCGCCGCCTGCGCGGACGCGGTGTTCTTTGCGTGGGCGCCTAGCACACGCCGGATTTCGGCGACAAGCGTAGCGGCCTCGAAGGGCTTGGCGACGTAACCGTCCATGCCCATGGCGAGGAAGCGGTCCCGGTCGCCGGCCATCGCCTGGGCCGTGACCGCGATCACGGGCAGATCGCGATAGGCGGGGCCGAGCTTGCGCAGACGCTCGAAGGTCTGGACACCGTCCATCTGCGGCATGCCGATATCGAGCAGCACGAGATCGAAATCCTGACCCTGAATGGCGCCGAGCGCCTCAAGCCCGTTGCGGGCGAGGGACATGCGGCAATCCAGATTGCCCAGAAGCGTTTCAATAACGACCTGATTGATGCGGTCGTCCTCGGCCACAAGGACCTTAAGGCCTGACAAGGTGGCGGACCAATCGCTGCGAGCCCGGCGCGGCACCCGGTCCACCAGGCTGACCGCGGGCAGCTCAAAGGACAGGGCCACCTTGTAGGCCTTGGATCCGGCGCGCTGGACTTCCAGGGATCCGTCGAGGCCCTGGGCCATAACGCGCACGGCCTCGAACTCTCCGGATTTGGCGTCGAGATCGGCGGCGGACATGGGCGCGCGCAGGGTGATGAACATGGCCACCGTGATCTGCCACACACCATCTTGTTCGCTGCGGGCCGCGGCCTTGGCGAAGATTTCGCCATCATCGGTGTTCTGGATCGCGGCGGAGACCAGGCTGCTCACCAGCATGCGCACCCAGTCGGCATCGCCGTCGAGCTGCAGCCCCTTGGGAATGGCCACGTCGCTTCGGAACAGAAGGCCCTTGGCCCTGGCACTCGCTTCGTGAACGAAAATACCCCAGCCGACCTCGCGCACCGGGTGAAACGGTGCCCCGTCCCGGGGCGCGGCCGCGCTTTCCGGGCTCGACAGGTCGATGACGTCGTTGAGGACGCTCGTCAGGGCGTGGCCGGCCTCAAGGCCGATTTTGATCTGCTGGCGCACATCCTCGGGCAGGTCCGTACGTTCCGAGAGCAGGGAAAGCATGCCCATTACACCGTTCATGGGCGTGCGCAGCTCATGGCTGATTTTGGCCAGAAACCGGGATTTGGTCTCGCTCGCGGCGAGAGCCTGCTGGCTTGCCCGCGCCTGGCGAATGGTCAGGCCTTCCGTGATCTGCTGGAACACGACGGTGGCAAGGCTGCCCGCGGCGGCGCAAAAGACCAGGGTGAAGGTGATCGAGGCCGCCAGGGCATCCCGCTCAAAGTTATGAATAGGCGTCCCAAAACGGTCACCGCCGACATAGAGCAGCACAAGACTGGCAATCGCCGCGATCGCCGCCACACCCGCCGCCCGGCCACCAAGAAGCAGGCCTGATAACAGGGGCACAAGGACGAGATAAAAGGACGTGGTCGCGAAGATCCCGCCAATCGTAAGCGCCACGAACATGATGTTTGCGTAAAACGCGACCAGAAAAACGCGCGCCGCCAGGACCTGGTTCCGGGTGAACCGGTCAAGCATCGGGCCCATGAGCATGAGAGCCGGCAGAACCGTGCTCAATCCAATGGTCAGGGGCGCGGAGGCGAAATCGCCCCAGGACGCTATCGCCGCGACCGTGCCGCCAAGCCAGAACCCCACCGAAAAAATGAGGAGAACCCGACTTTTCGCCTGTTCAACAGTTTCGGTATGCAAAATCGATCGGATCAAGGCCACCGGCGGCACCCTCATTCATAAGGGATCAGGCTGTTAGGGCACAGTATCGCCTCGGGCAAATCCGTGCAACGAAATGCGCCTCCCGAAAGCGTTGTGGCGGGCTGTCTTACGGTGAGGCCGAGCCCGATGTGCACTGAAAGTGCCGCGAAGACAAGGCCGAGCCGCACGGGTGCCGATCTCGCTGGCGCCCCCCGGACGAGCCGGCCGATTTGCCGGCGCTGGCCCATTGAAAGGCGGCGCAATCGGCGCTATATGCCGGTGTCCAACGCGGGCGTCGTATAATGGCTATTACCCTAGCCTTCCAAGCTAGAGACGCGGGTTCGATTCCCGCCGCCCGCTCCAAGCGCTTCACTGACAACTGAGCCTGATTGCGGGGCCTGATCGCGGGGCCTGATCGCGGGCCATGCCCGTGTTGGGTTATGCCTGTCCGGCAGAGAGGCTTTGCCTTTGCGTTCCGCCCGGGTCATCGGGGCCGCGTGAGACGTGCGCGGACGCCAAGGCCGCCCACGCCCTGCCTTGTGCGGGACGATTGTTCCTGGGGGCTGGACCTTGACCGGCGAAATGTGAATAAAGCCACTGCCTGGAGATGTCGCCAACCGGGCAAACCTGAAAAATCGGCGACCCAACGCCTGGGAAACGACCGGCAACGCGCGAACCCTTGCCCGGTCTGTCCGCCAAGCGCTTTCTGATGACGGAGAGGCACTGATGGCCAAGGAGAAGTTTGAGAGGAACAAGCCGCACT
>CAYYTT010000195.1:5802-7197 GCA_964474635.1 uncultured Alphaproteobacteria bacterium | reverse complement strand
TGACCGTCGCGGCGCAGCAGGACACAGAAATTGTCGAACCACGTGATCACGCCCTGCAGTTTCACGCCATTCACCAGAAAAATGGTCAAGGGCACTTTCTGCTTGCGGCAGTGATTGAGGAACGTGTCCTGAAGATTGGGCTGCTTGTCCGATGCTGACATGGGTGTGGTCCACCTCTTTGGTTTTCGATTTTGGGCCGCTTTGCGACGGCCGGAGAAACGCCGTCGCGTCGGTCGCACGAGACCGGCCGGACACAAGCGCCGCATGTCGCGGACCGCATCGTTCAACCGACGTGTAGAGATTATGCTGCATCTGCGAAAAACACAAGCGGGCCTGTCCAGGCGGATAGGATCCCCCGGGGGCGGCTGTCTCAGGGTCAGCTGTCTCAGGGTCAGCTGTCTGGGGGCCGGCCGTGTCAGGGTCAGGCCGCGTTAGGGCCAGGCCGTGTCGGGGCTGGCCATCTCAGGCCTCCCGCTCGGCGGCCTCGCGGAACACGGCCTCTTTGTAAAGACGCCGCAGCTCCAGACCGATGCTGCCCGGCTCACCGTTGCCGATCGCCGTGTCATCGATCTGGACGACCGGTTTCACCATGGAACTTGCCGAGGTCATGAAGGCTTCGCGGGCCGCCTTGGCCTCTTCAACGGTGAAGGCGCGCTCCTCGACGCTGTATCCGGCTGCCCGTGCGATGTCGGCCAGGGTCTGGCGGGTAATGCCGGGCAGAATGTGGCGGTCGAGATAGCGGGTCACCAGGGTGCCGTCCTGGGTGACGATCCAGGCGGAGGCCCGGGTGCTTTCCGTGACCTCGCCGGCGCTGTCGACGAGCCAGGCGTCATCGCCGCCCGCGTCGCGCGCGGCCTGCATGGCGAGGACATTGGCGAGCAGGGCGATGGACTTGATGTCACAGCGGCCCCAGCGCAGGTCCTCCATGGTGCGCACGCGCAGGCCTCGAGCCGCTTCAGCCTCAAGCTTGGCCGGCGAAATCGGCTTGGCGAGGATCACGAGCGAGGGCCGTGTGGGCGCCGTGGGAAACGGATGATCGCGCCGCGCAACGCCCCTGGTGATCTGCAAGTAAATCATGCCGTCGCGCAAACGGTTGCGGCGCACAACCTCCTTCATCACAAGTTCGAGCGCGCGCGCCGACATGGGCGCCGTCATGGCCATTTCCCGTAAAGACCGGGTCAGGCGCGCCATGTGACCGTCGAAATTGACAAACCGGCCTTGCGAGACGGCGCACACCTCATATATTCCGTCCGCAAACTGATAACCCCGGTCTTCCACATGCACCTGGGCCTCGCCATAAGGGACGTATCGGCCGTTGACATAGGCCAGTCTGGACATGTCGGACTTTCTCCTTAGCGCCGCATGCGCCGCGAAATTGGGCTCCTTAGCGCCGCA
>CAYYTT010000195.1:0-5702 GCA_964474635.1 uncultured Alphaproteobacteria bacterium | reverse complement strand
CTCCTTAGCGCCGCATGCGCCGCGAAATTGGGCTCCTTAGCGCCGCACGCGCCGCGAAACTGGGCTCCTTAGCGCCGCACGCGCCGCGAAATTGGGCTCCTTAGCGCCGCGCCAATTGGCTCTTGGCGCGCCGCACCGTGTGTATTCGCGCTGTTCCTGGAGCATTACGACGGCGTTATTGGCGCCAGTATGCAGGGTTCAAAAGGCTCAGCAAGGCCAAAACCTCTACCCGTCCCAGGACCATGCCAAGGCACAAAAGGACGCGTGCCCCTTCCGGTAAATCGGCAAAGCCAATGCGGCCCTCGACGGCCAGATCGAAGGCCGGGCCCGTATTGCTCAGCACAGAGAGACTGGCGGCGATCGCCGTTTCGAACTCAAGACCATGGGCGGCCACCGCCAGGGTCAACGCACCCACCGCGACAATGAACGCCATGAATACGGCGCCGGTGCGCGCCAGGACCGGTGTTTCGATCCGTGTACCGGCGAACTTCACGCGGGCAACGCCATTGGGGTGGGCAAGGCGTTCAAGTTCCCGGTTGGCATGCTTGAACAGCAACACGACCCGCAAGAGCTTCAGCCCCCCCGCCGTGGACAGGGCCATGGCGCCGATCGCGGGCAGGCCGAGGATCAAGGACAGGGGAAGCCCATGGCCGGTGACATCGCCATCGACGGTCCAGCCCGTGGTGGTGAGCAGCGAGATCCCCAGAAACGCCTGCGCACCGAGCGCGCCCAGATCGAATCGCGAACCGCCCAAGGGGGCCATGCCCGGCAGGCCATCATCCTCGCCCACACTTTCGCCGGGCCCGAACCACAGCCACAACGCCACCGCCAGGCCGACCGCGACCAGAAGTCCGGCAAGGTAAAAGCGCAATTCCACATCATTCAGGCACGCGGCGCCGCGCCGGTTCATCCAAGACCAGTGCACCGTGATGCTGGCGCCGCCGGCCGCCATGGACAGGGCCAGGAACACGGGCGCCAGCGGAATGTCATAGCCGGCGATCCCCCCGGAGGCGACCGGACTGAAGCCCCCCGTCGAGATGCCGCTCAAAGCAAAGCAAAAGGCATCCACGACGGGCAGTCCGGACATTAACAAGGCCATGAAGAAAATCGCCGTCAGGGCCGTGTATACGGGGAGAATTAAAGTCACCATCGCCAGCAGCCGGTTCATGAAAGTTCCCGTATGCCGCGGCATGGGTGTCGTCAGCAGGGGAATGCCCGACCAGAGCAGGGGCGCGAAGACACCGCAGGCGACCGCGAGCGCGCCCGCGCCGCCCATCCACTCCAAAAGCGCAAGCCACACGACCAGCGCCCGGGCATTGCCGCCGGGCGCAACGGACTGGCGAACCGAATCGGCGAGGCCCTGCCCCTGCGTGCCAACCGGGGCTCCAGCCCCGGAGGCTCCGGCTTCCGGCTCTCCCCCCGTTTCAGGCCTCGCGGCCCCGTCGGATCCGGCAGCGACACCGGCGTCGGCCAAACCCTGCGCGGCGGATGCTGCTTCGGCGGCCTTTTCCAGGGCTGCGTTGGCCAGCGCGGCCGCATCGGGGAACGCATGGGCAGGCAAAAGGCTCGCCCCGGTCGTGGTGAGCGCAGACAGTGCTTCGAAATAAGCATCGAGCAGGGTGAACTGGGGCACCAGCCCCAACAGCGGCAGGCCGGCGAAGGCAGGAATGACGATCCAGGCCAGTCCCACCGACACGACCGCGACCCAGTTCTGCTCGGCGGTCTCGTCCTGGCGGAAGGCGATGATCAGAGCAACACCGATGAAAACGGTCACGAAGGCGCCGAAGAAAAAGGCGGCGGCGGCATCCATGGTTTCGTCCATGAGGCACAGCAGCATCGGCAACGCCATCACCGCCGCCAGGATGATGAGCAGCCAACCCAGACGGTGGGCGATGCACGCGGTGGCCATACCCTGACCCTTCGCTCCCTTGGATGCTTCGTGCCTGCCCCTCCCTGAGCCGGCCGCCCCATGCCGCCCAGCCGGGCAACCAGATCCCAGAGGCGCCTTTGATGGGGCCGGATGGCCGGACTGTGCAGGACGGCAAGCACCGGTGTCGTGGGGGGGCTTCAGACACCGAACGGCTGGGACCGGCGTGTCGACGGTAAGGTCAGAGGCCTTAACGTCGACGCTCCCCCCATGGCGGATCTTTCATCTCAAGTCTCGCCATGAGTGTTGCCGTCGATGCAAGGGAAAAGCGTCCCGTGTCTTCGACGCCCCCGCCCCGGACGGGTCATATCAGGCGTGAAAGCGAAAGGCAGCCTTCAAAGTCGCAATTTCCTCGCGCACATTGGGACAATCGACTTCGAGCTGGCTGATCGCCATCTCGATCAGCCAAGCAATGAAAAAGAGGCGAAACCGCACGAGTTCCCGGTGGAGATATCCCAGGTGGCGCGCCAGCGCCGCCGCGTCCGGGTAGTCAATGGGCTCCCGGGTGGCCGGCCCGGGCTTCAGGGTCGCCGGGGGGCCGTCCTTGCCAGCCGGCCTTGCCTTGGCCGCGCCCGGGCCCCGCTGGGATCGCTTGATGGTGTTGTCCTTGATCATGGCTTGCTCCGCGCCGTGCTGTTATGGCCGAGACCGGATCGGCACCGGCCCCGCGAATGCTCCAACACACCCGGACGGTCCCAATCGCCTTCGGGCCGAATGAGCGTGAAGCCATCCGTATCGAGACTGAAAGCCGAGCTGTCCGGCGCCAGTTCGATCACCATTTCCTCGTAAGCTTCGCCGGAAAAGTTGAGCGGCTCCGCGCCCGGCTTCGGCTTGGCGCCGAAAAACCGCCAGAACTTCACGAGTTCCTGGCGCGCATGGCCGTAGACGAGGCGGTAGCCCTTGCGCCGCGCCAGATCGAGGCCCGCGCGCACAATCCGGAATGCCACCCGGCTTTTGCGGTATTCCCGCCGGACCGCCAGGCGCTCCAGCTTCACGAAATCAGCGAAATAGCGGATCCGCAGACACGCCGCCGGTTCACCGTCGACCCGCGCGAGCAAATGGCCGCCGGCAAAATCATTGCCATCGAACTCTTCCCGATACGGACAGGATTGTTCGCTCATATAGACCGATGCCCGCACGGCCACGACCTGCATGAAATCCTCAAACCCCGTCGCCAGGACGATCTCGGTGCCCTGGGGCTCGGTGCCCTGGGGATCAACCTCCCGCGCCGGTGTCTCCGCTTCACGGGGCGGTGGCGCAATCGGTCCTTTGACGCGAGTGCCGGTTTCACCCGACACTCCCGACGAAGCGGGATCGCCCGCCGGTGACGGATCGGCGGGCGTCCAGGCCGTACCGCACGGGTTTTCTTGGGTAACACCATCCATGACATCCATCTCCCAGCCAAAGATCACCAACCAAAACGTGCAATCAGAGCTCAGATCCCGCCCTCCTCGTGCACTATCATTGCGGGATTTCCCTGTCTACACGCGTATAAAGCGCATGCTCAGTACCGCTCCGTTTCGCGTCTAACGGTACGGTCGCGTGTGGCCGGGGAGGGAGACCTAATGTCTGGCAGGGGTGTTGCGAAAACTGGACGGCTGGCCGACGGCCTGCGGTCCCGCCGCATCGGCTGGGATGACTTGCGCTATTTTCTGGCGGTCGCGGAGCATGGCAGCCTGCGCGCGGCGGCCTCGGCGCTTGGCACCACGGTGACGACGGTCGGACGCCGGGTCGAGGACCTGGAGGAGGCGCTCGGCGAAGCCCTGGCGGTGCGCCTGCGCCAGGGGGTCAGCCTGACGCCCCTGGGCCGGGAAATCGTGGCGGATGTGCGCGACGTGGCCTTGCTGGTGGGGCGGATCGGCCAGAAGGCGGAGAGTGCCGCCGAAACCATGGCCGGACGTGTCCGGCTTGCCGTGACCGAAGGGCTGGCGACCTATTGGCTCGGGCCCCGCCTGATGGAGCTTCAGGAGCGCTATCCTCTCCTCACGCTCGATCTCATCAGCACCATGAGTTTCACCGATCTGGCGCGCGATGAGGCCGACATCGTCATCGCCCTGAGGCGTCCCACCGATCCGGACCTGACGGCTGTGAGAATCGGGACGCTGCACCTGTCGTTCTTCATGGCCGAGCGCTATCGCCGGCGCCATGGCACGCCGCGTACGCCGGAGGATCTCGCCGATCACAAGCTGATCGTCCAGGGCGCGGACCAGCTCGATACTGCCATGTTGCTCAATCTTCTTTGCACGGACCGTCTGGCCGGCGTGGTGCCCGTCACCACGAATACAAGCTCGGTGCACTATATGCTCGTCGCCAAGGGGGCGGGTCTTGGCATCCTGCCGACCTATGCCAATGCCCTCGGCGCCGGCCTCGTGCCGGTCGACCTGGGACTGCGCCACGCCTATGAAATCTGGCTCAGTTTTCACAAGGACACGCGCCGCTCTCCCCTTAAGGCGGCCGTTCTTGAATGGCTCAAGGCAACCTTCGACCCGGCCCGTTTCCCCTGGTTCAGCGACACCTATCAGGATCCGGCGGACATTGCCCGCCTGCCCAACACCGAATGGACGGTCAATCTCGTCTCAAGCCTGGAAAATCCCTTCGACCAGGGCGCGGGCTGACGGAACACGGCCCACAAAGCCCTCCTTATCAGGATCGAAGCGCGCTGGATCAGGATCGAGGCGCGCCGGTTGCCGTCACCACCGCGAAGAGAAGGCCGGTGCCCGCAGTCTGCCTATTGCAGTAAAGATCCATGCCCCAACCCTTACAATATGGACAGATTAACGCTGCCATGTCGGGCTTCGACCGAAATATCGACAGACACTGTAACAACTGACCTGAATACATCAGAACGCCATATTTAAGTCTTTATGACTCAGATTTTCAGAAACTCTTAACTTTCATCGCGACAAGATGATTAAAATTTTGAGGCAAAAGCCATCGTAACATTTGTTAAATTTCATGATTACAACGTTGACCGCCCTTTGGACCCGGAGGATAAGGGGCGCAGGTGTCGGGGTCTCGCATGCCCCGACCAGTTTTTTTCGACAGACCGCACACGGATCGCAACCGCGCACGATCCTTACCGGGAGTTAAAGAATGAACACCTACGAAAACGGCACGTCCTCCGATGACACCATTAATGGCGGCTCGGGTGCTGACGTTCTGAATGCAGGTTACGGAAACGACATTATCAATGGCGGCGACGGCAACGACGTGCTCGACGGCCAGCGCGGTTCGGACGTTCTGTTCGGCGGCGACGGCGATGATGTGCTGATTGCCGGCTCCGACGCCGGTGAGCCCCAGGTCGGACAAAATTACAATCCGAACGCGGGCCGCAATAAAGAGATTAACCAGACCACGCAGACGCTCTACCCGAACCAGCCCTTCGTCGCCGACGATTTCCTGGTGGGCGGTGCCGGCGCCGATACGTTCCTGATCAAGGGCTACATCAACGCCAAGGCCGACATCATCGCCAAGCACACCGATAGCGATGGCCGGATCGACTGGGGCGATGTGGCCGGCGAGAACGACAATGTCCATGACCACTGGATCGACCGGACCGGCACGGACACCATCGCCGACTACCGCAAGGCCGAAGGTGACAAAATCCAGATCTACGGCCACACGGCCAATATCTCGATCACCTATGCCGACGTGGACAACGACGGCGAAGAAGAATCGATCATCGAGATCTTCTCAAACCAGCCCAATGGCGGCGCCCATGACGACGACAATATCGGCTACGTGATCGTCAATGGTGACCGGGTCGAAAAAGACG
>CAYYTT010000194.1:0-7268 GCA_964474635.1 uncultured Alphaproteobacteria bacterium | reverse complement strand
AGAGCCTGGAAACAAAAGAGAATTTATCATCTTTACTCGGCGCTTATTACACTAGCAACGGGCCGTGATTACACCAAATGAAGGGAAGAAAAGGCTTTTCCTACAATTCCTTCACTCCGCAGCCCGTCGATTGCCCGCCCATCAAAAGTATGGCAATCAAACGACTATAGTCTGGCGGATGGCAAAGTGCCGCGCCGCTTGGCAGTAAATGTCATATTTTGGGGGTTGGGACGTGGGTCAAACGCAACCGCGCATATTGCTTCTGTCTCATCGCGACCAGGTTCGGTGGCTTGCGGCGACTGCCTTTTATGAATTTGAAGATTTGATCGGCGAGTGGGCCCAGGTGGACATGCTCCCCCTGCCCACGCCGCGCCTGCCCGTGCGCCGGAAGTTCAAATCCCTGGTGGCGCGGGCTACGGGCAACGCACGCGTTGCGGCCGCCCTGACACCGCCGCCCCTGTCTCCCTGCCGGGCGCGCGGTGCCTATGACCTGTTCCTCGCCGTCCTGCCGGCGCCGGGTTTCAGTGTGGTGATGGACGATATCGTGGGCTTGCGTGACTGTTGCGGCGCGCTTGCGGCCTATATTCCGGAAGTGTGGGCCCACCGGGTGATGCGCGAGCCCCATGTGGTCGAGCCCCTGCGCCAGTTCGATATGATCTATGTCAGCACACTGCATTCCGTGGAGCCCATGGCCGAACTGACCGGCCGGCCCGTGAAGTTTCTGCCCTTCGGCGTTGATGCGGCGCTTTTCGCGCCCACGCCTTCGGCACCGCCGCGCGCCATCGACGTTCTTAACATCGGTCGGCGCTCGCCGGTCACCCACGGGGCCTTGAAGGCGGCGGCACAGGACAGCGGCCTCTTTTACCACCACGACACGGTGGCCAAACCCATGACGAATGACCCGGCGGATCACCGCCGGATGTATGCGGAGCTTCTCAAGCGCAGCAAGTTTGCCATCACCAACCGGGCCAACGCGGATGAGCCGGACAAGACCAAGGGCGCGGAGGAAGTCGGACACCGGTTCTACGAAGCCGCGGCCGCCGGCACGGTGATGATCGGCGATGCCCCGCGCAACGCCTGCATGGACGATCATTTCGACTGGCCCGACGCGGTGATCGCCGCCCCCTGGGATGACGCGGCCGTGGCGGAGCGCATTGCGGCCCTGGACGCCGACCCGGCGCGCCTGAAGCGCATTCGTACGGCCGGGATCGTCAATTGCCTCCTGCGCCATGATTGGGTCTATCGCTGGCAGTCGATCTGCGCGGATCTGGAGATCGACGCGGGCACGGCCGTCCAGGCCCGCCGAAACACCCTCCAGGGCCTTGCCGAGCGCTTTGAAGCCCCTGCCCTGCGGATCGCGTAATACTGGCCCTGCGCACCGGTCCCCAGCCTTCCCAAACCCTCATAGGGATGCCCTAAAGGCATTTCAGTCCCCGTCGCCGGCGGAAGGGTGCTAGCACTGGGGCAACCCTTTGATCAAGCACGAGTCCCGCCGGTGCCCAGACTGTTCCGCGACCCCGCCAAGAGAGCCGCCGCCTTCCAGCGGATCCGCGAAGCCCATCAGACGGAGCTGGCGGAGGATTATGTGGAGCTGATCGAGGATCTGATCGAAACCCAGGGCGAGGCCCGCCTGGTGGATTTGGCGGACTCCCTGGGCGTGAGCAAATCCACCGCCACCCAGACCGTTCAGCGCCTGCAGCGCCAGGGCCTCGTGGAAGCCCGCCCCTACCGCTCCATTTTCCTCACCGATGCGGGCCGCGCCCTTGCCTGCGAAGCGCGCCGGCGCCACGAAATCGTCTATGATTTTCTTCTGGCCCTCGGCGTGGACGAGACCGTCGCCTTTGCCGACTCTGAGGGCATGGAACACCATGTCAGCGATCAGACCCTCGACGCCCTGCAGAAATTCACCCGTCTCCACAAGGGCTGAAATGCCCGATCTTAACGCCCAGAAGATCCAGGCGACACGGCCCGTGCAAAACTTGCCGGCAGAAGCTGCCCAGCGCCACGGACACGATGGGTCAAGACTTCCTCAATTAAGATTACCGACCCATTATCCTTAAGCGGAATAATCGAGCTATTCCGTCATTTCCAGGTCATTTCCTCCGAACTACCCCGATTGGCACCCGTCTTGCGACTAAAGGGGCATGGCACGGGCAAGAACGCCCCAGACGCCAAGAGCCAAATTGGAGACGGATCCATGAGCAAGACCCTGATCGCCGCCGCTGCCGCCACCGCCGCATTCGCCGCCATCGCTTTTGCACCGGCCGCCCAGGCCGCCGGCACCACCGGTAAGGTCGAACTGAAGGGATCCGTTGCCGCCGTGTGCGAAGTCAGCGTCACGGACCTGAATGCGAACCTCAATCTGGTCGGCGGCGAGACGGCCAAGAAGGTCGCCTCGGTGGAGGAGCACTGCAACGACCACGACGGCTACACGATCAGCTTCGCGTCCTCCAACAAGGGCAAGCTGAAGAACAAGGACAACGACACGATCGATTACACGATCAATTACGACAACCAGAACCGCAAGGCGCTGAACAACACCCTGAGCCTGCGCCGCAACAACGCACAGTTCCGGGAAAACTACGACCTCTATGTCAATGTGGCGGCCAGCAACACCCGGGTGGCCGGCGACTACGCCGACGCCATCACGGTCGAGATCAAGGCCCGCTGATCGGTCCGCATCGGGACCGTGAGCGCGGACCACGCCGAGGCGCGTGGTTCGCGCCCCGTTAAGACTGCCTCGCCATACTGACGGTTGGTGAGGGTATCGGGGCGAGGATTGGGAGCCATGACGGGACAGGCCAACAAGATCGAGACACGCTTGCGCCTGTGCGGCCCGGGGCCCCTGGCCCTGGCCCTTGTCATGATGGCCTGTGCCCTGTTGGCATCCGTGCCCGCCGCCGCCTTCAAGATGTCGCCCATCGAAGTGACCCTGACGCCGACGGGGCGCGGAGCAACCGGGTCGGTGGTGCTACAAAACGCGTCGCAAACTCCGGCGGCGGTGGAACTGACGGCCTTCCACCGCACCATGACACAGGACGGCGCGGACACCCTGACGCCGGCCCAGGACAGCATTCTGATCATTCCGTCCCAGGTCATTCTCATGCCAGGAAACGAGCAGGCCGTACGCCTGCAATGGCTGGGCGGGCGCCTGAAGAGCGAAAAGGCGTTCCGCATCATTGCGGAACAATTGCCCATCGACCTGGAGGACGGGCAACGGGACGGGGGGCGCATGCGCCTTCTGGTGCGCTATGTGGCCTCGCTCTATGTGCGGCCCGACGGGACCGCCCCGCGCCTGCGAGTGGAGAATGCGGCCATTTCCGGCGCGGGCCAAGCGGCCGAATTGCATTTCGAGGTGACGAACCGGGGCGATGCGCGGGTCGCTTTGGGCAATCTGACCTTAAAGGCGACACGGCGCGGCAAGCCGGTGCTCACGCTCACACCGGACGATATTGGCGATGTCAGCGGGTCGGTTGTCCTGGCGGAGCACACGCGCATCTTCCGCATTCCCCTTATGGGCCAGAACCGTCCCGCACCGGGAGACGTGACCCTCGCCCTTGATTATACGGACCGCTGAGCGTCCATGGCGTGCCGGGGTTTGCCGTGCCTGCCTTCCGGCCATGGGCCTGGGCGCTGATGGGGATCCTTGCGCTCGCTCTCCTCGCGCCCCTGGACGCGAAGGCACAGTCCGCCTCCGACCTTTTTCAGAAGGTCTTTGGCGCCAAGGCCGAACCGGCCGCCCAATCCTTCAAGGCGCCGGTGAAATTCCTGATTTACGAGCTTGGGCTGGCCGAGGTCACGGTCCGCGGACCGGCGGACCCGATCCTGGTCTCCAAAGCGGATCTGCGCGAGGCTCTGGCCCAGGTCCTCGTGGCCGATGCCCTGTCCGTGTTCGATGACATCGAGGCGCCAGAGGGCACCGTCAGTCCTGCACAACTGGCCAGCGCCCAAATCACGCTCACCTATGACCCCGTGAGTGTCGCGCTTGGTCTCGATGTGCCCTGGGACCTCCTCAAGGTGCTCGACATATCCCTTGCACCGCCGCGTCTGAAACCGCCGGCACCTTTGCGTCCAAAATCCATAAGCACAGTGATCAATCTGCGCGGCGGCGTGGAGGTCTCCTGGGACGAAACGCTGCCCGTTCAGCCCCCGGCGGCCTTCACGGCCCAGGCAGAGGCCGCCTTTCGCGTCTTCGGCCCGGTGCTGGAGGCCGAAGCCGACTACAGGTCGGATGCGGAGCAATCGGCGCGCCTGCTCCGCCTGCGCCTCTTCCATGACGCGGTGGCATCAAGGCTCCGCGTTCAGGCCGGCGATATCACCGTGGCCACGGCCGGCCTGCAAGGCGCGCCCCGGCTCGTCGGTGTAGCCGCCGCGCGGGAGTTCGACGTGCAGCCCGAACGGCCCTTCCGGCCCCGGGGCAGCCGCCTTGTCACCTTGGAGCGTCCCAGCGTGGTCGATGTCCTGACGGGCGGGCGGATCATCGATACATTTTCACTCGCGCCGGGGCGCTACCGCATTACCGATCTGCCGCTCCAGGTGGGAGCGAACGACTTCGATCTGCGCATCACGGACGATCGGGACAGCCGGCAACTCCTGCGCCTTGCGCTCTTTTTCGATCCCGGCCTCCTGGGCGCGGGCGAACGCGACTTCGGCGCCGCCCTCGGCTTTGAAAGCCGCGCGGATGATGCCTACCAATCGGTCGATACGGAGCGATGGGCGATCAGCGGCTTTCACCGGCAGGGCATCACGGACGCCCTGACCCTTGGCGCCGGCGTGCAGGCGGCCCGGAGCCGGCTCAATCTGGGCGGTCAGATCGGAGTGGCAACCCGGGCCGGCAATCTGGGGATGCTGGCGGAATGGAGCCGGGCCGGGCCTGAAGACGGTGCCAGCGCCGCGCTCCAGTGGGATTTGCCGTCCCTGGCCCGCCGGGCGCTCGGTGCGGAGATCGATCTGGGCGTAACGGCTGGCTACACCAGCCGGCGCTATGTGGGGTTCAGCACCGATCCGGCCCCTGATCCGCGCAATGATGAAGCCTTTGATGTGGCGGGCCGTGTCTCCACGGTCTTGAACGAGGCCTGGGGCCTGAACCTGACTGGCCGGGGCGCTTTTGAGCGCTCCGGTGCCCGCGAGAGCGACTTTTCCTTCAGCGTACAGCGCAGTTTCGGGACCGGTGTGACCATGGATCTGCTGTCGGGCCTGGGCGTGCGCGCCGGTGCTGGCGAGGCATCGCTCGGCCTTGCCCTGTCATTTGCCTTCGGTGCCCGCCACACCGCCGATGTGAGCGCGTCCTGGCCCGATGATATCTACCGGGCGCGCTGGTCGCGGCGGCCGCGACGCCCCGTGCGGGACTGGTCCGCGGGGCTCGGCTACACAAGGGCGGGCCAAAGCGACACCGTGGACCTGGACAGCCGCTTCGTCGATCAGCGGGGCGAGGCAAGCCTTCTGGTGTCGGCCACGAGGGCCGCCCCCGATGCGCCGGAGGGCGGCCCACGGCCGACCCGGGGCCGGGCAAGCGCGGCGCTTGGCTTCAGTCTGGCCGGCGCCGGGACAAGTCTTGGCATGGGCCGCCCCGTCACGGGCAGCTTTGCCCTGGTGCGCCGCCATCCCGGCCTGTCGGACACGCCCATTGTTGTAAACCCGGCCGATGATGCGTATCTGGCGCGCACGGACGGCCTTGGCCCCCTGGTCGTTCCCGGACTGAACGATCACGCCCTGCAACAGATTAATCTGGACGCGCCGGACCTTGCCATCGGCCAGGACCTGGGCGATGCCCGACCGTTTCTGCGCCCAGCCGCCCGCTCAGGGCTGGTTGTGACGGCTGGAACCGGGGCCAGCGTCATTTTGATGGCGCGCCTTGTGGGCGCAGACGGCGCCGCTTACAGCCTCAAGGCCGGCACGCTCACCCGCCTGGACGGTCCCGCAGCCGGAGAAGAGCACTCCTTTTTCACCAACAGGGATGGGCAGCTTGCCGTCGACGGCATCACACCGGGCCGCTACCGCGTTGGCCTTGCAATCCTGGGCCATCCGCAGACGGACATCGAAATCGCCGAGGACGAGGCCGGGATCGTCCGGGCCGGCACCTTGACGCTCGTACCGGATGGGGACATCGCCCCATGATGCGCCAGGGGACCATATGGACGGCTTTTCTGGTCATTCTGGCCGGCGTTGTAAGCCTCACGACCGGCCCGGCGCGGGCAGCCTGCGACGGGCGCCTGCAGCACCCGGGGCAGGTTGATGTTTTTGCCGGTGAGGCCTATGGCGTGTTCGCCGCCGGCCAGCAGGCCTTCCCGGTGACCGTGACCGTCACGGCGGCACGTCCGGACTGCCCCTTTGTTGTTGGTTTTTCCTCCGCCCGGGACGGAGCGGGCCTGCGAATGGCCCGCCATGGTCAGGGCAGCCTGGTCTACCGGCTCAGTCCGGACCGGCGCGGCACGGTCCGTTTGCGGGATGTTCCGGGCGCCCAGCCGGCCGAGTTGCTGCGCGGCGCGGCGCGTGGACGCCGTGCCAGCACGGTGCTGACTTATTTCATCGTCGTAGACCAGGGTCAGACCGTGCCCCCGGGTCGGTACACGGACGAGGTGCGAGTGTCACTGCTCGATCCGGCCGGGCGTCGGCGCCTTGAGACCCTCACCACACGGTTTGTGTTTGACGTCCCGGAGGCCCTCGAGGCGCGCTTTGATATCGACGGAAGCCGACGGGCGCTCGGTGCTTTCGCCCCCACCCTGGATTTTGGGATCCTCAGGGAGGGCGCGCGGCGCAGCTTTGGCCTCGACATTCGGGCCAATCGCGCCGTTACGGTCATGATTTCGTCGGAAGGCGGCGGTGCCCTGCATAGGCTGGGCGCAGGGCCGGCAAGCACCGTGCCCTATCGCCTGCGCGTCGACGGCCAGGTCCATGGCGGCCCGGGGCCCTTGCGTCTGCCGGCGGATCGGGGCCGGACCGGCAGACGACGCGTTGATGTTCAGGTGATCATCGGATCGACGGACCGGGCCCTCGCCGGTCCGTACAAGGACACCCTTCAGGTGACCGTCAGCACACGGTGAGCTGTGGTTACCCTCAGCCGCGATTGTCCTGCATCACCTTTGCCATGGTCTCCAGGGAGAAGGGGAACACGATTGTATTGCTGCGGTCGTTGGCGATTTCCTGCAGGGCGCTCAGGTAGCGCAGCTGCATGGCGCCGGGTTCATGGGCAAGTGTGGTGGCAGCCTCAACGAGCTTCTGGGCCGCCTGTTCTTCACCTTCGGCGCTGATCACCTTGGCGCGCCGTT
>CAYYTT010000193.1:0-7327 GCA_964474635.1 uncultured Alphaproteobacteria bacterium | reverse complement strand
GACGACGCCATCGTGGTGATCGAGAATGTGGAGCGAAACCTGCGGGAGGGGCAAAGCCCGCGCGAAGCCGCGCACACGACCATGGACGAAGTGGGCGGCGCGCTTGTCTCCATCGCGCTCGTGCTTTCGGCGGTGTTCATCCCGGCGGCTTTCTTGGAGGGCATCACGGGCCAGTTTTATCGCCAATTCGCCCTGACCATCGCCGTGGCGACGGTCATTTCCGCCTTCGTCTCCCTGACCTTGAGCCCCGCGCTCGCGGCGCTGCTGCTCACGGCCGAAGATACGGAGAAGAAACCGGCCTTCTGGGAACGTCCGCTCAAGGCGTTTTTCCGGCTGTTCAACAGCGCCTTCACGAAGGCCGAGAACGGTTACGCGTCCCTGGTTGCCCGATTGATCCGCATCGGTGGTTTTGCCCTCGTCATCTATGCGGGCCTTATCCTGCTCACCGTGGTGCAGTTCCAGCGCACGCCCACCGGCTTCATCCCCGCCCAGGACCAGGGCTATTTCATCGTCGTGATGCGCTTGCCCCCGGGCGCGTCCCTGGCGCGTACGGACGAGGTGGTGCGCGAGGCCGTGGAGATCATCGAAGGCACGCCCGGCATTGAGCATGCGGTGGCCTTCACGGGCTTTGACGGGGCCAACGGCACCAATGCCACCAACGCTGCCAGCATCTTCACCCCCCTTTATGAGTTCGAAGAACGCGACCACGAAGGGCTGACCTATGACGGGATCCTGAACGATCTGCGCGGGCGCCTGTCGGAAATCAAGGAAGCCTTTGTGGTCGCCATTCCGCCGCCGCCGGTGCGCGGCATCGGCAATGCCGGCGGCTTCAAGCTCATGGTCGAGGACCGTCGCGGCCTGGGGCCTGAGGCGCTCGCCGGCGCCGTCGGAGAGTTGATCGCGGCGGCCAACGAGGACCCGGGCCTGCGCAGCGTGTTCACCTTTTTCGAGACCGACACGCCGCAGCTCTTTCTCGACATCGACCGGACCCGCGCCGAAATGCTCGGCGTGCCGGCCCAGCGCGTCTTCGAAGCACTCGAGGTCTATCTTGGCTCCACATTCGTCAACGACTTCAATTTCCAGGGCCGCACCTTCCGCGTAACGGCCCAGGCGGACGATGAATTCCGCGACGACCCGGAAGACGTGCTGCATTTGCGGACCCGGAATGACAATGGCGAGACCGTGCCCATCGGCTCGGTGGCCTCGTTCCAGTCCATTACGGGCCCGTCCCGCGTGCCGCGCTACAATCTCTATCCCTCCGCCGCCATCATCGGCGATACGGCGCCGGGGTACAGCTCGGGGGACGCCCTCCTGCGCATGGAGGCGCTGGCCGAGCAGATCCTTCCCCCGGGCATCCGCTATGAATGGACCGAGCTGTCCTACCAGCAGCGCCAGCAGGGCAACACGGCCCTCGCCGTCTTCGGCCTGTCGGTGGTCTTCGTGTTCCTGGTGCTTGCGGCCCAGTATGAAAGCTGGACCCTGCCCTTCGCCGTGCTGCTGATCGTGCCCATGTGCCTGCTCAGCGCCGTCGCGGGCGTCAATCTGAGGGGCATGGACAACAACATCCTGACCCAGGTCGGCTTTATCGTGCTGATCGGCCTTGCCTCGAAAAACGCGATCCTGATTGTGGAATTCGCCAAGGCCCGCGAAAAGGACTGCACGGATCGCTTCCAGGCCGCCGAGGAGGCCGCGCGGCTGCGCCTGCGGCCCATTTTGATGACGTCCTTTGCCTTCATTCTGGGTGTGGTGCCGCTCGTCCTGGCCTCCGGCGCGGGCGCGGAAATGCGCCAGGCCCTTGGAACGGCGGTCTTTTTCGGCATGATCGGCGTGACCCTCTTCGGTCTGGTTTTCACGCCCATCTTCTATGTCCTCATTCGCGGGTTATTCTGTCATCCGCTCGATCGGCGTTTCGCCTTTTCCTGGTCGTTCGTCGGCGGGCGCAATGGCGGTGCGGCGGACACGGGCGAAAGCGCGCAAGCGGCCCCGGCAGCAAAGACGGAGGACAGCAGCCCATGAGGACCAGGCAAGAGGGAAACGGCATGGCGCCCGCGGAACGCGGCGGGCGCCCCACCATCGCGAAGGCCATGGCCCTGCTGGCCCTGGCGGCGGCCCTCATCCCACTCATGGGTGCCCCGGCCGCCCGGGCCTTCGAACTTGCCTTTCCCGTCGCCTGTTCACCCGGTCAGGACTGCGTCATTCAGAATTACGTGGCCTGGGGCGAGGACCCGACCACCGACTATGTCTGCGGCACCCAGACCTACGCCAACCACAATGGCACCGATATTCGCATCCTGGATCGCACCACCATGGCCCAGGGCGTGCCCGTGCTCGCGTCCGCGGCCGGCACCGTTAAGGCCGTGCGTGACGGCGTACCGGACGTGGACGTGAGCACCATCGACCGGGAGGCCGTGCGCAACCGCGAATGTGGCAACGGCGTTTTCATCGAGCACGGGGACGGCTGGTCGACCCAGTACTGTCACATGAAGGTCGGCACCGTCGCCGTGCAGTCCGGCCAGCAGGTGCAAGCCGGCACCGTGCTTGGCCAGGTCGGCATGTCGGGTCTCACCCAATACCCCCACCTGCACCTGGTGGTGCGCAAGGGCGACCAGATCGTCGATCCCTTTGTGGGCCTTGCGGGCCGCGAAAGCTGCGCGGCGCCGGCACCGGGCCAAGGCCTGTGGCGCGACGCCGTCGCCGAACGGCTGGCCTATCGCCCGGTGAAACTGTTCCGCAGCGGATTTTCCGGACAGCCCGTATCCCAGGAAGGGGTCAATCTGGACAGCCGGTCGTCGCCGATCATTCCGGCGGCCAGCCCCGTATTCCTGTTTTGGGTCCGCGTGATCAGCCTGCGCCCGGAACACATTATCCATATCGAGATCAAAGGCCCGGACGGCAATGTGGTTCTGGAACATGAGGCGGATCGGGTGGACCGCCCAAAGGCCCAGTGGATCACCTGGGCAGGCCGCAGGGGGCCTTTGCTCGGCTGGCCGCGCGGCACCTATACGGGCACCGTGACGATCCATGACGGTCAAACGGTCCTCGCCCGCGAAGCCCGCCAGGTGGAGATCCGGGGGTGACAGCAGCAGTCACCGCCCCCTGTCGTCGCGAGCGAAGCGGAGCGACCCAGAGGCGCAAAAAACACAAGGCAACGGCGCGCTGAATTCAGATTGATCCGGTTTTCTCACCCGTTACTCAAAGAACGGCCGGAGCGTGCAGCCCACGCTCCGGCCTCTTATTTATTCACCTTCGCCTATTGCGGCAGGCTGTACTCGATGCCCGCGTTGGGCCCGAGCGGCAGACCCAACAAGGCCCACAGCATCGTGACGACGAGGCCAGAGGCCATGAAATAGAGGCTGTAAGGCAGCATCACCGCCATCAATGAGCCCAGACCGAAATCGGGCTGCCAGCGCTGGCAGAAGGTCAGGATCAGCGGAAAGTACGGCAGCAGCGGCGTGATGATATTCGTGGCGCTGTCGCCCACCCGGAAGGCCGCCGTGGTCATCTCTGGGCTGATGGACAGCAGCATGAGCATCGGCACCAGGATTGGTGCCAGAAACGCCCATTTTGCACTCGCCGAGCCCACGAACAGATTGACGCTCGCGGTCAACAGAACAACGGCAACGAGCAGCAAAGGCCCTGGCAATCCGCTGGCCTTCAAAAGCTGCGCCCCCTGCACGGCCAAGATGATGCCCAGATTGGACTGGGCGAAGAATGCCACGAAATGGGCCGCCACGAAGGCGAGCACGATGTAATAGCTCATCGCGCCCATGGAGCCCGTCATCATGTCCACCACATCCCGGTGACTGCGGATCGTCCGGGCCGTGACGCCATAGGCGATGGCCGCGCCGAGAAACAGCAGGAAGAAAAAAGCAATCAGGGAACGGTAAAAGGGCTGGAGCGCGTAGACTTCGCCGAGGCTGTCATCGCGCAAGGGTGCGCCTGGTCCAAATCCCATATATGCCCAAAGAAGGCTGATGCCCAGGACGGCGAGGCCCGCCATGCGCAGACCGCTGACCTCCTCTTGGCGCAAGGTACCGTCCTGCGTTCCGGTGGCCTCCGCCGCCTCGCCCGAGGGCGACCAGGCCCCCAGGCGCGGCTCGATGATCCGGTCCGTGACGAACCAGACAACCGGCATGAAAACCAGCAGCAAAACCGCCATGAAGAACCAGTTGCCGGCGATGTTGGGCGTCCAGCTTGACACCAGGATCGTCGCCCCCTCCTGGGTGATACCGAACAGGAGCGCATCGAGGGAGCCGGGCAGGAGATTGGCCGTGAACCCGCCCGACACCCCGGCGAAGGCGGCCGCGATGCCCGCGACCGGGTGGCGTCCGGCGCCGGCGTAAACCACACCGGCCAAAGGGATCAGCACCACATAGGCCGCATCGGCCGCCAAATTGCTCATCATGGCGATGAATGCCACCACAGGCGTAAGCAGGGACAAGGGCGCCCGGCGCACGCCGGCACGGATCGCGGCACTGAAAAGGCCCGAGCGCTCCGCCACCCCGGCCCCGAGCATCACCAGCAGCACAAGACCCAAGGGGCGAAAGCCCGTGAAGGTGTCCGGCATGTCCACCAGGATGGAGCGGATCTGCTCGCCGGTCAGCAGGTTCTTGGCCGCGATTACCTCGTTGGTCACGGGATTGACCGCCGACCAGCCGAGCCCGGCGGCAATGGCGCTCAAGATCACGACGGCGAGCATCAGCCACGCAAAGATCAGCACGGGATCGGGAAGGGCATTCCCGGTGCGCTCGATCCACCCCAAAAAGCCAGTCAGGCGCTGGGTTTCGCCCGAGGACGCCGCCGGTGCAAGCGGGTCGGATGGGCCGGTCTGGTCACTGGTCATAAAACCCTCCGTGTAAGAGCAAAGACTGGATGCACGAGATACAAAAAAAGCGGGCCGCGCCTGTCATCGGGCGGGCCGCCCTTAAACCGTGAGCGGTTAAGTGCGTGTCAACGGTATTGAAAGGGCAAAGCGCGGCGCTCAAGGCTGCGGTAGCGATCCCGTAACGCCGTCTGGCGCGAGGCCATCGGCACGGCTTTGCCCTGGATGAACACCTTGCGCGGTGCGGAGGTGACCTCGAGCGGATCCCCGTCCCAAACCACCACATCGGCATCCTTGCCCGGCTCCAGGGAGCCATAGACCGTGTCGATACCGAAGATCCGTGCCGGATTGATCGTCAGGGCCTCCAATGCCGCCTTGTGGGGCAGACCATTGGCAACCGCAAGACCGGCCTGCTGGGGCAGAAGGCGGGCATTGTGCGTGTCGAACCCGCTCAAGGCGATGGTCACGCCGGCCTTGTGCAGACGGGCCGCCGCATCGAGCCGAGCGCCCAGGGCCTCAAAGTTTTGGGGCAGATTGTCGGACGGACGCAGAACCACCG
The DNA here is from genome assembly GCA_964474635.1 of uncultured Alphaproteobacteria bacterium. Classification (GTDB taxonomy): domain Bacteria; phylum Pseudomonadota; class Alphaproteobacteria; order JAJFIK01; family JAJFIK01; genus CAYUYV01. The sequence continues at coordinate 1,946 of CAYYTT010000193.1, read as the reverse complement.
GCACGCCGGCCGCCGCGATTTCATCCGCCACCATCCAGGCCTCCACGGCACTGACCAGAATGACGCGCAGGCCATAGCGGCGAGCCGTCTTCAGCACCCAAAGAATATCAGCCGACCGGTCCACATCCACCGCGAAGGGCATGGTGCCGTTCACGGCCGGGACCAGCGCCTCCAAATCCCGGCGGGACATGATGGGCTCTTCATGGCTCGACATGCGCCCGATGCGCAGCGGCCGGGCCTCGCGTTCCCGGGTCTGACGAATGGCCTCTTCGAACACGGCGAAGGCCTGGGGCCGGGTCCCGCCGGCGATCCGCGCGCCGCCCCCGCCCAAGGCGACAAATTGGGCCACGCGCGGCTTCACGACGAGGTCGGGCCCATGGCCCAGATGGATCGCCGCACCCATGCCCGCAAAAATCGTCGCATTGGGGCCGGCGCCCGTGATGGCCCGGGTCACGCCCTCGATCCGGGTGACAGGGATCAGGGTCGAGTTCGGGTTGACAGCCGGTGCAACGTCAAGCGCGGCCGAGAAAGGGGCGCTGCCGTCCGACCGGTTGTCCCGGTTGCTCGCTTCGGCCGAAACCTCCACGAGCCCAAGGGATGAGCCCGCCGTCATAAAACCGGGCGTGACGAGCGTCCCGGCGCCGCCGATGACGAGTGCGCCGTCCGGGATCTCAAGATCCGTGCCCACGGCCCGAATACGCCCGTCCGCAAACAGAACATCGCCCTCGGTGAGCACACCCTGGGGGCCCACGGTGTGCACGGTGGCATCAATAATGATCACGGGGCGGTGCCCGTCGGCAAAGGCCGGTGCGCCCATAAGAACCGGCAGGCAGAGCGCGAGGGCAAGGCCCGCCGCAGAGAGGGTTTTGCGCAGCATGGAGATCATTGGCCGGCCCCCCCGGTCTGGTCGTTGTCGATCTGACCGATTTCGAAATCGGTCCGCGGGCTCAATGCAGCGTCGTCCCGGTCATAGAGCAGGGCGCCGTCCACGAAGACCTTCTCGGCCTGGGCGTAGACGCTGAAGGGGTCCGAGGACCACAGCACCACGTCGCCTGCCTTGCCCGGTTCAAGGGATCCGGTCTCCTCGAAAATGCCCAGTGCTTTGGCCGGGTTGGCGGTGATCCACTGGATCGCCGTCGCCCGGTCGATGCCGAGACCGATCCGGTTCCCATCGGCCATGGTCTTGGCGGCTTCCTGGTTCAGGCGCTGAATGCCCACATCGCTGTCGGAGTGAATGATGGCGCAGGCACCGGCCGCCTCGATTAGGGCCGCGTTTTCCCGCACGCCGTCATAGGCCTCCAGCTTGAAGCCCCACCAGTCCGCCCATACGGCCGAACAAGTGCCCGCCTCGCGCAGCAGATCGGCGATTTTGTAGGCCTCGACCCCATGATGGAACGCGGTGATCTTGTAGTCGAACTCCTTGGCCACATCGAGCATGACGGCCATTTCGTCCGCCCGGTAACAATGCATCTGCACCAGGATCTCACCCTCAAGCACGCCCATCAGCGTCTCGTTGGTCAGGTTCCGCCGGGGCGCCTTGGCCGTCTCGCCGGCCTCCACCTTCGCCATATAGCCGGTCCACTGGTCGCGATAGGCGTCCGCGGCGATCCAGGCTTCCCGGATCTTGGCGATGTTGCCCATGCGCGTCGCCGGGGAGCGCCCCCGCGTGCCGTAGACCCGCTTGGGGTTCTCGCCGCAGGCCATTTTGAGGGTGTACGGCGCTCCGGGAAACTTCATGCCCTGAACCGTCCGGGCGGAGACGTTTTTCAAGGTCACGCCGCGCCCGCCGAAAAGATTAGCCGAGCCCGGCAGTATGTGTAGCGTCGTGATGCCACCGGCGAGGGCCCGGGTAAAGCCTGGATCCTGCGGCCAAACCGAATGTTCCGCCCAGACAAAGGCCGTGTTCGGACTGGTGGCTTCATTGCCGTCCGAATGGGCGCGCAGGC
>CAYYTT010000192.1:0-7389 GCA_964474635.1 uncultured Alphaproteobacteria bacterium | reverse complement strand
GGAGGCGTTCTGCTCATGGTCTGCATGCAGAATGAAAATCCGGTCCATGGCCTTGGCCAGAACCGGGCTCACTTCATATTCCTCGGCCGGAACATGAAAGCACATGCGCAAAAAGTTCTCCGCATAGCCAAGGGAGTTTTTCGGGTACACGAACGGCTGACCGATGGAGTATTTGTAAGCCATGGCGGCGATGGTCGGCATTTTCGCGATCATGCGGAAACTGGCGACCATGCGCTGGTGCGGATCGTTGATATCCGTTGAGTCGTGATAGAATGCCGACAGGGCGCCGACGACGCCGACCATGATGGCCATCGGGTGCGCATCGCGGCGGAAGCCGTCGAAGAACTTCTTCAGCTGCTCATGGACCATGGTGTGGTAGATCACACCATTGTTGAACCAGTCCATCTGCTCCTGGTTCGGAAGATCTCCATACAGAAGCAGGTAGCAGGTCTCCATGAAGTCGCCCTGCTCCGCGAGCTGATCGATTGGATAGCCGCGATACAGCAGAACGCCCTCATCGCCATCAATGTAAGTGATGCTGGATTCGCAGCTTGCCGTGGACACAAAGCCCGGATCGTAAGTGAAGCTGCCGGTCTGGCCGTAGAGTTTGCGGATATCCACCACGTCCGGGCCGACGGTGCCGCGCATGACGGGCATCTCCGCGCGCCGGCCGTTGTGCTCGATGGCGGCGCTGCCCACCTCTTTGCCCGGATTGTGAACTGATCGCATGGCATCCTCGGTCTGTTGGTCAGTCAATTTCTGGCCTGCAAGCGCGCCCGGCATGGGGTGCCGCAGGCCGTGAAAGCGTTTAGGCGTACGCAGTCCGATGCCATGGCAACGGCAGCGGTTCAGGTCCCGCGCAACGCTAATTCCAAGGGTATAAGGATCCGTGGAGCCGAACCCCGGTATTTTCGTCCAGTATACGCGGTTACAGGTCGCCTCGTCACCATCACGATACCGCCAGAGCGCCGCGCCGGGCCCAGGTCCGCGCCGGATGCGTCAAGGGGTCTGATCGGCGAGACGGGCGAGGGTCTCGTCCTTGCCAAGGGCAAAGATGACCTCGAACAGGCCCGGCGATTTCGGGGTCCCGGTGAGGGCCGCGCGCAGGGCCGGGCCGACCTTGCCGAATTTGAGGCCCTTGGCGTCGGCAAAGCCGCGCACGGCGCCCTCGACGCCCTCCAGGCTCCAGTCCTCAAGGGTTGACAGCTCCTTGGCGAGATCGCCGAGCATGGCACGGCTCTCCTCGTTCAGGTGCTTGGCGGAGGCGTCCTCGACCGCGATGGGCCGGGAGGCGACCAGGAAGCCGGCCTGGTCCGCGAGCGCATGGGTCGTGTCCGCCCGCTCGGTCAGCGGTCCCCAGCAGCGGCGCAGCCGGCCCAGCAGATCCTCATCAAGGGCCCGACCGGCAGCCTTTTCCAGGGGCGCGCGGATCAGATCGATCATGCGGTCCGGGTCCGCGCCGCGCAGGAAATGGGCGTTCACATGGGCGAGTTTTTCCAGGTCGAGCCGGGCCGGCGCGGCGCGCAAATCGGCAAGGTCAAACCACTCCACGGCCTGCTCGGTGGTGAACAGCTCATCGTCGCCGTGGCTCCAGCCCAGGCGCGCGAGATAGGTCCGCATGGCCTCGGGCAGGTAGCCCAGGTCCCGATAGGCCTCGACCCCCAGGGCTCCGTGGCGTTTTGACAGTTTGGCCCCGTCATGGCCGTGGATCAGGGGCACATGGGCGTAAGACGGCACGCTCCAGCCCTTGGCCTGCATGATCTGCATCTGCCGGGCTGCGTTGATGAGGTGATCATCGCCCCGGATGACATGGCTCACGTCCTGGTCGTGGTCGTCCACCACCACCGCCAGCATGTAAGTGGGCGTGCCATCACTGCGCAGCAGGACAAGATCGTCGAGTTGGTCGTTGCCGATGGTCACATCGCCCTGGACATGGTCCTTGATGACCGTCTCGCCGTCCTTGGGTGCCTTCAGGCGGATGGTCGGCGCGGCGCCCTTGGGCGCGTCGGACGGGTCCCGGTCGCGCCAGCGCCCGTCATAGCGAAACGCGGTGCCCTTGGCCCGGGCCGCCTCGCGCAACTCGGCGAGTTCCTCGGCCGTGGCAAAACAGCGATAGGCGTGACCCTTGGCGAGCAGTTCTTCGGCCACGGCCCGGTGCCGGTCGGCGCGTTGGGACTGGAACAGGGGATCGCCGTCATGCTTCAGCCCAAGCCAGGTGAGCCCTTCGAAGATGGCGTCCACCGCTTCGCGGGTGGAGCGTTCCTTGTCCGTATCCTCGATGCGCAGCACGAAGCGCCCGCCGCAATGGCGCGCATAAAGCCAGTTGAACAGGGCCGTGCGGGCCCCGCCAATATGAAGGAAGCCGGTCGGCGAAGGGGCGAAACGGGTCACCACGGGTGTGGTCATGGCGCAGACAATCCCATGTTGTGCAAACTCGATGGGCGTGGTGATGGCACGGAAGGCGCGGCGTCGTCAAAGCCGGCCCAAGCTTGAACGAGGCCAATGATTGGGGCAGTGATTGGCGCACGGATGGGTCGTCACCAATCCCGCAAGGGCTTCCTCACCCGCACAAGGTTCCAAAGTCATGAATGGCGCCCTGAGGCTCATTTTCGGCACGCTTTATCCCGGCGGTCTGCCGCCCAGAGTCGCCGAACGTCTGGAGCGGCCTTCCGGCGCGCGGATCGAAGGGCGGGTCCGCGAGGCCTTCAAGACCGAAGAATATGCGGGACTGCGGCTGGCCATCATGGGCCGAACCGTAGCGCTTTGCGCCATTGCGGTCCTTCTGGTCTTCGTCGTCGGCTTTCCCGCCGTCCTCTATTATCACGTCCTTATTGCTCTCTTCATTTCCGCCGGGTTCGTGCAGATATGGGCCTTCTACAAGCCCTGGAGGCGGGTCTGGCATGGCTTTGCCGTGGTGGCGGCGGAGTTCGCTTTCATGGGCTTCACCTTGCTCAATCAAAACCCCCTGGAGCGTAAGGCCTTTCCCGACCAGATCGCGCTCCATTTCGACAATGTCGTGTACATGCATGTTTTGCTGGTGGCGCTGGCATTTTCCTTCCGTCCACGACTTGTCCTGTGGGGCGGTTTCGTGGCGGCGGCGTCCTGGGCGAGCGGTGTGGCCTGGCTCGCGACCCGGCCGGAGGCGAAGGTCATCTACATGATGGATGATGACGATACCGCCGCCGTGCTCGACGCCATGACCAGTCCGACTACGGTTGATCTTGGTGTCGCATTTCAAAATGTCGTTCTGCTCCTGATCATGGCCGCCCTTTTGTCCATGATCGTGGCCCGCTCGCGCGGCCTGGCCTTGCAACAGGCCTTGGTGGAACGGGATCGCTCCAACCTGGCGCGTTATTTCCCGCCCGCGACGGTGGAGCGGCTCGCGCGGCGGGACCGGAGCCTGGAGGAGGTGCGCGAGCAGCGCGCGGCGGTTCTGTTCGTTGACTTGCGCGGCTTCACGGCCTGGTCAGAGCGCCATACGTCCAGTGACGTGATCGCCCTCCTGCGCAACATGCATGCCCGGCTCGAAGAGGCCGTCTTCGAGCACCAGGGAACCCTCGACAAGTTCATCGGTGACGGCTTGATGGCCACCTTCGGAACGCCGGATCCGGGACCGCGCGATGCCAGTCGGGCGCTGAAATGCCTGCGCCAAATCCTGACGGATTTCGAAAATGGTGTTGCGCCGTCAGCGGATCATCCCGAGTCCGGCCTCATATTGTCTGCCGGCCTCCATTATGGCCCCGTTGTGATCGGCGATATTGGCACGGAACGACGCATGGAATTTGCCGTGCTCGGCGATACGGTCAATGTGGCAAGCCGCCTGGAGACCGAAACGCGGACCTTGAATGTGCGGGCCGCCGTCTCTGAAGCGCTGGTGGATGCGGTGCGCCGGGAAAGCCCAGAGGAGGCCGATGGCCTGCTGGGGGGCTTTGAGGCGCGGGGGCCTCAGATGCTGAAAGGGCGGGCGAACCCGGTGCCCGTGTGGACCGCCCTCTGACATCTAACTGCCGCCGGCATACCCCCATGGACAGGCGTCTGGCGGGGACTCGCCAAGCCGAAAATCCCGGCCTACGATTGCCATGCAACGAAAAGACGTCCGGGGCCCGCGCGCCGCCATGGGACTTGCGCCGGCCGAATGCACGGGGAGTGCGGAAGGAGCCGGACGCCAATGGCGAGGACGCGCGCAATGACCGACAGCCAGAGCCCAAACATTCCCGATCCCTGGAGCCTGCCGCTTGAGACCCTTGATGTGTCGAAAGTCGAGCTGTTCCAGCACAACAGGCACGGCGACTATTTCCGACGCCTGCGCGAGGAAGATCCGGTCCATTACTGCCCGCAAAGCGCCCACGGGCCCTATTGGTCGATCACGAAATTCAACGACATCGTGGCGGTCGACTCCAACCATCAGGTCTTTTCGTCAAAGCGCGATATTGTCATTGGCGATGCCCCGGTCGACTTCGTCACCCCCATGTTCATTGCCGAGGACCCGCCGGTCCACGATGTGCAGCGCAAGGCCGTACAGCCGGCCGTCGGACCCCAGCGTCTCAGCGAACTTGAGGACCTGATCCGCCAGCGCGTGGGCACCATCCTCGACAGCTTGCCCGCGGGCGAGACCATCAACTGGGTCGAATGGGTCTCCAAGGAACTGACCACCCAGATGCTGGCGACCCTGTTCGATTTTCCGTTCGAGGATCGTCACCTGCTGCCCTACTGGTCCGACATGGCCACGACCTCCGAAACCGTAGGCTCTCCGGGTGCGGACATGGCCAAGCGCGAAGAGGTGCTGCGCGAGTGCCTGGAGTATTTCGCGCGCCTGTGGCAGGAGCGGGCGAGCCAGCCGCAGAAATTCGATTTCATCTCCCTCATGGCCCATGACCCGGGCACCAAGGACATGCGGAAGGATCCGCTGGAGTTCCTCGGCAATCTGATCCTGTTGATCGTCGGGGGCAACGATACGACCCGCAACTCGATTTCCGGCGGCGTGGTGGCCCTCAATCAGTTCCCGGACCAGTATGCCCTGCTCAAGTCGGACCCGTCCGTCATCCCGAACATGGTGTCGGAAATCATCCGCTGGCAGACACCGCTCGCCCATATGCGGCGCACGGCGCTGCAGGACGTGGAGTTCCGGGGCAAGCAGATCCGCAAGGGCGACCGGGTGGTCATGTGGTACGTCTCAGGCAACCGGGACGAGGAAGCCATCTTGATGCCGGATGAGTTCATCATCGACCGGAGCAAGGCGCGCCACCACCTGTCCTTCGGTTTCGGTATCCACCGCTGCATGGGCAATCGGGTCGCCGAACTCCAAATCCGCCTGCTTTGGGAAGAGATCATGCGCCGTTTCCGCGATATTGAACTCGTCGGAGAGCCGGTCCGCGTGGCCTCGAATTTCGTGCTTGGCTACTCGGACGTGCCCGTGCGTGTCCATCGGCGTTAAGGCCCAGACACGGATAACGGCCCCAAGGCTGGACGGGGATCCGCCCCGTCCACACCGCCAGGCTTTTATGGCACCCCCGCGGCCTCTTATGGGTCTGTGCGTGTGCCGCCTTTTGCCTCTAAGGCGGCCACGCCGACATCTTCTTTCCGCGCGCTCCCCATCTCCAGCAGCACATAGAGCACCACGCCTGCGCCAAGGCCAATAAGGGCATCCGTGGCGGCAAGGACCACGCCCATGCCGCCCGCCACGCCGACGGAGGTCGGGCTTTTGAGTTTCTCAACGGCGATCTGGATGCAGACAAAGCCCGTAACCAGCAAAGTGATGGACAGGGCAATGGGCAGGAAGGGCCGGAAAAACGTGATGATGGGCAGGAAGAACAAGCAGAGTGCCCCAACGATGTAATATGTGTTCAGCCCACAATAGATGGAGTCCATGGCCCCCCGGCCCTGGCGATAGCGTTCCGCGATGGTGGCCATGATGCCAGTGAACAAAGGGCCGGCCAGGCTCGGCAGCGGCGCGAAGAGGGCGTGGAGCAGATTGCGGATGCCCGTGACGAGATGGACCCGGTCCACGCTGATTTCGATATGCTCGTCCCGGCGCTGCGCATCCACCCGGTCGATCATGGATTTGCCCACGATGATGTCGCCAAAGGCGATGATATAGGCAATCAAAGCCGTCGGCGCCGCGACCAGGAACACATCCGGGCCCGGAAAACCCACCGAGAAGGGCAGGTAGTCCAGAAGCTGAGTGAATCCGGGCTGGGTGAGACCAAACTGAACCTCGGGGATTGGATATTCGCTCACCGCGCAGCCCACCGCGATGGCGATGAGCGTGCCCGGAACCATGCCGTAATTGGACAGGATCTTGGCCCAGCTGTGCCGCGTGGCCCAGTTCTGAAAGGACGCGGAGAACAGCACATAGAGCGTTACCAGACCGCCGACCCCGGTCGCGATGGGCGTGGCCGCAAGGCGCCCGCCCTCGGCGATCTCACCGGTGATGGCCGCGATGCCAGCGCCGAGCAGAATGCCGGCCTGGAGGGAGGGCGGAATAATGCTCACAAGCCGCCCGCCAAGCCCCGTCAGCCCCAGGACGATAAACAATCCCGCCATGGACAGCTGCAGGGCGACGAGCGCCTTGATGGCGTCCAGCCCGGGCTCAAAGCCGCCAAGATAAATGAGCACGAAGGGAATGGACGGTGTGATCCAGCCCGCCGCCAGGGGTACGCCGAGCAGGGACGGCAAGGTGTAGATGAACCCGGCAATGAGCGCGCAGGCGAGGGCCGCGTCATAGGGCAGGCCGAGATAGGTCTCCAGCAGGGGAATGATCGCGAGCCCCACCACGCTCATGATCACCGCCTGGATCGCCTCGGGCCGTTCAAAGCGGAAATGAACGAAAGGCAGCCTCAGTTTGAATGGCCCTGCCGGCCAATAGGGCTGCTCAGCCCCCGGTTCCCTCCCGCGCATCCTCACCCTTTCGGCCCGTTCCAGGCTTATGTGTCGCCATATGATTTACATATGCACAATGGGACCTGGGCGCGCAGCACCCGTCAACCGCCATGCTTTTGAAAGCCAACCCTCCCCCAAAGCCGTGAAATTGCGGTTGGCGGCATTCGCGCCCATTGTGTCGCTGGGGCCGCGTGGGGCGGTCTTGCGAGACGATGGTCGCATTGGCCGAAAGTGGGAGGCAGGGATGGCGCAAGATGGGACCGGGACGCCCTGGCGGATGGAGCGGATCGAGGCCAATGGGCTCACCTTTGAGACCGCCGTGATGGGCGAGGGCCGGGAACTGGTTCTCTGCCTCCACGGCTTTCCGGAGACCTATTTTTCCTGGCGCCACCAGATGCCCCTTCTCGCCGAGGCCGGCTACACGGTGTGGGCGCCGAACCTGCGCGGTTACGGCGGGACAACCCGGCCGGCCCGCGTGGAGGACTATGCCCTTGACCACCTGATCGCGGA
>CAYYTT010000191.1:0-7406 GCA_964474635.1 uncultured Alphaproteobacteria bacterium | reverse complement strand
GCGCTTTCAGGAAAAGTGTATGCGGTTTTCCGCCCGGAAAGCGCTCAAAATCAATCCGCTAGAGCCCATGCCAACGCCATGGTCCATCGCGCGCCGTACGCTGAAAAGGCCGTAGATATCGTAAAGGCCATGCGCGATGATCACCACCAGGATGTTTTCCGTGACGGCATAAGCGATGCCGAGAAATACGGCGATGCCCATCACAAGCACGATATAGAGCACTGAATAAAAGTGCAGCACGGTGAAGACCGCCGATGCCATCAGGACAGCAAGCCAGAGCGGCAGGGACTGGCTCAGCCACGCCTGAAGAAATCCGCGAAAAAACGCTTCCTCCCCGACGCCCGCCGCCGCGGCGATGACCAGGATCGCCGGCCAGGACAGCTTGATCCCGGCAAGGCGGATGAGGCGCACGCTTGTCTGTGCGACCTTCCTGGTGAGCGCCGGCGCCACAAGATCGAGCGCGGCCATGGCGAGGATCATGATCCCGGCACACATCACACCCTGCACCACCGCGCCAAGGCTGAGCAAAGCAGTGGCAAAGGGCGGCGCGGCCAGGAGATATCCCAGGCCAGGGGCCGCGATCAGAAAAACCATCTGGGGAATGAGGACAAGCGCGAGCCGGCGACCCTGATCGACCGCGGCGCTCGACGGGTCAGCCAACCCGGTTGCCTTCCGCGTCGATGATCAGGTCCCCGTCTTCCTTGGCAAAGGGTCCCGGCGGCAACCGGTCCAGCAGATCGAGGACCGCCTCGCTGGGGCGGCACAGTCGGACGCCCCGCGCCGTGCATACGATGGGACGGTTGACGAGGATGGGGTGCGCGATCATGGCGTCAAGAAGATCATCCGCAGACACCGCCGGGTCGAGCAGACCGAGATCCGCCGCGGGTGATTTTTTCTCGCGCAGCGCCTCGCGCGGTGTCAGTCCGGCCGCCGCGAACAGGCCAAGCAACTGCGGCCGGGTCCAGCCGGTCTCCAGATAAGCAATGACCGTGGGGGCGTAGCCGGCCGCCTCGATGATCGCCAAAACATTTCGGGATGTGCCGCAGTCTGGATTGTGGTGGATCACCACGTCCGTCACCGCCATGCCCTCGCCTCCCCTGGAACAGTCCGCTCATGCGGAAGGCAGCATCGTGCACACCCGGGCGCGGCACAAGCGTCCCATCTGACAGCAATCACACAATGCATGTTGGGCATGACACGCAGGGTGGGAAGAATGGTGCCGCCTGCGTGACTTGAACACGCGACCCCCGCATTACGAATGCGATGCTCTACCAGCTGAGCTAAGGCGGCTTGATCCCCGATCGGTCAATGCGCGGGACACTAAGGCTTCGCGGACGCCATTACAAGATTTCCCTTGCCCCCGGAAGACCCCGCCTTTTGGCGGTACAGCGCGGGGCGATAAATCCCCACCGCGCTAAAGGCCGCGATCATGGCCCGGCGCCGTTGCGCCGCCCTCGCGGAGCAGCCCAAAAGGTCCGGTGGCGGCGCGTGAGCGAAGAAACTTTGAGCAACGGCGCGCTGGGCACCGACTGATCGAAATTTATCACCCGCTGGTTTAGGCCGTCCGGCGGCGAAAGAGACCGCCAGTCCGGGCCGCGGGCGCGGGCGCCGGCGTTTCGGATGCGGCTTCGCCCGGCACGCTCGCCTCGGCGCTGACCCCTTCCCGGGCCTCAGCGCGCGCCCGCGCCCGGGGCCGCGCCGGTTGCCACATGCCGCCCCGCTGACCGGCCCCTTGGGTCGGCGCCAGTGCCGCGTCGGCGATTGACAGATCCGCCGCATCGGGCGCGGCGCCGGGCGCAACCGCACCGTCCTTCAGCGCCGTCGCAAGGCCGTTTGATGACGGGCCGAGCGTGGAACGCGGTTGCCAGGCGATCGACTGAAGCGCGCCGCAGTTCTGGCAGGCCGGCGCCCATGCCCCGCCGCTATGGCCGCATGCGCCGCAGGCCCAGGCGGCGCTTTCTTCGGCGGCCCTTGCGGCCTGAAGCCAGCGTTCGGCAGCCCCCTCGCCATGATCTTCCGCCTGCTCCAGGCGCATCCCGGCCAGCGCCACTCGCAGCGATACGGGACCGGCCCGCAGGGCTTCGAGATCCTCCCGGGCCGTGTCAAACCGGCCAGCCTCCATCGCCGCCTCGGCCATCAAAAGCCGGCTTTCCGGGTGGGAGCGGTTCGTCGAGACGAGCGCTTCCAGCCTTGACAAGCGTTCCACAGACGTCTCATCGGGCATCAGTTCCCTGTAGAGGGAGGCGAGGCGGGGATGGGGTGCATGGGGCCAGATCGCTTCGATCACGGCCGCGGCGCGCGCCGGCTTGCCCGCGAAAACAAGCCCTTCGGCGGCAATGAGCGCGGCCGGGAGGCAGCTCTCGTCGAGGCTGAGCGCCTTTTGCGCGGCCGTCAGGGCCGATGCCCGGTCCAACGCCTCCAGCCGCTCGTTCGCTTCGGCGGTGAACAGCGCGGCCGTGATGCGTTTTGCGCGTGTTTCGGTGATGGCCCGCGCCTTGAAGGCCACGTCGACGGTGGCTCGGGCCGACGTCCAGGCCCTGTCTTCGATCAAAAACCGGACATGGGCGCAAAAGGCCTCGGCATTGGCGCCGTCGAGCCGGAAGGCCTGGCGGGCGTGCTCCCGCGCCGCCGCGCCGTCGCCTTCGGCTTGCGCGCCTTCGGTCAGGCGCAGCAAGGCGATCAGTTCGCCATGGGGATCGGATAAAAGCTGCGTGTAGAGATGTTTCGCTTCTTCGGGGCGGCCCTGCGCCAACGCCGTTTCGGCGGCCAGGAACCGGGAGAGAGAGTCCCGTTTGGACCGGGTACCCAATTGCTCGTGGGCCCGGCCCGCCGCCGTTGCATCACCGGAGGCAAGCGCCATGACACCGGCCGCAAGCAGTCGGCGCGAGCGGGCCTCCCTTCGGCGGGCCAGGAAAGCGGCCATGCCGCTGGCCCCGCGCCAAAGAAGCCCGAAGAATGAGTTCAGCACCAGAACGAGCCCGATAATGAGACCCAAGGCGCTGAGCCCATAGGCGACCGGCACCTTGATCTCATATCCGAGCCAGAGAACCGTGATGGTGCCTGGATGATCCGCAAGCCAGACCCCGCCAAGGGCCAAAGCGAAAACGACCAGGAAGACGAGAAGGATGCGGATCATCGTGCGTTCAACACCATCAAGGATTCATCCGGCACGTCAGTTCTGGGGCGTGGTCTCCCCATCTTCTGCCGGCTCATCGTCGGTTGCCGGAGCGTCTTCGTCCGTGGCCGCCTCGCTCGCGGTGGCGGCATCGCCGGACGCTTCGGTTTCCCCGGCGCCCGTGTCCGTGGCCGCCGCATCGGGAGCGCCCGTCGCGGTCTCGCCAGTCGCGGTCTCGCCAGTCGCGGTCTCGCCAGTCGTGGTCCCGCCAGTGGCGGCCCCATCCGTCTCGGCGGCCGGCGCGGCAGCGGCATCGGCGTCCGGCACCTGAGCATCGCCGCCCGTCTCGGCCGGGACCTGCGGCGCGGCTGCATCCGTCGCCGTCGCGGCCTCGCCAGTGGCAGGGGCAGGGGCAGGGGCATCACCCGTTGTCGGGGCAGCACTTGCCTCGTCGGCTTCGACCGTATTGGCGTCTTCAGCCGGAACCGTAGCTTCGGCCGGAATGTTCGCGGTGGGATCGGCCGGCAGCGGCGCGACCACGGCCAGACCGTTGATATCCGCAATCACACGATTGGTCAGGCCGCTGACCATACGGTCGAGTTCGATGCGAGAGCGCGCCGCCGACAACCAATCGGAGGCCACATCGGCAGCGTTGCCCCGGAGGTTTGACAACTCGTTAACGGCCGCCGCGAGATCGCCGCCGGCCAGACGCTGTTCAGCACGGGCGAGCAGGGCCGGCGGGGTCGTGCCGGGCACTTCGCCCACGGGACGCACGGACACGCTGCCGCGCAGATTGGCCCACATGCGCCCGAAGAGGCCCTTGTTCTCGGAGCGGTACCAGGCCCGCATCACCTGAGGCGCGAGCGCCTGATACTGCTGGCGCAAGGTTTCGATGGTGGGCAGTCCGCGCTCGGCATAGGGGGCGATGGACGCGATTTCCGGACCCATTTGCGGCGTGCGTTCCAGCAGGATGCGCACCGCCTGGAGTTCATTCGCAAAGGGGCGGCCGGTGTCGGACGAGCGGCTCAGATTGGCCACCGAGACGGCCAGGGCCGCACGGCGCGCGTCCTGGGCCACGTCGTTGCGCTCAAGCTGGACGAGGCGCTCAGTGATGTCGGCCACGTCCTGGCGGGTCATGAGGTCCGCGCCGCCGGTGGCCGCTTCGAGCGCCGCCACCCGGTCCTGAAGACGGGCCTGGCCGCGCGTGACTTCGCCGGAAAGCTGGGAAATGCGGGTTTCGACCTGGCGCATCGCATCGCTCAGCTCGCGATACTCGCCTTCGAGCGCGGCAACGCCTTCTGCGCTCGCCCGGCCGCGGCCGGCGCCGGCGGCGTTCAGCCGGTCCACGTCACGGCGCAGGCTCTCAAGCTCAAGCACCCGGCCGCGCAGTTCCGTGATGGATTGCAGTACCCGATCGACGGCCTCTTCGTTGCCACCGGCCACATTGACCGCGTCGACCCGGTCCGCCAGACCGCGCAATTGCGCATCGACGGCCGCCGGGATGGTGTTCGAGCGCAGCCCCTCGGTCAGGAGCACTGCCACGAGCGCGCCCAAAAGGGCGGCCAGCACGACCATGAGCGGGTTGGCGCCGGACCGGTTTTGGGACGCGCCGCCGTCACCACTGCCGGTGCCTGTGCTCGCACCGGATGCGGATGGCGCCGCTCCGGAGGACCCGCCCGCCTGGGCCGTCGAAGATTTGGTCTGCGCGGCACCGGTGGGCGCATCGGTTTTCGCGGCCGGCACGGGCGCCTTAGCCTCGGCCGTCTCGCCGGCGCCGTTGCCGGAGGCAGGTTTATCGCCCGTTGTCGCCTCGCCGGCCACGGCCGCTGGCGTTTCAGCGTCGCCGGTCGCCATGTCGGCACCATTGGTCAAGGGCGTGGCGGGGGTTTTGGGATCGTCGGAGTCCAGGGGGGATTTTGAAACGGTCATGGGACGTCTTTCGCAAGGCTGGCGCACCGGTGTCCGGTGGTCCCTCAAGGAGAGCCTGGCCGGACCGGGCGCATCGCGTCGAAACTCAAAAGCGCTCTGTTCTGCACTGGATACAACTTAAGCGTGACGTATCCTCGGGTCTGTCACGGCCGGGTTTTAACACGCCTGGCCGTGAAGGGCCTTTCCCCTTCCGGATGAGGCCGCCGGTCCATTCGTTCGCCTTTAAAGCGAGCGAACCAGAGGCTCAGCAGACCCCGGTCGATCGAGGGCCATCCCCCGACCCTTGGGTCCACGCTGTCTCCGAAACCGAGCCGGACAACCGAGCCGAACACCGGGCCCGGGACCGACACCTACGCGGCCCGGCATCAAGGCTCAACGCCGCGCCTGATGAGGAATTATCGTACCGATTGCCCGGCCGGCCCCTGCACAAAGGAAATCCCGACCGAACACGTTCCGCTGAAGTTCCCGGACCGGCACTAAGGCGCCGTCGTCCGGACGTCCAGGCAAGCGAGAATAGACGCTGTATTAGGGTCCGGCGCAACCCAAACCGTACGCCAGGGCAGCACACGCGCCGCCGAAGCGACCGCTTCGCTCAAACAGAACGCATCGACCGCCTTCAGGCGCTCCGTCAGGCCCGCCTTGGCAACGAGATCGGCCACCGTCCGGGCGGTGCGTGGCGACAGCAACGTAACACCGGTAAAATGGTCATCCGCCTCGGCCAGCGCATCGGCGAAAGCCTGGGGCAGCACCGTCGCGGTCTTGGTTCGATAGAGCGTTTCGCGCGTCGCGGGGTGTCCGGCCGACTGGAGCCGTCCGACAAGGTCCCCGGCAACGGTTTCGGCCGCGCCGTGAAAAACACTGCCGTCGGCCGGATCGCAGGTCTCCAAGATCAGATCGGCGAGCTTGTCCACATCGCCGCCAGCCTCATGGACTTGCGCAAAACCCGCCTCGCGGCACAAATCAGCCGAAGCCGGCCCCACCGCGAATGCCGGCGAGTCGGTGGAGCCGCCGCGCTCCAGATAGGCCCGCACGCCATTGCCACTCGTGAATGCGACGGCCTGCATTTGCGCAAGGTCCGGCGCGGGGCCTGGCACCGGTTCGATCTCCATGACCGGCGCCAGGATCGGCTCATAGCCGGCCTCGGCCAGCATCCTGGCAAAGCCTTCCGCATCGCGCCGGGGCCGGGTGACAATCACCCGCCGGCGCGCCGCCTTGGCCCCCTCGCCCGTGCCCACACCATCCATGGCGCACCTTTTTCCGGACATTCCGTGCTAGAGCCTGTGCAACGAGGTGGAGCGTCCGTGCTCCGCCCGGACAGGGCTCTTTTTCAGTTGTGCGGAACTCTATCACTTTGACGAACGCTTCCCACCATCCGGACGTCCCGGTGACGATCCTCGGCATAGAGACAAGCTGCGACGAGACCGCGGCGGCCGTTGTGCGCGGCCGGCCGGCTGCTGGCCTCCCGGCCATCCTGTCCAATGTCGTCCTGAGCCAACTCGATGACCACGCGCCCTATGGCGGCGTGGTGCCGGAGATTGCCGCGCGCGCCCATGTGGAAACCGTCGACGGCATCGTGGCCCGGGCCATGGAAGAGGCCGGCGTCGGCTGGGATGACCTCGACGCCATTGCGGCCACGGCCGGGCCGGGCCTGATCGGCGGCGTTCTGGTTGGCCTGACGACGGCCAAGGGCCTTGCATTGGCGCGCGGTCTTCCCCTCGTCGCCGTCAATCACCTGGAGGGCCATGCCCTGTCGCCGCGGCTGGTGGAGCCCGTGGCGTTTCCCTATTTGCTGCTGCTTGTCTCCGGAGGACATTGCCAGCTTTTGAGCGTGCTGGGGCCGGGCCACTATAAACGCCTGGGCACGACCATGGACGATGCCGTGGGCGAGGCCTTCGACAAGGTCGCCAAGCTGCTCGGCCTTGGCTACCCGGGCGGGCCGGCGGTTGAACGTGCGTCCGGGCAAGGCAATGCCGGCCGGTTCGACCTGCCCCGCCCCCTGACCACCCGTCCGGGCGCGGATTTTTCGTTCTCGGGCCTCAAGACGGCCGTGCGTCATGCCCTGGCGTCCGTTGGCATGCCTACGGAGCAGGATATCGCCGACCTGTGCGCCGGCTTCCAGACAGCCGTCGCCGAAACCCTGGCCGCGCGCACGGACAATGCCTTTGCCCTGTTTGAAAACACGGCCGGTCCCTTGAACGAGCGCGTCCTCGTGGTGGCCGGAGGCGTGGCCGCCAACAAGGCCATCCGGGCAAGCCTGGAGACAGCCGGGGCGGCGCGCGGCTACCGGCTTGTGGCGCCGCCGCCGGCGCTGTGCACGGACAATGGCGCCATGATCGCCTGGGCCGGCATCGAGCGGTTCTTC
>CAYYTT010000190.1:0-7413 GCA_964474635.1 uncultured Alphaproteobacteria bacterium | reverse complement strand
GGGGCGGGCTGACCGCCCGGCGGCCGGTCGGCCGCTTGGGTCGTCGGGTTCGAACTTTCTCCCTCCAGCTTCTCCATTTTCGGCCTCACGGCGCGCAGCGCCTCCGGCGGGGCGGCCTGACCGGCCGACGCCCAGTCGGGCTTGCGAACCCTTCGGGTTCGAGGTTTCTCCCTCCAGCTCCACCATTTTTGGCCTCACGGCGCGCAGCGCCTCCGGCGGGGCGGGCTGACCGCCCGGCGGCCGGTCGGCCGCTTGGGTTGTCGGGTTCGTTTGGGTCTCGCTTGCCGTTCCCTGATATTCCTTTGTGTCCGGGCGACCGGGTTAGTCTCTCACGTGCGATGCGTTTAATCCGTGTCCTGCCCAAGGCCGTGGGAGCGGCCCTGGGCATATCTCGGATCATGGTGCGTCTGTGTCAGCCCACATTATGGACGGCTTTGACCCAGGGCCCATAGGACGAACCGCCCAGCAGCTGGACCTGCGTTTGTGCACTGACCTTATTGATCTGTTCCTGGGGGCGGTAGGCCGGGTGTACCGCACGGCGCAGCGGGCGCTGGCCTTTCGGCATGGCGATGATCTGGGCAATCGCGCGGGGCACGTCCAGGGGGTCCGTGGTGCCGCCGCCGGTGCGCTGGCCGAGGCCGGCCGTGAGTTCAGGATAGGCGGCGAGCAGCGCCGGATCGACCCGGTCCTTCAGGACAAGGCCATTTTTGTTGCTGTTGCGCCAGATATCGGTGGGATAACCGCCGGGCTGAATGATGGTTACATCGATGCCATGGGGCACAAGTTCGTAGGCCAATTGTTCACTCATGGCTTCTAGGGCAAATTTGGTGGCGGAATACTGACCAAAGCCCGGGATCATGACCCGCCCCAACTGGGACGAGATTTGAAAAATCTGTCCGGTCTTGGCGGCGCGCATGGCGGGAAGCACCGCCCGCGCCATGCGATGGCACCCCATCACATTAGTCTGAAACATCAGGTTAGAGGCCGCCATGTCCTGGATCTCGACCGGTCCGGGCACGGAAATCCCCGCATTGTTCACCAAAACATCGAGCGTGCCGCCCGTGGCCTTCAAGGCCGACGCCACCCCGGCCGTCACCTGATCGTCAGAGAGCACATCGATTTCGATGACCTCGATGGCAAGCGACTCACGGGCCGCCAGATCGCGCAGGTCATCGGCTTCGTTACGGGGCAGATTGCGCATGGTGGCGAAGACCCGCGCGCCCTGCCGCGCGTAATACTCCGCGCCAAGCCGCCCGAACCCGGAAGAGGTTCCGGTAATCAGAATGGAGAGCCCGGACAGGTCCGGCGCCTCGGCACCGGCGGCGGACGAGGCGGCCCCCTGCTCTTCGGCGGCCCCCTTTGCTTCGGCGGCCCCATTTGCTTCGGCGGCAAGGACCGGGCCAGAGACCGTGCCAACGGCGGCGGGCACGGCCGCCAAGCTTGCCGCCCCCGTCATCAGCGCCCGGCGGGACAGTTTTGGCCCATCTTGATCGGTGCCATCGCTCATGAAAAATCCTCCCTGGTTCCGCGGCCGGACCGCCCAGGCCCGGCAGCCCCCTCCACCATACGCGCCCAACCCGCCGCCAGTCACAGACAGCAGCCTTTGCCTCTTTTTTCCGGACCCCTTTTTCCGAGCCCTTTTTTCTGGGCCCCATTTTTTTTAGGCATGGACCGGCGATGCGCCGACGGGGGTCCACCATTCAGGCCAGGGCCCCTCTTCGGCCGCGCAGTTGCGTCCCGCCGGGTCGGGGTTAATCTAACCATTGGGATGATCTGCGACGGCGCGAGGCCCTTCGCGCGTTGGCTTGCAAGGGAGCGCGGCGGTGACTTCGAGTGTTGAACGGCCTTATCCGGAGCTGACCTGGCCCGGGATTCTCACCGGGTGGTTTCTCGGGGCCATTATCGCCATCGCGATCGGCTATGCGGCGCTGATCCTGGGCTTTTCCATTGAGGGCTCGGAACTTGCGGCGATCTTGGGCTTCGGCATCCTGCGCGGGATCCTGGGCCGCAAATCCATCATCGAAAACAACATCGCCCAGACGGCCGCCAGCTCCGTGAACGCGGCCTCGTCCGGGATCATGTTTTCCGTGCCCGCCATTTTCATCCTGGGCTACGGCGATCAGCTCAATCCCTGGCTGATGACCTTTGGCTGCATTGCCGGGGCTTTTCTGGGCATTGCGTTCATCATCCCCCTGCGCAAGCAGATGATCGATTTTGAGCGCCTGACCTATCCGGGCGGCGTTGCGGTCGCGACTATTTTGAAATCCCCGGGCGCGGGCGTGCGCAAGGCAGGTCTTTTGCTGGCGGCGGGCCTTGCCTCGGGCGGGTTTCATGCCTTCACGATGCTGAGCGACGTGGGCAACTGGAATGTGGGCGCCCTGCTCGGCATGCCCGCCTATATGAATACAGTATTTTATCTCTCCCTACTGACGGTCGGGGTCGGGTTCATCGCCGGGCGCGGCGGGGTGGCGTTCATCATCGGCGGGTTCCTCGTTTATTGGGTGGTCTCGCCCCTCCTCGCCGTCACGGGCGCTTTCCCGACCGATCCTGAAACCGGGACGGCCCTCAATACGCCGGGCGCACTCAGGCTCGGTATTTTCCGCCCCCTCGGCATCGGAATGCTGATCGGCGGCGCATTGATGGGCGTGGCCCTGTCCCTGCCCCTCGTGCGTGCCGTGGTTCGGGCCATGGGCGAGCGGGCCCGCCAGGACGGCGACGGCGCGGCCGCCCGCGCCCGGGACGAATTGCCCGTCGGCCTGCTCTACGGCGCCATCGTGGGCGCGGCCGTGGTCCTGTGCATTATTGCGGTGACCAGTGTCGGCGAGGTGGGCCTGGCGCGCGGTATTCTGATGGGCGTTCTCGGCACCCTGTGGATCTGGATGGCGGGCATCATCCTGTCGGAGGCGATCGGGCGGACCAACTGGTCGCCCCTGTCAGGCATGACCCTGATCGGCGTGACGATCCTCATCTTCCTCGTCAGCGATATGGAGCGCAGCCAGGCCATCACCGCCGCGATCATGGTGGGCGCGGCGACGGCGGTTGCCATGTCCCAGGCCACGGATCTGATGCTGGATTTGAAGACCGGCTATCTCGTCGGCGCCACGCCGCGCCTGCAACAACTGGCGCAGTTTTCCGGGGCCTGGCTTGGCCCCCTTGTGGTCATCGGTCTCGTTTTCGTGCTGCACCAGTCCTATGGCCTCGGCAGCGAACAATTGCCGGCGCCCCAGGGCCAGGCCCTGGCGGCCACGATCGACGGCATCCTGGGCGGCAATGTCCCGGTGGAGAAATACGCGGCCGGCGCCCTCATCGGCGCACTGCTCACCCTGGTCCAGGGCGGTCTTGGCATTCTGGTCGCCCTTGGGTTCTACCTGCCGTTCAACATCGTTCTGACCTACGCCATCGGCACGGGCCTGCGGGAGACAGCGGACCGGTTCGCCAGCCAGTCGTGGACGGACAATGTGGGCATTCCGCTGGCCGCCGGCGCCATCGTGGGCGAGGCCCTGGTCGGCGTCGGATTTGCGATCCACGCCGTGATCACCGGATAAGGAGAAGGCCCATGGCCCTTTTTAGCTTTGTGCTGATCGTTGCCGGCGTCATCGGCGCGGCCTATGTGGCAAGCCTTCAGGTCGAGGGGCTCGACTGGCTTTTGTTCCTGGGCGCCCTGGCCCTCACGGTCGGCGGCATCGTCCTGCTGAAACGCGGCAGGCACGCGGCGGCGACCCAGGCCAATCATCTTCAAACGTCCCAAAACGACCTGACAGACAGTCTTGAGGAGATCATTCGGGGGCTTGAGGCCATGGCATCCCAGCCGCCGGGAGCTCAAAATCCGGAGGCCATCATCGACGAGACCTTGCGCGCACCCCTCGCCCGCTTCGCGGCCGCGCGGCAATCCTTGCGCCATCTCTACGGCCTTGATGCCTATGCGGACATCATGACCGCCTTTGCCGCCGGCGAACGTCAGATCAATCGAATCTGGTCCGCAAGTGTGGATGGGTATGGCGAGGAAGCCGCGCGGAGCCTCGACCGGGCACGGGCCCTGTTCGCACAGACGCGTGAGAAACTCGCGGCGGCGGCGGCGCGCGCCTGAACAGGTCCCTGCATTTGGTCCCTGCATTTGGCGCCTTCACCGGGCCCCAACACCGGGCCCCTATCCGTTGGCTCAGGCCACTTCGAAATCCATCTCAAGCGAGCGGGTCAGAGCGGACAGGTCCGCATCCCGTGTCCAGAGCACCGCGTCGGGCGTAAGCACGGCCGCGGTGAGCAGATGCGCCCCCACATAACCGATGGTTCCCTCGGAAATCCGGTAGCGATTGACGAAGTGCACCACTTCCTCGTCCTGGGCCACCAGGGCGCGCGGCAGACCGCGCAACAGACGCAGCACCGTATCCCGGCGCTTCATGAGGCCCCAGGCCAACTCGCCAATGATCAGCGGGTGGCAGATCACCAGTTCACGGAGCAGCAGATCCGTGAGGATCTCGTCGTGATCGCGCAGGTGATCCACCCAGACGGAGGTGTCGACCAGAATTTTCATGGGCTTACAAATCATCGAAGAGACGGCTGTCCCGCTGGCGCGTCACGGGCTCGAGCGCCGGCTCGGACCCGCCCAGACGCGCCAGTCTTTGGGCGCTTTCCCGCTCAATCAATAGACGCAGGCTTTCCCGCACCACCGCCGACTTGTCCGGATAGCCGAGCAGCTTTTGCGCGCGCTCCAGAAGGTCCTCGTCAATGGTGACGACGGACCGTGTGACCTCGGCACGGACATCCGTGCTGTCACCGTCGTCGCCCGTCCATCCGGTGCGGCCGCTGGATTTTTTGCCTAGCCTGCTGAGCACGAAGTCATCCCCTCTGTTCGGTTGCCAAACCGTGAGATACACCAAAAAGGGCAAACCCTCTCCGCCGGTCGCGAAAAGAGCCGTTGACCGCTGGCGCCTGCCCGCCCATGCAAGAGACAAGCCCTTACGGGCGGCCCTGGCGTGGTCACACCTGGGCCAAAAGTGGACCGACCCTTAGCACCCGGCATGGACGCTGTCAGCGCCCCGGGTCATGCGCCCCGGGCGAGGCACACTGGCCGCATGTCTGCCGAAGGCCTGGCCGAACGGCTAGGCTTGGCGGACCGCTTGGGTAAGCTGACAATGGTTGCGGGCGCGTGCGTTGCCCTCGCGCCTGCGACGCCGGGGACTTTGGTATGGAATATTTGCGTGCGCGCCTGACCAGCCTGGTGGAGCATCCGCTCTTTCAGCGCTCCGTGATCGGGCTGATCCTTTTGAACGCCGCCGTGTTGGGGGCAGAGACGATTCCGGCCGCCGCGCAGGCCGCCGGTCCCCTCCTGGAAGTGCTCGATCTCATCATTTTGTGGCTGTTCGCGACCGAGATTGTGCTGCGAATCATGGCGCGCGGGCGCGCCTTTTTCCAAGATCCCTGGTCGGTCTTCGATTTCTCCGTCGTCGCCGTCTCCTTGAGTGCCTTGAGCGGCATCTCGGCGTTGCGCGCCTTCCGTGTCTTCCGGGTGATGCGGCTGCTCAACGCCTTTCCACGCCTGCGCTTCGTCATCACCGGCCTGCTGAGCGCTTTGCCGGGCGTGGCGTCAGTGGCGGTCATCCTGATCATCATTTTGTTTGTTGCCTCAGTGATCGCAACAAAGCTGTTTGGCGGTGTTGCGCCCCAATATTTCGGCGATCTGTTCACCTCCATGTTCACCCTTTTCCAGGTGATGACCCTGGAAGGGTGGCCCGACATTGCGCAAAGCGTGCTGGAGCCCTACCCCCACGCCTGGATCTTCTTCGTGATCTATATTTTAGTTGCGACACTGACGATGTTGAACCTGTTCGTCGCAATCATCGTCGGCGCGATGGAAACCGAGGCCCTGCGCCTGGCCGCCACAAAGGCCGGCCAGGACGACATGATCGCCGAGTTGCACGAGATCCGCGCCCAGCTGGACCGGATCGAGGCGCGAGGCGGCAGTGGCGCCGCATCCCAAGGATCATCCTCCCGCGCGGCCCACGAAACTTAAGATTAATTGGCCGGCTTTAGGCTCAACCCCGGTGCGAGGTCATGCTTGGGCGAAGGCGGTCCATGCACGCGACATCCTGCGCACGGGGAAAGGGCTATGGGCGGCACATTCAGCATATTGAAGGATCGGATCGGCTGGCGGACGCTCCCCGTTATGCTTGCCGCGACCTTGCTCATGGCGCTTGGCGTGAGCGTCTGCGGTCCAGTTATCATGCCGCTTGCCGTTGGGTTCTTGCTGTGCGGATGGTTTGCCAGACGCCACAAGTCCGCCATGGCCACCCCAGCACAAGAGATCACCACCGCACGGAACGTCGCCGTCCCGGCGCGTCCGGATCCGGTGCCGGATCCTGTGCCGAATGCGGAGATTGAGACGAGGCCGGCGGACGGGGCCGCCATCGCGTGCCCGAGTATCGATGGTTTAAGCCAGGACACGCCGACGGCGGAACAGCCGTCCGCGGTTGGACCAGCCTTCAAGGCGCTGTTGATGGCCATCAAGGAGGCCAGGAGCGCCAATCAGGGGCTGCGCGAGACCGCAGGCGAAACGAAGGAGCACGCCGACGCCATGGCGCAGGCCGCCGGCGCCAATGCCCAAGGCATCCAGGCCGTGGCCGCCGCGTCCGAAGAGCTGTCTATGACGACTTCGGAAATCGCGCGGCAGGTGCACCAGTCGGAAAGGGACACGAACCAGGCCGCGACCCAGGTCGAATCGGCGACCGACACCATTGAGACCCTCGCGCACAGTGCCCGGGAGATCAGCGTTGTGGTGGATATGATCCGGGAAATCGCCGATCAGACGAATCTCCTCGCTCTCAACGCGACCATCGAGGCGGCGCGCGCCGGGGATGCCGGCCGGGGCTTTGCCGTCGTGGCCACGGAGGTGAAATCTCTGGCGCAGCAGAGCGCAAAGGCCACGGGAAGCATTGGCGAACAGATCACCGCGATCCAGTCATGCGTGCGATCGGCCGTCGATGCGGTCAACTCCGTGCGCCACCGGGTGCTTGACGTGCGGGCGGCCATGACCGGGATTGCCGCCGCCGTTGAGGAACAGACGACCACCTGCCAGGAAATCAGCCGCAATGTGGGCGAGATGGCCAACGCCTCCTCGGACATCTCGGGCAGCATGGATCTGTTGTGCATGTCGGCAGAACAGACGGACGGCTTTTCCGAAGAAGCCGATATGGCCTTTGACGATCTGCAATCCTGCGCGGATGCCCTGAAGACCGCCGTCGAAGGCCCCGGGGGGCCAGACGCCAACACCCCGGACGATGGTCAGGACAATGGGCGCATTGGCAGGCAGGACGACGGGGGCAGCCGGGACGACGGGCAGCCTGGGCCCGCCAGCATCGCCGCCTAGAGCCCATTCAATGATCTCCGAGTCATTGAATGGGCTCTAGCGTATTGATT
>CAYYTT010000189.1:0-7424 GCA_964474635.1 uncultured Alphaproteobacteria bacterium | reverse complement strand
TTTTGAGCGCTTTCCGGGCGGAAAACCGCATACACTTTTCCTGAAAGCGCTCTGGTGCAGCGGCACATGTCGATGATTCAGTTTCATGCCGTCATGGCGAGCAAAGCGAAGCCATCCAGGGCAACGAAATCCGGAACCAGTGGCCCTGGATCGCCGCGCCGCCCAAGAGGGGCTCGTGATGACAAGCTGCACCATCTGACTGAATCAATGCCCTTGGCCATAGGGTGATCACTGCGCATCGTATGCAATGCTCTGCCCGCGGCGCGTGAACGGCACAAAGCAGAGCGGCATGGTCAGGGCTCAGAGTGATCCACAGTATTTGTACGCACGCCCTTAAGCCTTGTGGCGCTTTTCCAGCACGGTCTCGGCGCCATCGCTGGAGGCCTGGTAGACATGGGTCATCTCGCCCATGATCTCGGCCCAGGCATCCACCGGGAAATCGTCGGCCACATCGAAACTGTCGATGCCGCAGCGGGCCATGAAGGCGATCTGATCGCGCAGCACGTCACCCACCGCCCGGATTTCGCCGCCGAAATGATAGCGCTGGCGCAGGAGGCGCGCGGAGGAATAGCCCCGGCCGTTCTTGAAGGCCGGGAAATCGAGCGCGATCAGGCTGAAGCGTTGCAGGTCCTCGGCCACATCCGCCGGGGACTGATCGTCCTTGAGCAAAAGGCCCAAGGGGCCATTGTGCCCGATCAGGCGCTCGCGATCCTTTTGCCAGTGCTCCAAGGTCACCATCACCGGGGAGTCGCCGCCCAGCACCGTTTCGCCTTCCTCAAAAACCCACGGGTCTTCGACCACGGCGCCATCCTTAACGATCGGCATAAAGAGCCTCCTTGAAGGGCGCCGCGCCGACGCGGCGATAGGTGTCGACGAACCGCTCGTCACCATTGCGAAGGCCCAGGAACGTGTCGACCAGAGTTTCAATGGCGCCCGGCACCTCTTCCTCGGGAAAGGCGGGGCCAACGATATCGCCGATGGCGGCGTTTTCGTCCGCGCTGCCGCCCAGCGAGATCTGGTAGAATTCAACGCCCTTCTTATCGACGCCGAGGATGCCGATATGGCCCACATGGTGGTGACCGCAGGCATTGATGCAGCCTGATATCTTGATTTTCAGCTCACCGATAGTTTGCTGTTGCTCAAGATCGGCAAAACGGTCGCTGATCGCCTGGGCAATGGGGATGGCCCGGGCATTGGCGAGGTTGCAGTAATCAAGGCCCGGGCAGGCGATGATGTCGGACACCTGCCCCAGATTGGGCGTGGCAAGCCCGGCCGCGCTCAGCCCCTGCCACACTTCGAAAAGATCGCGCTTGCGCACATGGGGCAGGACCAGGTTCTGCTCATGGGTGACGCGGATTTCGGCGAAGGAAAAGCGGTCGGCGAGATCGGCGACCGTGTCCATTTGATCCGCCGACGCATCACCCGGAATGCCGCCGATGGGCTTCAGGGAGATGTTGGCAATGGCATAGCCCGGCGCGCGGTGGGCCACCACATTCACATCCACCCATTTGGCAAAGGCCGGATCGGAGGCTTTGGCGGCCTCGAAGGCCTCGTCCGTGTCGGGCAGCCCTTCAAAGGAGGGCGGCGCGAAATACGCCATGATGCGCGCCATCTCCGCCTCGGGCAGGGTGGCGGGCATGTCGGTGCGCAGGTCAGCATACTCCTCTTCCACCAGGCGCACGAATTCTTCCGTTCCCGTCTCATGGACAAGAATCTTGATACGCGCCTTGTAGAGATTGTCCCGCCGGCCGATCTGGTTGTAGACGCGCAGGATCGCCTCAAGATAGTTCAGCAATTCGTCCCGGGGCAGAAAGTCCCGCACGAGTTTTGCAAGGAAGGGCGTTCGTCCCTGGCCGCCGCCGACATAGATCCGGTAGCCGATCGCGCCCGCGTCGTCGCGGCGGATCTCGATGCCGATATCATGCACTTGAATGGCGGCCCGGTCCTCTGGCGCGCCGGTCACGGCGATTTTGAACTTCCGCGGCAGGAACGAAAATTCCGGATGGAAGGTGGACCACTGACGGATCATCTCCGCCGTGGGGCGCGGGTCCTCAACCTCGTCGGCGGCGGCGCCGGCGAACTGGTCCGCCGTCACATTGCGGATGCAATTGCCGCTCGTCTGGATGGCGTGCATTTCGACGGTGGCAAGCTCGTCGAGGATATCGGGAATGTCGCCCAGCTTGGGCCAATTGTACTGAATGTTCTGGCGCGTCGTGAAATGGCCATAGCCCTTGTCATAGACCCGGGCGATATGGGCGAGCTTGCGCATCTGGTCGGAGGACAGGGTGCCGTAGGGAATGGCGACGCGCAGCATATAGGCGTGCAGTTGCAGGTAGACCCCGTTCATGAGGCGCAAGGGTTTGAACTGGTCTTCGGTCAACTCACCCTTGAGGCGGCGCGCCACCTGGCCCCTGAATTGGCGCGTCCGCTCCGTGACCATGGTCCGGTCGAATTCGTCATAGCGATACATGGCGGCTCCTTGTGCTGGCTCGCGCGGTCGGTCGGTGCCGCTCACGCGGTGCCGTCAGCCTGTTTGCCGAGATCTTCCCGGATGGTCGGGCCTTTGGCGCGGATTTTCTCGCGCGCCGACAGGGCCTCGATGGATGGGGTTTGGCCGCCATCGCCCCTTACGGCCACATCGAAGGGGTAAACATCCACAACGACCCGGCGGCCGATATCCGACTGGGCGGCGCCCAGCCAGGGATCGAGATCGTCGTCTTGGCCGATCACCAGGCTCTCGCCCAGGGTCAGGGTCCATGTCCGTGCTTCGGTGAAATACACCACTTCCCCGTCATCCAGCCGGTTCGCCGTGATCACCTGGGGGTGTTTGCGTTGAGCCATTGCGCTCTCCCTGGGCGCCATGAGGTCTGCCGGCGCCAGTGGACATTGCCAAGCATGTGGCCCGAGGTCCATTTCCCATCAAGAGCGGTGACAAATTTAATATCCACACAAATTTTTTGTGAATACCGGTTTTTGTCGGAAATGCACGGCCCGGCGGCCGCGCCTCCGGTTATTCCAAACGGTCGAGGGTGCTTTCGTGCCAGCCGGAGAGGAGCCGGCGCTCCAGGGCGGCGAGCAGCGCATAAATCGCGATGCCGAGCAGGGAGAGCAGCAACAGGGCGGCAAACATGCGCGGGACTTCAAGGCGGTTGCCGGCCTCCATGATGCGCCAGGCGAGCCCGCCGGAGCGGCCCGATCCAGCCACGAATTCCGCCGTCACAACGGCAATAAGGCTCAGGCCCCCGGCGATCTTCATGCCGGTCAGCAAATAGGGCAGGGCGCTCGGCAGGCTGAGGCGCGTCAGGACCTGCCAGCGCGTCGCGCCGTAAAGCTCAAAGAGGGCGCGCAGATTGGGATCAACCGAGCGCAAACCCGTCAGCGCATTCGCCAGCATGGGGAAAAACGCGACAATGAAGGCCAGGATCAAAATGGCCAGGCGCGGTTTGTCCGCTCCCACCCAGATGACGATCAGAGGCGCAATGGCCACAATGGGCGTGACCTG
This sequence comes from uncultured Alphaproteobacteria bacterium, assembly GCA_964474635.1. GTDB lineage: Bacteria > Pseudomonadota > Alphaproteobacteria > JAJFIK01 > JAJFIK01 > CAYUYV01. The sequence goes on along the minus strand of CAYYTT010000189.1, from coordinate 3,922 downwards.
CAGGACCACCGCATACGGATAAAGCGCGCGCTCCAGCAGCCTGCTTTGGGAAAAGGCGATGGCAAGGCCCGTGCCGCCGGTGACCGCCAGAAGGAAGGCGCCAAGGGTGAGTTCCATCGTGGTCAGCGCGGCCCCGACAAGGCCCGGGCCATGGGCGGCGAAGGCCGCCAGGATGGCGCTCGGGGCGGGCAGCACATAACTCGGGACCCCCATCGTTCTGACGGCCGTTTCCCAGGCCGCGACCAGGGCCAGGCCGAAAAGCGCCGGGGCCAGACGGTGGGGCCAGCCACGATCCGCCGCCGGATCAAGGGGCGCGCGCTGCTCGCTCATGCCGCGTTCTGCTCCCGCGCGCTTGCCTCGCGCAAGGCGGCTGAAACCTCCGCGACCTGCCTCATATAGCTCTCCGACAAGCGAAAACCGGCGGTCCGGTCCGGGGCCGGTGCACGGATGGCGATGGTCTTGTAAAGGCGTCCGGGGCGCGGTCGCATGACGACAATCTCATCGGACAAGTAAACCGCTTCGGCCACGGAGTGGGTTACGAACACCACCGTGACATCGCGCTCCGATTGGATGCGCAGCAGGTCGTCATTAAGGGCATCCCGAGTGATTTCATCAAGCGCGCCAAAGGGCTCATCCATGAGCAAAACGGCCGGGTCGGTGACGAGGGCCCGGGCAAGGGCGACGCGCATGCGCATGCCCCCGGACAATTGGCGCGGATAGGCCGCGGCGAAGGCGGCAAGGCCCACATGGGACAGGGCCGAGGCCACGCGGCCCTGGGCCGCCGGATCGCGCTCCCCTGAGCCTAAACGGAAGGGCAGGGCCACATTGTCTTCAATGCTGGCCCAGGGCATCAGGGTCGGGTCCTGGAACACAACGCCCATGTCCTGGCCCGCGTTGAGGTCGGCGGCTTCGATCCGGCCCCAGGTCGGTTGCGACAGGCCCGCGATGAGCCGCAGGAGGGTGCTCTTGCCGCACCCCGATGGACCGATAAGCGACAGGAACCGGCCCCGCGGAACCGCCAGGTCGATGTCCTGGAGCGCCAGGGTTCCATCGCGGTAGCTCTTGGTCAGTCCTTCGATGCGGATCGCTGGCGCCGGCCCACCGTTCATGGGCGCGTCCCTGATGACCTGTCGCGCTGCTCCGGCCCGGCCGCGGGGCCCGCCTCGATGCTCTGGGCTCCGGGCAGAAACGCCGTGGTGAACGCCTGCGACCATTCGAGGTCATCCTCGTAGAGGCCCGCCTCGCTCATGGTCGAGAAGAAGTGCGCCCAGCGGTCCATGCTCATGGTCCCGACGGAGGCGCCCGCATCCTCCATGACGATCTCGAATCGGATCAACTTGGCTCTGGCCTGGTTCAGCACATCGCTGCTGATGTCCGGGTTGTCGGCGCGGATCAGGGCATGGGCGGGTTCGGGATCGTCCGTGAGGTACCGGCGCCAGCCTTCGATGCTCGCGGCCACGAAGGCTCGGACGATTTCCGGGCGCTGTTCGATGGTTTCGTCCCGGGTCATCACCAAGGTCGCGTAACTTGGGTAGCCATAATCGGCCAGAAGATAGACTTCCGGCTCGACGCCAAGTTCTCGTTCGATCAGATAAGGCTCGGAGGTGATGTACCCCTGTTGAATAGCCTGGGGGTCCACCAGAAAAGGTGCCACGGAGGAGGTATATTTGCGGATCTGGTCTTCGGAAAAGCCGAATTCGGCTTCAAGCCAAGGCCACCATGCGGTGCGGGTGGCGTCCGAAATCATGATCGGTTTGCCGCGCATATCGCCGAGCGTGTTCACATCGTCTCGGGGATGTGTAATCAACACCTGCGGATCTTTTTGGAAGCTCGCCATGACCGCGCGGGCCGGGACACCGGCCTGGACCAGGTTGAGCGGAATGAAACTGTTCGATCCCATCGCAAAGTCGACCGATCCGGCAGCCAGCAGCTGAGGGATATTCACGGCAGCGCCGCCCGGTCGAATCGTGACATTGAGGCCACGGGCCCGGTAAAGGCCCAAGGCCTTGGCCATATAGAAGCCGCCGTGTTCCGCCTGGGCGACCCAATCCGTCGCGAAACTGATACGCGCCAGGGTCGGATCGTCAGAGATCTCCGCGTCCTCGCCGCAGCCAACGAGGATGGACGTGAGACCAAGAAGGAACACGGCGAGAAAAAAGGTGGAGCGAGGTAAAAGAAACCGGGTCATCGGGCGGTCCTGGTCTTTGCTCTAGGGGCATCTTGAACGAAGGTCTTGGCTCGAGCGTGAGATGGGTCCGGAATCTTAAGGTGGACCCAAGGGGTTGCGGGGTAAAGGTCCGGCGGCGCGGTCCGTAAACCCGCCAAGGTCACAAGATCCGCAAGGTTTTGTCGGTGTCTCGGTCTCGAGACGGGGATATGAGCCACCATACTGGGATTGTTACAGAACGGGGATCGTTAAAGAGATGATCCCGTCTAGGAAGCACCGCATCGCCCACCAGGTGGCGCCCGCCATTTGGGGCGCACCGTTTGGGGCCCCACCGTTTGGGCGCCCAGTCTTTGGGCCTTGAGACTTTGGGCCACGAGACTTTGGGCCACGAGTCTTTGGGACCCACGCCTTTAGGATTGGTGTGACGGCGGCGCGGCAGACTTTTGTGCGGACCGATCGCGGATCGGTCTCACATGGTTCGGGGTCGAGGCCGGCACGGCCTGTGATCCGCGAACATTGTACCGGAGGGCGCGCAGGTCCTGCAATTGATGTTGCCGGACGGTCGTTCTCCATGGCATGGCCTTTGCACTGAGTGCCGCAGGGAAACACTGCGGGGAGTGCGGGGCTGACGACTGTTGGGAATTTGACCATGAACGTGACACGTCACAGGTTTTATGCGGTGAGCGCCGCGGTGTCGAAGACCACTTCCGTGTTGGGTCGGACGATGCCCGGACGGTCCCGTCGGCGCGCGGGTCTTGTTCTGGCCGCTGCCGCAGTCCTGATGTTGCCCGCCTGCAGGAGCAGCCGGGTCGAAGAACCGGCCTTCACGTCCGAGCCCGCGGTCTCGTCCATCGGCGTTTTCGAGCCGTCAGGGGGCGGTCCGCTGCAGCCGACCATCGAAGCCCCGCTCGAAGGCGGTCCGTCGGATCTGCGCCTTTCGACGAGCCAGGTTGAAAGCCTTGCCGCCGCCACGGGCCGTGTCGTCATCGCCGGGGGCAATCGCTCGGCGGAAGACTGGCGCGCCTTTGACAATGCCTTTGGCCGCGTCGAAGCGGGCCCGGCCTTTCTCGCCGGCCTCCAGGATATGCACGGCGATGCCTTGCGCGTTCCAGTCACGCTGGCGAGCTCCTTCCTGATCATTCCGACCCAGGAACGGGGCGTCACGCGCGTGAACTCGAACTACCGTAATGGTCCGGGAACGGATTACACCAAGCTCGGTCTCCTCAAGCGCGGCACGGAAGTCACCATCCTCGGTCAGGTGGGGGCTTCCGATTGGGTGCTGATCACCCGGGGCAGCCAGGGGACGGACGGTATCGGCTACATGTTCCGCCCCTTGATCGTGACAAGCCAGGTGGCGCCCCTGTCGTCGGATGCCCTGCTTGAGCAGGGCGTGGCGGTCGATCTCGTCTCCGACCCCGCGCTCAATCGCGACTACACCGATGCCCAGCTTGAGCAGATCCTGGCTGGCGGCACCGCGCGTCGTCCGCTCCTGTGCCGCGATCTGCGTCACACCCTGACCAATGGGGACGGGCGCCAGTTCAGCTGGACCTCAACGGCTTGCCGGATGAAGCCGCTGCGCTGGAAAATCATCTCCGCCCCGGTCGAGGGGCGGGTCTGAACGGGGCGGCCCGTTTAGGGAAAGCGAGCCTTTACCAGCTGTTTTGAAAAGGGCGATGGTCGGCACTGACCATCGCCCTTTTTTAAGAATCTCGGCACTTCCAGTGATTGGGGCGCAAAAAGCACCAGCGCGGGCGC
>CAYYTT010000188.1:0-7437 GCA_964474635.1 uncultured Alphaproteobacteria bacterium | reverse complement strand
CCGGGGCCAAACCCTTCCGGGGCCAAACCCTTCCGGGGCCAAACCCTTCCGGGGCGGGGGCCAAACCCGTCCGGCGCCAATGGCCGCGCCAGGCAACGCCCGGAGCGGTGCTCGCCGGCAAAGATCGTTCAGTTTCAGCGGCCGCGTCCCGCGCCGGGCGCTATTGGGAGGGCGCGTCAAGCTCGCGCAGGGCGTCGGGATCGTCCTTAAACACCTCGCGCGCCCGGGCCCGCGCATCGTCCGCATCGCCGCCACGACCAAGCACACGGTAGCTGCGGATCAGACGTTGCCAGCCTTCCAGGTCCTCGGGCGCCTCGCGCAGGCGTGCGTCGAGGCGGGCGACCATGCCCTCGATCATGGCCTGGCGCTGTGCGGGCGTCATGTCGGAGGCCGCGGCGACCGTGGCCGCGTCCGGTCCAGGGCCAGCCGGGGCGCCGTCCGCCGGTGCCCCCGCGCCAAGGGCGTTCAGGCGCGATTCCGCGACCTGCGACCAGGGCCTGCGGCCTTCCTTCACAAGGGCGGCGTAAACGGCGAGGGCGTCGTCCATGCGCCCGTCCTGCTCATCGCCCAGGGCCAGCAAAAAGCGCGCACCCGGATTGTCCGCCTCCAGCGCAAGGGCGCCCTGGGCAGCGGCCTTGGCGCGCGCGGTCACCTCTCCGCCGGCCTCCCGGGTCGCCGCTTCGGCAAGGCGCACGAACAGATCCGCATTCGGCCCAAGCAGGGTGAGGGCCTTCGCGAAGGCATCGGCGGCCTGGCCGAAATCGCCGGCCGCAAAACGCATGGTGCCAAGATAGCCCCACGCCTCGCCATCCTGGGGCTGTGCCCGCACACGCTGTTCCAGCAGAAAGTGGATCTCCGCCGGCCTTAGGGTTTCCGGGTCCTTCTCGCGCAAGGCTTCGAGCCGGGTTTTCAAGCCGCGATCCTCAAGGCCAGGGGAGCCGAGACGGCCGTAGAGCACGCCAGCGCTGAGTGCGGTCACCAGAGCGAGAAGCACACCAATCAGGCGTTGACCAGATGAAGCGATCAGGGGACGCACCAAAAGGAGCAGGACGGGAACGACCAGAACCGCAATGGAAAGCCACACAGCACTCATTTTCGCCGCCTACCTTTTATCGACATGCCTTTGGGGCCCCCTCACGGCGCACCCTGGCGCCGCCGCAAGACCACCAGATTGTTGTTGGCCGGCATGGCCACCGTGCGGGGCGTCTCGAACCCCTGCGCCTGCGCAAGGCCCGCCACGTCATCAAGGTCGCGCACGCCCCAGGCGGGATCGCGCGACCGCAGCGAGGCATCGAAGGCCTCGTTCGACGGCGCGGTATGCCGGCCAGCCCGCTTGAAAGGACCATATAGGACAAGTGCGCCGCCGGGAGCGAGGCACTGGGCAGCGCCCGCGATCAAACCTTCCGCAGCGCTCCAGGGCGCAATGTGGATCATGTTCACGGCCAGAACCGTCTCAAAGGGACCGGCCTTGAGTGCGTCCGGCCAATCGGGGGCACGGACGTCGAGGGCCAATGGGGCCGCGATCGCGCCAATTCCGGCGGCACGCCGCCATGCCTCGATGCTGGCACGGGCCTGCGGGTCGGGATCACTCGGTTGCCACAGCGCGACGCCCAAGGCTCCGGCGCAGTGAACGGCGTGTTCGCCTGACCCGCTGGCGATTTCAAGCACATGTGATCCCTGTGCGACCGTTGCGCGCAGGGCTTCAAGGATCGGCCCGCGATTGCGCGCGGCCGATGGGGAAAAACGCCGTTCATCGGCGCCAGGATGGTCCGCCGGATCGGGGTGCGGCATCGTCAGGGTCCCTCACGCTGTCTATCGCCTGGATGGGTGTTTACCACGGCCAAAGACCTGTCCGCGTAGACTTCCACCATCGCGTTTCGCAGCACCTGCGCAGGCGCTGCGAGACTTTTGGCCCTTTGAGTTTTCGGACCCCGCCATGTCCCGATCCGATGACACGCTTCGCAGTCCGGCGCGGCGCCGGCTGGTCCTGTGCGCCGCCGCCGCCGGTCTGACCGGGCCCGCAGCCGAGGCCGGTCCTGGCACGGCCGAGGGCATGCTCCTGGCGGATGATCGGGGTTTTCCCGCGCGCTCGCAGCCCTGGCTCCTCCATGTGGGCAAAACGGCCGGGCCCACGCCCGACCTGGTCGCCGTTCCAGCAGTGAGCCCGACCATGGACCCGGTGCCCCTGAGCCCTGTCCTTGGGCCGATCCATGATCCGGACACGGGGCTGATTTTGACCCGGCTCGCGCCGCCGAAATCGCTGGCCCCTGGGGAGTACCGCATTCTGGAGGGCGGAACGCCAAAAGCGCGCCTGTCGATTTCCGACGGCCGATCGGAACCCGATTTGAGTGCCGCCCTGCGCGGCTTTTACCTGCAACGCTGCGGCGGCGCCCTCAACGATCCCCTCTCGGGGGTGCGTCACCGCCCCTGCCATGGCGACGACGCCCTGCTGGATGGCGGACGCGGTGCGGCTGGCGGCTGGCACAGCGGGGCGAGCTACGACAAGTCGGTGCGTGAAACGGCCCTATGCATCGGTCTGATCCTCGGTGCCTTCGCGGACCACCCGGCCCGCTTTCCGGACGGCCAGTGCCTGTTTCCCGAAAGCGGCAACGGACGGCCCGACGCGCTCGATGAAATGACCGTGGGCCTTACCTGGCTGATGACACTTCAGGATGCGGATGGCCGTGTGGCCGAGGGCGTCGCGGGCACGCCGCCGGCACGCGATGTCATGCCCCAGGACGATATCGGGGAGCGGCGCCTTTTGCCGCGCGGTCCCGCGCCCACCGCCCTCGCCGCCGCGGCGCTCTTGCTGGCTGCGCGGGTCTATGCCGCCGTCGACCCGGACCTTGCGGGCCGTTTCGGGCGCGCCGGAGCCTTGTCCTTAGGCGCCCTGGAGACCGACATCCGCGCCCATCCGGAACACGTGACGGCCCAAGCCTGGAGCGCCCGGGTCTGGGCCCTGGCAGAAGCGGCCCTCCTGAGCGGCGAGCGCGCCGATCATCGTGCCTTCGCCGAGGCCTGGGGCGGGCGCGCCTTTGTCCCACCGGCCCGGGAAGACACCGCGGGTTTCGCCGTCCTCAGTGCCCTGACAGCCCCCGGTGCCGACCCCCTGGATAGTCGTGCCCGACTGCGCCGGGCAGTACGGTCCTGGGCCGAGGATGCGGCGGCCACGGCACGTTATTCTCCCTACGGCCTATCGCTGACGCGATTTTACGCCGGCACCAACCGGCGCGTGGCCATCTATGGATCATGCCTTGCCTTTGCGGCCGCGCAAGGCCGCGACGACGATGCCCAGACGCGCGCCTGGACCACGGCGGCCATCGATCATTTGCATTTCCTGCGGGGGCGCAATCCGCTCGGCCAGTGCTACATCACCGGCCCCGGACGCATTGAGCGGGCCGCCCATCCCATGGCCCGGGGCGCTTCGCGGCTGTTGCCGGGGTTCCTCGTCGCGGGTCCGGCCGATGAGGCCCAGGACGGCGTGACGCCGACCGGACGCGGCGCCGCATCGCACACGGATCGTTATGAGGCCCTTGAGAGCAATGCCCCCTGCCTGATCGCCACGGCCGGCCTTGTCGCCCTTATTGCCCGGTTGTCGGGCTCCCTGTGAGCGGCTTACTCCTCTTTACCCCGATGGGCGAGGGTCAATTTTTTGGCCAGAACGCGGGCCTCCTCGGCCGGGATCAGCGCCTGGCATAATTCGAGCGCGAAGGCGGCATGGCGGCTTGCTGGATGGTTGGCGTCAAGGGTGCCATCGGTCGCCACCCGCGCCTTCACAACATCCATGGCGCTGTGCATATATTTCTGGAGCACACCAACCAGATCGGTCGTGATGGAGGCGTAGGGTTTGGCGAAGGCCGCCCCCTCGGCCAGGTAGCGCAACTGCGCCAGGAAGCCGGCCTTGTCGGCCGCATCGAGCCACAAGCCGCCATCCGGCGCCCGCTCAAAATCGCACTCGGACGCGCCAAGCCCCTTATCTTTCAGGGTCGGAACGCTGTTGCGAATGTCCCGGTCTACCGTGTCGAGGACCTTCGCCATGACTTGGGATACGTTTGAGCGCGCCTCGGCAATGTGTGCACCCCAATCGCCCTCCCGCGTGATGCCCAGTGCCAGGGTGATGCCCTGCGACAGGTTGGAAAAATACGTCAGGTGATGGACGATTTCCGACGAGTCGGGCTTGGCCACATCCAAGGCCTTGAAAAAGGCCACGCTCTGGTCGAGGTCTGCAAAAAGCAATGCGCCGCAATCGGCCAAATCGGATTGGGCGATCAGCGCATCCGTATCCTGGTTCGTCAGCTTCCCAATCAAACGCAGAACTTCCCAAGGGCGCACGAGGCGACCCATGGCCACGAAAATCACATACCGTGCATGCTCGGGCAGATGGGCGTTGATGATGTCGTAGGTGGCACGAACCACCGCGATACAGTCCTCGTTCATCTCCGCGATTGGCCGGGGCAGAGCCTTTTGCATGGCGCGGATATCGTCGGCAATCTCGAGCACCATGGCCATGTCACGGGCATCCTCAAGGATTTCCGTACCGCCGAGCCGGCGCGCGATGGCCGCGTAGCGTGATGTTCCGGGCATTGCGTTGCGCAGGCCCGTCGCCAGCACCATGCCGCAAACGCCGTGCAAACTCATCGCGGCGGCGTGAATCCGGCGCGGTTCGCCGCTCAGAAGCGCGGTCGCCGCCTGTTCCATCAGTCGGTCATATTCGCCGGGCATCAGATCCTTTTGCAGCCAGTCGAACACAGGCATGAGGGATGCGCGGCGGATCCGGCCCCGGTGCTTGGTCGCCCCGCCGGGCCCCAGCATGTCTTCAAAAGGGATGCAGAGCAGCCGTTGGGGGGTCATGACCCGCTGCATGGCCCGCTTGCCGCGCTGCAGCGCCGGGCGGATACTGTCCAGGATCAGACCATAAGGGAGCGTGCCCCCGCCCGCCTGGCGTTCCGCCTCCAGGGCCTCGGCCAATTTTGCAGCCCTGTCCGGGGACAACTGGCCCAGAAGTCCGCCCAAGGCTTCCTGTGGGGTTGCGCCCATGCTGAGCCACCTTCCGTCCCTGGCGGGCATTCATGCGCGGCGCGATGACCTCGCACGGCGCTCAAGGCCGCAGCCGCGGCCCGGTGTTGTTGCGGACGCGCACTGCACTCTCCATCCATCGGTAAGGAAGACTATGAAGCCGTTAGCTTAAGGTTCTCTGAATAGGCGAAAAGGTCGGCACCTGCACGTTCACGAACGGGGCAGGGCGAGGCGGGCCTCGAGCCCTCCCAAGGGCGCGCGGGCCAGGGTGAGCGCCCCCCTGTGCGCGCCGGCGATATCATCGACGATGGCCAGTCCCAGGCCCGATCCCGGCACGGTTTCATCAAGGCGTACACCCCGTTTGAGGGCCTCATGGATCTGCGCTTCGGTCAGCCCCGGCCCGTCGTCGCAGATGCTCACAATGGCCATCGGCCCTTCGGCCCGGACGCTCACATCAATGCGGCCGCGCGTCCATTTAAAGGCGTTATCCATCAGATTGCCGATCATGTCCTCAAGATCGGCGCGCTCGACCCGAACCGCGAGGGATGGATCGCAGTCCAGGGTGACGGACACGGCCCGATCGCGATTGAGCCGTTTCAGGGTACGGATCAAATCCTCAGCGACCGGCCGCACGGCCGTGCGCGTGCCGATCACATCGGCGGCGGCGGCCATGCGGGCGCGGGAGAGGTAGTGATCGACCTGACGGCGCATGGTCGCCGCTTCGCGCTCCACCACGCTTTTGAGCGGGGCGTCGGGACGTCCGGTAGAGGCACTGAGCACCGCGAGGGGCGTTTTAAGCGCATGGGCCAGATTGCCCACCTGTGTGCGGGCCCGGTCCACCACATCCCGATTGCGGTCCAGCACCCGGTTGAGTTCATCCGCGAGCGGCGCGATCTCCGACGGGAACTCACCGCTCAATCGCTCCGCCCGGCCGGCGCGCACCGCCGCGAGGCCCGCCCGCACCGCCTCCAGCGGGGCAAGCGCAAGGCGCACTTGCAGCACGAGAGCAAGGGCAAGGACAAACGCCACCACCGCCACCGACCAGCCAAGCGCCGTCGTGAAGGCGGTGACCTCGCCCCGCATGGAATCCGCCTCGCCAGCCACGATGAGCCGGATGGGCCCGTCAAGGCCCGCCAGATCGACCCGGCGCTGGTGCAGCCGAAGGCGCTGGCCATCCGGACCATCGGCATAAAGACGGCCGATACCGAGAGCAGGCGGCGGGGCGGGCGGCACGATGACTTCGTCCCAAAGGGAGCGCGAGCGCAGCGAGGCTCCTTGGGCGTCCGCGTCCAGCGGCTCGATCTGCCAGTACCAGCCGGAAAACACCCGGGCAAAGCGGGCATCGCCCATGCGCCCGCGCAGACCCACCGTCCCGTCCTCACGGGCCGTCAGATCGGCGATCACATTGTTCATGACGACGGACAGACGATCATCGAGGGACCGTTCCACGGCCCCTTGGAAGACCTGAACAAGGGCAAGCCCGCCGAGGGTGAAGGCAAGCACGCTCCAGATGAGGGCGCCGGCAACGATCCGTGTCGAGAGGGAGCGGGGCATGACCGCCTTCAGGCGCGCTCGAAACCGGCCCAGGCCCCGCCTCACGGCGCCTCCTCCGCACCGTCAGGGTCCTCAAGCCGGTAGCCGAGCCCCCGAACGGTGATGATGCGATCCGCGCCGACCTTCTTGCGTAGCCGGGCGACGAACACTTCGATGGTGTTGGAATCCCGGTCGAAGTCCTGATCGTAGAGATGCTCGATCAGCTCCGTCCGCGACACGACACGGCCCGCATGGTGCATCAGATAGGTCAGGAGCCGGTGCTCAAGGGATGTGAGCTTGACCGCGCGTCCCTCGAGCGCGACCCGGCCCGTGCGGGTGTCGAGGCTCAGCGCCCCGCTGACAAGCTCCGCTGAAGCATGCCCGGCCGCCCGCCGCATCAGCGCCCGCAATCGCGCAAGCACTTCTTCCGTGTGGAATGGTTTCGTGACGTAGTCATCCGCGCCCGCGTCCATGCCGGCCACCTTGTCGCGCCAGCGGTCGCGGGCGGTCAAAATGAGCACCGGCATGGTGCGCCCATCCCGGCGCCAGCGTTCCAGAACGCTCAAGCCATCGAGGACCGGCAGGCCAAGGTCGAGGATCACCGCGTCATAGGGTTCCGTGTCGCCCAGATGATGGGCCTCTTCCCCGTCATGGGCCACATCGGTCACATAGCCCGCCCCGGTGAGCGCGGCCTTGAGTTCCTCGGCCAGAGTGACTTCGTCCTCGACAATCAGGATGCGCATGACGGTTCATCCTCCCGCCGGGTTCCGGACCGCAAGACCGGTCGTGTCTCGCGCCCGCCCGTCATTGCCGAGGCCGGCGCGGTTCGTCGTCGCCCCGCTCCCAAATGCGGCGCCCGCGATGCAACACCTCGGTGATATGGCCTTC
>CAYYTT010000187.1:0-7468 GCA_964474635.1 uncultured Alphaproteobacteria bacterium | reverse complement strand
TCGCTTTGCTCGCCATGACGGCATGAAACTGAATCATCGACATGTGCCGCTGCACCAGGAGACCGTTGAACCATGTCCGAACCCGTTGGTGCCTTGACCCGTTTGTGGCGTTTCCCCGTGAAGTCCATGGGCGGCGAGGCTATTGAGGCCGCCACCGTGACTGCGACCGGCCTTGTCGGAGACCGGGCCCATGCCCTGATCGATACGGAAACAGGCAAAGTCGTCAGTGGAAAGAGTGCCAAACACTTTCCACGGGTCATGGAATGTCGTGCGGCCTTTGTGGACCCTCCCGAAGCGGACCGCGCACTGCCGCCTGTGGAAATCACACTTGCCGATGGCACCGCGGTGCGCAGCGACGCGCCCGATCGCGACCGGGTGCTGTCAGCCTTTTTCGGGCGCTCCGTCACCTTGGGCGCGCAAGCCCCCGAAGACTTCACCATCGATGTCGCCCACCCGGATCTGAGCGATCCGGCAACGCAGACACAGGCCGAGCCCATCAAGGCGCAAAGGGTCGGCGCGGCGCTCTTTGCCGAATTGGGCATGCCGTCGCCAATCCCCGAAGGCTCCTTCTTTGACGGCTTTCCCATCAGTGTCTTGACGACCCAGACTTTGGAAACACTTCAGGCCCTTGCGCCTGACAGCCTGTTCGATGAGCGCCGCTTCCGGATGAATCTGATCGTGGACACGGGCCTGGAGGGCTTTGTCGAGAACAATTGGGTTCAGCGGACACTTAAGGTCGGCACTGCGTTGCAGCTGCACATCGTTCTGCCCGATCCCCGGTGCATCATGACCAATCTGGCCCAGGAGGGCCTGCCGCGCGATCCCATGATCCTGCGCACCATGGCCCAGCACAACAAGATCGACGTGGCCGGATCCATGCGGCCCTGCGCCGGGGTCTACGCGGTCGTGAACCATGGGGGCGAGGTCCGCGTGGGCGATCCGGTCGCGCTGGCGTAGCCCAGGCCGCACGGCCCATCTCTCCCTCAGTCCACAGGCCCGCCGCCTGTTCCCGCTTCGGTCAGGAATTGCCGCACGCCGGGATCGTGGGTAAGGGCGAGGGCTTGCGCCCGCGCCTCGCGCCCGTCTTGGCCGAGACGGTCGAGGATAGCCGCGCGGGCCGCCCAGTATGGTTGGTATCGGGGCGTTCGCTCCGCCGGCAAGGCATCCAGGGCGCTCAGCGCCGCGGCCGGATTGCCCGCCTCCAGCAAGGCTGCGGCCCGGCCCACATGGGCGCCAAGCGCGTCGGTGACGCCGAGCAGGGCATCGTAAAGGCGCACGATCTCCGGCCAGCGGGTCACGCCGGTACGCCGACGGTGACAGTGTACGGACTGGATGGCCGCCTCGATCTGAAACCGGCCGAAGCGGCCGGCCCGCGCCGCCGCCGTGAGCAGATTTTCCGCCTCAATAATGGCCTCAAGATCCCACAGGGCCGGGTCCTGATCGCCCAAGGGCACATAGGCGCGCTCTGCATCACGCCGCGCAAGGCGGCGGGCTTCGCAGTAAAGCATCAAGGCGAGGAGACCCTTGGCCTCCGGGTCCTCCGGCACCAGGGAAACCACCATGCGCCCAAGCCACAAACCCTCCGCAGACAGATCCGCTGCGCCGCCCACCCCGCCATCGTTCCAGCCTGTGCCATACGCGGCATAAACGGCCGCAAGGACATCGCCAAGCCGCTCGGGCCAGGCGGGTGCCTCCGGAACCTGAAAGGAAAGGCCTGAGTCCCGGATCTTGGCTTTCGCGCGCACCAGGCGTTGGCCCATGGTTTTCGCCGGCACCAGAAAGGCCGCTCCGATACGCTCCGCATCGAGACCAAGAACGGTCTGTAACATCAAGGGTGTGCGGATGGCTGGGTCGATGGCCGGGTGGGCGCACACGAACAGAAGTTTCAAGCGCTCATCGGGAAAGGCGCCCGCCTCGGCGGGCTCGCGGGCCGCCAGGTCCCCATAGGCCATTTCCACAAGGCCGGCGGCCTCTTCGCGGACCTTGCGCGCCCGCGCATCATGGCCCAAGGCCCGGCGGGCCGCCGTCAGCAACCAGGCCTCGGGATTGTCCGGCACGCCGCGTTCGGGCCAGACCCGCAACGCGGCGGCAAAGGCCTGCGACAGCGCATCCTCGGCCACCGCAATATTCCGTGAGCGAACCGCCAGCAACGCCACCAGCCGGCCATAGGAGGCGCGCGCCGCAACGTCAGCAGCCCGGCGCGCGGCCCCGTCCGTCATGGCTTCACGGTCGCTTTCGCGGCGCCCGCCTCGGGCATTTCGCTTGGCATGGCCTTGGGCGGCAGGACGGGACGCACTTCAACCCCGCCGGTGGCGGCGCAGGGCGCCTTGGCCGCCCAGTCGAGGGCCGTGTCGAGATCGGGCACCTCCAAAATGACGTAGCCGCCCAAATGTTCCTTGGTGTCGGCGAAGGGGCCGTCCTGCACCTCCCGCCGGTCGCCCGTCTTGCGCACGGTCGTGGCCGTGTGCGGGCCCTGCAAGGCGTCGCCGTTCACGATCAGGCCGGCACCCGCCATGGCGCCCATATAGGCCGTCCAGGCCGCCCAATACCCATCCGCGGCGGCCGGATCGTGCCGCTCTGCGTGATCGGCCTCGACTTCGTAGTACATCAGTATGAATTGCATGGGAGTCTCCCGTTATGGGTCAAATTCCGGGCCCTGCCGGGCCATGACACCCGGCTTTGCCCGAGGGGGCGGGACGCCGCCCTCACTCCCATGAGCCGCGAGCCCGGCCCCATTCGACATCGCCCTTGTGATTTTTTCGACTTTTTTTCTGTCGGGCGCAGCGCCGCTCACGCGTAACTCGGGTCGAGCCCCGCCCCATGGACGCCAAGCCACTCCATTGCCCGCACCATATCCGCGCAGGTCAGATCATAGTGATCGATCATCATGGAAATGGATCCGCCGCGGAACATCCACTGACCGAAAACGCCAAAGCGAAGCTCGGGCAGACCCTCGGCGGCATAGCCGCCATCCACGGTGGCGGTGATCAAATTGGGCTCGTGCACGCGCACGTTGACGGCCGTCCAACTGCGCCGGTCGAATTTCTGGTCGAAATTTCGCACGGACCGCTCAAAACCCGAGAGCACGGCGTCCCGGCCGCGCAATTCCGCCGCGAAAGGCGATCCGCACACCACATAGATCACGTCTTCCGTCACGAACGGTGCCAAGCGCTCCCAGCGATTATCCTTACAGGTCTCATCGAAAGCCTCGATCCACCGGTGCCATTGCTCCAACATGCGCTATCCTCCTTATGCTCAAGGCAGGATCAGGGAAGCCGAGGCGGGATCGCCGGGCAATGATCCGTGGATCATAATCGTGCAGGACCGCCCATGGCGTTTTCAGCCCTCCTCAACCGTTTGCGCCGCGACGCGGGTTTGTCCCAGGAACGCCTGTCGGCGCTCTCGGGCGTCTCGCAGCGGCAGATCAGTATTCTGGAAAGCGGGCGGGCGCGGCCCGGGCGGGCGACCTTGGTGAAACTCGCCGGCGCGCTCGATCTGTCCGCTCCGGACACGGTGCATTTCTTTCTTGCCGCCGGTCACGCGCCGCCGTCCCAGCCCCTTGACCTGTCCGCGGCCTCTTTCGCGCCCGTCCAGCATGTGTTGGAGCGGGCCCTGGCGAAACATGCACCCTATCCGGGGCTTGTGTGCGAACGGGGCGGGCGGATCATGGCCATGAACCGGCCCCTCGACCGATTGCTGCGACTGGCGGGCGGGGGCGAGGACCTGTGTGCGCGAAGCGCCGGCGAGGACGGGCCAAATCTTTACGATCTGATTTTTCAGCCTGCGGGTCTTCTGCCTTTTATGGTCAACCGCGAGGCTATTCTGGCCTTCTCCCTGGCACGGTTGCGCGGCGCCAGCCT
This sequence comes from uncultured Alphaproteobacteria bacterium, assembly GCA_964474635.1. Taxonomy (GTDB): domain Bacteria; phylum Pseudomonadota; class Alphaproteobacteria; order JAJFIK01; family JAJFIK01; genus CAYUYV01. The sequence continues at coordinate 3,608 of CAYYTT010000187.1, read as the reverse complement.
GCGTGATCGCGCGGCGCGGCGGACCCTGGACCGCATCGGCCGCCTTGCCCATATGGAGGCGCTGGCGAAGGTGCACACGCCGCGCCCCGGACCGGTGCTTCTGGAGCGCTACCGGGTCGGTGCGACACCGCTCGACTTTATTTCCATGACGGCAAGCTTCGGCGCTCCGGAGGACCCTATCGCCGAACGCATCCAACTGGATCTGTTCTATCCGGCAACAGAGGAAACCATCCAAACCCTCGATGAGCTTGCACTCGGGACCCATGACGCCGAACGGCAAGGGCCGGCCCCTATTCCCCTGTGGGGATAGTGCCGCGGCGCTAAAGACCAAGCCGCTCGGACTGGGCCGACGCGAAAGCGTCCAGCGCACCCGATTGCGCTCGAAACGCCCTGAAGGCTGCCGCACGCGGCTCGGCGCGCGCGAAAGTCATGCGCGACATGCGGGCATCCTTGGCCAGGTAGAAGCATCCGCCATGGTCGAGCGCGATCCGGTCCAGATCCTCAAGAAGGGCCAGACTGCCAGGCGAGACGGGAAAATCGAGCGCCAGAGTGTACCCCTCCCGGGGAAAGGCGATGCCGCCGCCCTGCCCGCCCATACGCTTCAGGACCGCAAGGAACGAGCCCATGGAACGCGCCGAGGTGGCCTCAATCATCCGTGTGAGACCGGAATGCGCGCCCTCAGGGGGCAGGATGCATTGGAACTGGACGAGGCCGCGCCGTCCATACATCCGGTTCCAATGCCTGAGCCCATCGAGCGGGAAGAAGAACCGGTCCCAATCAACAAGCGCCGTGCCCGCCCGATGCCGTCCGAGGGCGTAGTAAAGGGTGTTAAAGGCCCGCATGGCCGGCCCCGACAGGACAAAACCCGGCGCGTCGAACGGAACCGTGAGCGCGCGGCGCCGGGGCACATGGAAGGGCGCCGCCCGGCAGCGAGGCGCCAAGGCCTGCGCGGGGGCATGTTCAGCCAGGGTGATCAGGGAGCGGCCCATCGCGCCTGCGCCGGCGAGGCAATCGATCCAGGCCACCGCGTAAGGCGCGTCAGCATGGGCCTCAAGAAGATCAAGCGCATCCTGAAGGGTCGTGGCGGCGATCGTGGTCTGGCGCAGCCAGCCGGAGGGCACGGCCGCCAGACGGAAGGCAACCCGCACGATAAGGCCCGTAAGGCCCATGCCCCCGCAGGTCCAATCGAACAGGGCGGGATTTTGCGAAGGGCCGCATCGGCGCACCGTACCCTCCGGCCCCAGAATATCGATCCAATCGATGCATGCGCGAAACGCACCGTCCCTGTGATGGTTCTTCCCGTGCACATCGGCGGCCACCATGCCGCCCACGGTCACATACTTCGTGCCCGGCATGACGGCCGGCAGCCAGCCATGGGGCAGCACCGCCTCGATCACATCCCCAAGCACCGCCCCGGCCTCACAAACGATATGCCCAGCGGCCGGATCGAAGGCTAAAATCCTGTTGAGGCGGCGCATATCGATGAGGCGCGCGCCCGCGGCGGAACCGGCAAGCGCGCTGTCACCATAAGCCCGGCCCAGCCCGCGCGCGATTACGGGGCCTTGCGCGACCGCAGCGATGAGATCGGCCTCATCCTCCGGGCTTTGAACAGGACACGGCACGCGCGGATAGCGGCCCCAACCCGAAAGCGTTCTGTGCGCGGTGTCCATGTCAGCGTCCCTCGCCACACCCTCACATCACCGCCGCGCAGACCACGAGGCCGGCGGCGAGAACGCCGCAGATATGGCTCGTGGGATCGCGCAGGGCAAAGACCACCGGATCGTCGTGCATCCGGCCCCGGTGCGTCGCAAGGAGCATATGGGTGATCCAATAGAGCAGAACCGGACACAGCCCCCACAGGATGTAAGGCTGTGTGTACAGCACACGAACGGTTGGCGCCGAAACATAGAGCGCCACAACGGATACGGACATATAACCGGCCGCGGCGGCGATCACGGCCACCATCGGCAGATCGGCCCGGGTATAGCCGCGTCCGGCGGGTTTGAGTTCGCCGCGCCGTGCCGCATCGATGAGTTCGCCCTGCCGTTTCAGGGCCGCAAGCGACAAAAACAGAAACAGCGAAAACGCCAGAATCCAGACCGACAGAGGAATATCCGTTGCGGCCGCGCCGCCGACCAGACGGCCCGTGTAAAGACCGGCCAGCACGACCATATCCACCAAGGCCCGCCTCTTCAGGCTAAAGCAATAGGCCAGCGTCAACACGAGATAACCGGCCAGGACCGCAGGCAGCGCGGGCCCTGAAAGCGCGCCCACCGCGAAACTGGCCGCGAGAAGAAGCGGTATCATGGCGCTCGCGTGGCTCAACGGGACCGCGCCCGATGCACAGGGCCGCGTGCGTTTTCGTGGATGGGCCCGGTCACTCGCAAGGTCCAGCAGATCATTGAGGACATAAACGGCCGACGCCACGAGACAAAACGCAACAAAGGCAAGCAGGCTCTGGACCAGCGCAAGGCTGTCCAGGCGGTGGGCCGCCAGCATCGGCGCGAAGACAAGCGCGTTCTTGACCCACTGGTGCGGCCGCAGGGCCCGAAGGTAATCCCGAGGTCTTACCCCATCCGTATCAAGACTCTCAGCATCGGGTAGAAGCCGGGCCACTTTGTGCCGGAGACGCCGGGACGGGGTGACGGCAATGGCGCCTTTCGCATGGCGCCAGACGGCAAGATCCGCCGTGCTGTCGCCCGCATAGACAAAACCGCGTTCCCCGTAGCGCTCTACCAGAAAGGCGGCTTTGCGTTCTCCCTTCAGGTTGACCAAGCCGTCCGAACCGAAGGCCTCATCAAACAGGCCCAGATGTCCGGCGATTGCATCGAGGACGTTCTGATCGGAGGCCGAAACCAGTGCCGTTCGCCCGCCTGCCGCTCGCCAGGCTTCAATCCGCCTAAGGACGGCCGTGTTATAGGGCAGGGTCGCCGGATCCACATCGGCCCGGGCGGCAAGAAACCGCTTCAAGGCGGCACGGCCCTTGGTCAGCAGGCAAAGGATCTGGACGAGGACCTTCCAGTCGGCGGCGCTCGCCGACCAGGCCGTCTCGAACAGCATATCGGTCTTCACGAGCGTGCCATCCAGATCGACGATCAGGATCGACTTTGGGCGGTCGGCGTCCGCCAGGCCCTGGGGCGGGTTACCTTTGGGCGCGGCCTGGCACGGTATGGCGGGAACCAATGATGTCACGGGAGGTCCGTACTGGATCGAAAAGGCATCTGCCCGCACACTGGAACGCTTGCGGGCGAACCGCAAGGCGCCGGGGCGCCATGGATAAAGGCACCCGCGACCGGCCACCGCGACACCAGGATTTGAGGACGACGCCCCATGACCTTGCCCAAGCTGTCCGTCGCCCGCTGGGCCGTGTTCGGTGGTCTTGCCGGCTGCCTTTACGCCCTCCTGACGGGTGAGTGGTTCTTAGGGCCCGCCCTTGGCCTGACGGGCGGAACCGGCACGGCCATGGCCATCAAAGGCTTTACGGGAGAAGTCGGCGACGGGGGCGGAGAAATAGACTGCGGAGGAGATGGCGGCGACTGAAGTCTTGCCGCCCCGCGCGCCAACCTGGACGAACCCGAAGCAACAAGCGTGGGATATCCACTTTTTTC
>CAYYTT010000186.1:862-7483 GCA_964474635.1 uncultured Alphaproteobacteria bacterium | reverse complement strand
CCGCCGCACTGGATCGCGTCGCCAAGGGGCTCGCGATGACGGGTGTGGGTGGGGTCCGATCTGCGCGAGAACCACGCCCCCCTCGTCATGGCGAGCGAGCGTGAAGCCATCCAGAGCCACACACTCCGTGCCCGCCGCACTGGATCGTGTCGCCAAGGGGCTCGCGATGACGGGTGTGGGTCGGGCGCGATCTGCGTGCGAACCACGCCCCCCTCGTCATGGCGAGCGAGCGCGAAGCCATCCAGAGCCACACACTCCGTGCCCATGGCACTGGATCGCTTCGCCAAGGGGCTCGCGATGACGGGTGTCGGTGGGGCGCGATCTGCGTGCGAACGACGCCCCCCTCGTCAGGGCGATCGACCGCGAAGCCATCCAGAGCCACACACTCCGTGCCCGCCGCACTGGATCGCGTCGCCAAGGGGCTCGCGATGACGGGTGTTGGCGGGGGGCGATCTGCGTGCGAACCGTTCCCCTCACCTCGTCATGGCGAGCGATCGACCGCGACGCCATCCAGAGCCACACACTGCGTGCCCGGGGCACTGGACCGCGTCGCCAAAGGGCTCGCGATGACGGAGGGGATGGTCAGGGCTGATCAGGCTGCGGTGTGCCGGTGATCTCGATCAGCACTTCATTGCGGCGCAGGAAACCCGGCGTGAACGGATCATTGTAATAGGCGTACGTTGCCGCGCCCGTAGCTCCCAACCCGCGGGCGCGCAACCACGCCCGAAGCGCGTCTTCCTTCTCGCGCATCAACGCCGTTTCTGGAATGCCGCTGAAGCGGATGGCGGCCATGCGCCGGGCCGGTACTTGGACAAGGCGCACATCCGGGTTCACCGGGGCGGGCAGGGTCTCCATGCTGTAGCCGGCGGGCATGATGAACCGAACGATCCAGGTGTTTTCCCCCGCCTCCTGCGACGCGGGCTCCTGGGTCACCGGCGCGGTCATGGCGATTTTGTCTCGCGGCTCCTGGGTCACGGGCGCCGTCATGGCAATGGATTCGCCTTCGCGCTCGCTGGCGAAGATGTAGCGGGCGAGCGGCCGGAAGCCCGCATTGACGGCCTCTTCGCGGCTGCCGGAGCGCTCAACCTCGGCGACGATCAGCGGGGGATAGTCCCGGATCTCAAAGGCGCCATCGGTTTCCACCGTGGTGTAAGCCGGCTTTTCAACGGTCTGTCCCACGATCAAAAACACTCCGTAGGCCGCGATCGCGAGAAAAATCAGTCCAAAAACGATAATGCTCGTGATGGTTTTCGGCATGGCCTGGTCCTTTGCGCTAATCCCCAATGGTGCGTCCTGGCATCCACTACGCACGGGGCGGCGAACTGGATGCCCCCCGCACGGCCCAGCAGGCAGGGCCCAGCAAGCAGGGCCCAGCAAGCAGGATCCGGCAGGCACGGGGCCCGACCAGCGCCGTGTCCTCGCAAGGGTCAGCGGGGGCGGCGGAAAAAGATCTGTTTGATCAAAATCAGCAGGAGCCCAAACACGCCGGGCAGAATCCAGGACGGGGCATTCATCGCCGGGGCAATGGCCGTGTCCCAGACCTGCGGCCCGAAGGTGTTTTCCACGAACGAATTGAAGCCCGTATAGGCATTGGCATGCAGTTCGAAAATCACCTGGCCCAGGGGGCGCGGTGCCCAGCCCTCGCCGCGCGACCACCGCGAGGCGTCGGCGGCGAACAGGCCCGCGGCAATGCCGAGAAAAAAGACGCCGACGAGACGCAACGGAGAAAACAAGGAAAGCATGGCAAACCTCTGTGTAACGGGCCCACCCACCAAGGCACGCCCGCGCAAGGGATCAATCGCGCGGCGCTGTCGCCCAGGCCAGGACGACGCCGATGAAGCCCAAAATGACCCAGGCCGGCAGGGCGACCAGAAAGCTCAAGCCGTCCTTGAACACGCCCGGGGCCCAGGCGCTCAAGGCCGCCGTCGGATCGCCCAGATGCAACAGGGCGGAGAACTCGGACAGGGTGCGCAGGCGCACTTCTCCGGCTTCCAGCGATTGAACGGCGTCGGCGCTCAACACCATAAGGGCCGCCGCGATCAGGATCTGGGCGAGAATTCGAAAGATCACCATGGGTCTGTTTCCACCACCAAAGCCCGAAAACCGCCCGACGGCAGCCGGTCGGCCCCCTTACATCCACCAAACAAGACCATAATGCGCCCGGGCGGTTGGGGAAACCGGGCAGGGCCCGCGCGAAGTGGCTAGCCGGGGCTTGCGAGGGCCGTCACAGGCGCTATAGTCCGCGCTCTTCCTGGCCGGGCGCCGTTTCGGCGCGATGGGCGTACGCGCCTCGCACCTGCGCCGCCGCGAGCTTGGTAGAGCCTCAGGATGGGTGGCCGAGTGGTCGAAGGCGCACGCCTGGAACGCGTGTAGGCGGGCAACCGTCTCGTGGGTTCGAATCCCACCCCATCCGCCACCTGCCAGCATACCCCTTTTTTGCCAATGAGGGCACGAACAGCAGATCAGCGGCCCCCCGCCAGGGCTTTGCGAATCGCGCTGAGGCTTTTTGCGAGCCGTGCCATCTGCGGTTTTGTCAGCGCCCCGTCGAGCCTTGCGTTGATCTCGGCCATGGCCGCTTGCGCGGCCCTTGCCGCCCGGGCGCCCTTTGCCGTGAGCGTCAATGACCAGGCGCGCCGGTCCGCCGCGTCGCGGGTCCGTTTTGCCAATCCCCTTTCGATCAGCTTGGCGACCATTTGGGTCATGGCGGCCTCTTTCTGGCCAAGGGCGGCGGCGAGTTCGTTTTGTCGTGCGGTCTCCTTTGCCGCAATGAGGACCAGCACCGCCGCCTGGGCGGTCGTCACGCCCGCATGCGCGATCATGGCGTCATCCGCCGTGACTTTCAAAAGATGCGCCGTGCGCTGAAGTTCAAAATAGATCCGGGTTTCCTGTGCGCTCATGGTTTGTGTCCTTGCCGATATCCGTTCCATGGTATACTTAAGTGCTTAAGCAATTGAGGTGTGTCATGGGATCTGTTGATGTGTGGGCGCAAATCCTGACCGAGCGCATGGCCCATGCGCCATGGCTTGCCTCCCTTTATCGGTGGACCGACCGCTCCGTGGCCGACTTTCTGCCGGGCGTTGAGGGAACCTTGAGGGCCATGGACGCGGCCGGTGTCGAGATCGCCTTGTTGTCGGCCTGGTATGGCCCCCACGGCCCATTGATCAGCAATGAGGAGGTGGCCGCCCAGATTGATGCGGCGCCCCATCGGTTTCGCGGCCTGGCGAGCGCGGACATCCGGCGCCCGGCGGAGGCCGTGCGGGAGATCAGGCACTGGGTGGACGGACGGCGTTTTGTCGGCGTTCGGATCGTGCCGTGGCTTTGGGATCTGCCTCCCAATGATCGGCGCTATTATCCTCTGTATGCCACCTGCGTGGAGCTTGGTGTACCCTTGTGCACGCAAATCGGCCATACGGGACCCCTTTTGCGCTCTGAGACCGGGCGGCCGATCCCCTATTTGGAAGATGTTCTGCTGGACTTTCCGGACCTTGTCGTCGTCGGAGGGCATCTTGGTTTCCCATGGGTCCCGGAATTGACGACGCTTGCGATCAAGTTTCCGACTTTCCACGTGGATACATCCGCCTACGCAGCGCATCGGTTTCCGCCCGACTTCATCGACTTTATGAAGGGCCCGGGGCAAGGCCGTGTCCTGTTCGGCTCGAACTGGCCCATGCTGTCGCCGGCGCAGTGCTTGCACCATCTGGATGCCCTTGGTCTTTCAGAGCCTGAAGAGGCGAGCTTCCTGTCCGGCGCGGCGCGGCGCCTTTTCAGACTGTGAATGAGGAGCCACGCGGTGTATGGTCCGGGCCATGCCGACCCTCTACGACAGCATAGGGCGTGGGTACGCCGGACTGCGCCGGCCTGATCCGCGTCTCGCCTTCGCCATTGAGCAGGGGCTCGGTGCGGCGCGCACGGTGCTCAATGTGGGTTCCGGAACCGGGTCCTATGAACCTGGTGGGCGAAGCGTCTTCGCACTTGATCCGTCGGCGGAAATGATCGCCCAGCGCGGGCCAGGGGCCGCGCCGGCATGCCGGGGTATCGCAGAGGCCTTGCCGTTCCGGGACGATGCCGTGGATGCCGCCATGGCCGTTTTGACCGTTCATCATTGGTCGGACTGGCGGGCCGGCCTCGCCGAGATGCGGCGGGTGGCGAGGGACCGCGTGGTCATTCTCAGCTTCGATGCCTCGGGCCCCTATTTCTGGCTCAAGGACTATGTGCCCCAGATCGTGGACATGGATCAGCCCATCATGCCGGCCCTTGACGCCTTCGAGGACCATATGGGACCTGTCCGCATCGAAACTGTCCCGGTCCCACATGATTGTACGGACGGGTTTCTGGGCGCCTATTGGCGCCGGCCGCATGCCTATCTCGACCCGAAAATTCGCGCGGCAATGTCCACCTTCGCGAAGCTTCCGCTCATGGATGATCAACTCGCCCGGCTAGACGCGGATTTGGCCTCAGGCGCGTGGGCGCGGGCCTATGGTGATCTGCTGGATCTTGAGCACCTGGATATCGGCTATCGCCTCGTCGTCGCGGAGCGGCGCTGAGGGAGGCCGGCGAATGACCCGGGGCGATGACCTTGCCGCGCTCGTGACGGCCCATTGGCCCGGCGCCCGGCTCCTTGCGGCGAAGCCCTTGATCGGGGGCGTGTCGGCGCAAGTCTACCGGCTGGACGTGGCGGACGCGTCGGGGCATGCCAGTGCTCATGTCCTGCGGGTGCACGGCCCGGCCCATGGCGGCCATGACGCGGATCTGGAGTTTGCTCTGCTGCGCGCGCTTCACGATCTCGGCCTGCCGGTCCCGCGCCCGGTGGCGGTGGACACGAGCCGGACTTTGCTGGATCACGCTTATCTGCTGCTCGGCTTCGTCGATGGCACCGTGGAGATCGCTCCGGGAACCGAAGGCACGTGTTTCACGGCCATGGCGCGGACCCTGGCGAGGATCCACGGCGTGCCGACCGTAACGCTGCCCAAGCTGCCGCTGCGGATCGATCCTGTTCCGGAGCTTTTGGACTTTTTGCCTGCGGATGAGGTTTGGCGCGATTTCAGAGTGTTTCTCGAACGGATTGGGTCTTCGCCGTTCGAAGGCGCGCCGGTCCTCCTCCATGGCGATTTCTGGCCCAAGAACATCGTCTGGCGCGGCGGCGCGATCGCGGCCGTGATCGACTGGGAGGACGCCGCCCTTGGCGATCCGTTGTCGGATGTGGCCTGCACTTGTCTGGAACTGCGTTATCTCTACGGCCGAGACGGCGCGGTGCGGTTTCTGGATGCCTACGGAACGCATGCTCCGGGCGGCGAGCATCGCTTTGCCCTGTGGCAGGCCTATGTGGCCGCGGCCGCGCAGCGCTTCATGGCCGGCTGGGGGCTGGAGCCGGCCCGCGAGGCCCATATGCGGGCCACTGCCCTGGCCAGCCTGGGGGAGGCCGCATCGAGGCTCATGGCGCCTCAAGGGGAGGGCAGGGCGGGGGCCTGATAGAGACGGATCCTCAAATCCCCATGGGGAACGGGCGGGCCGATGCTCTCAAAGGGCAGATCGCAGGCCCTGGCGAGGGCCTCGTCGCTGGTGATCACACCGACGCGCCAGCCGCCGAAGCGCTCGCGCAAGGTGCGGCCGAGGCTCGCATAAAGACTGCGCAGGTTTGAGGCATCGCCGAGCCGCGCGCCATAGGGCGGATTGGTGAGCACGAGGCCCGGCGGGCCATCCGTAGCCTGCAGCATGCTGATCGTGTGCTGATCGAACCCTATCGCAGTGCTGAGCCCCGCCCGCTCCGCATTGGCCTTGGCCGCCGCGATGATCCCGGCGTCCCGGTCCGAGCCCCGGACCAGGATCCGGTCCGGCGCCCGCGCCGCCGATGCCGCCTCGGCCCGCAGGGCCTCCCAGGTCTGCGGCTCAAAGCCGGCCAGATGTTCAAATGCGAAGGCCCGCTCCCGGCCCGGTGTGAGCCCCAGCGCGATTTCGGCCGCCTCGATGAGGATGGTGCCCGAGCCGCACATTGGATCGATCACGTGGCCCCGCCCGCGATAATCGCAGGCACGCAGGAACAGGGCGGCGAGGGTCTCGCGCAGGGGCGCCTTGCCCACGGCCCGCTTGAAGCCGCGCTTGTGCAAAAGATCACCGGAGGTATCCACACTGACGAGGCACTGGTCCCGGTCCATGCGCGCCTGCACCGTGACCGGAGCATCCTCGGCCAGGACAACGCCCAAATGGCGCGCCAGTGCCGTGCCGATCCGCTCCGCCAGGGCCCCCGTGTGATAAAGCCGCGACTGACGGGCCGATACGTCAAGGCGCACCGGCACATCCCGGCGCAAAAAGGCGGCCCAGGGCAGGCGCTGGGCCGCGGCATCCACGTCCTCAAGGCGTGTGGCCCGAAACCGTCCGATCCGGACCAAAACCCGGCTCGCGCCGCGCAGCCGCAGATTGGCGGTCCAGACATCCAGCCAGCCGCCCCGGGCGGTCACGCCCCCTGGCACGGCCTTCACCCGCGACAGACCAATCTCGGCCGCTTCCTCGGCGAGCAGAGGCTCAAGGCCCGGCGGGCCGGCCAGAAAAAGCTCCAATGACGTACGCCGGTCCATGATTTGGGTGTCCGATTGGGTCTGGGTGTGGGGGGTCTGGGTGTGGGGG
>CAYYTT010000186.1:0-852 GCA_964474635.1 uncultured Alphaproteobacteria bacterium | reverse complement strand
GCTCAATGCACGACGCCGGGCCATTGATGTGGGTGGCGGTTGGGGCGTGGGGGTGGGGGGGCTGGGGGGGGGGTGGGATGGACTGCGACGGAGCCAACCCTGAGTGTCAGGCCCGCTTACCATTGATGTATGTCATATCCACTAGACGGGCCGGGGACTAGCGTGGCGCCCATGAAGAGGGAGAGCAGCCCAATGCACATCGTCCTGGTCCATCCGAATTATCACTCCGGCGGCGCGGAAATCGCCGGCAATTGGCCCCCGGCCTGGGTGGCCTATATCGGCGGCGCGTTAAAGCAGGCCGGCTTCACGCAGGTTACTTTCATTGACGCGATGACCAACGATCTCACCGACGAGGTGCTGCGGGAGCGGATCGAAGCGGCAAAACCCGAAGTGGTCGGCACAACGGCGATCACCCCTTCCATCTATAAGGCCGAGCGGGTCCTGGAGATCGCGAAGGAGGTCAACCCGGAGATCTTTACGGTCCTGGGCGGCATCCACGCCACCTTCATGTACAAGCAGGTGCTGTCCGAAGCGCCCTGGATCGATGCCATCGTGCGCGGCGAGGGCGAGGAGATCATCGTCGATCTGATCAAGGCCGTGGCCGAGGGCCGCTGGGCCGAAGACAAGCACGACATCAAGGGCCTCGCCTTCCGCGACCAGGGGCAGATCACGGCGACCATCGCCGCGCCGACGGTCAAGGATCTGGAGGCCATTTCCCCGGACTGGACCCTGCTGGAGTGGCCCAAATACACCTATGTGCCGCTTGGCGTGCGCGTGGCGATCCCGAACATGGCGCGGGGCTGTCCGTTCACCTGCTCTTTTTGTTCCCAGTGGAAGTTCTGGCGCGACTAC
>CAYYTT010000185.1:0-7576 GCA_964474635.1 uncultured Alphaproteobacteria bacterium | reverse complement strand
CCGCGATCGTGGACCGGGACGAAGGCGACTTCGCGGTCTTCGAGTCCGGCGCCATTATGGTCTATCTCGCCGAGAAGGCCGGCCGGCTCCTGCCCACGGACGCAAAGGGCCGGTCCCTGGTGATGCAATGGCTGATGTTCCAAATGGGCGGGGTCGGTCCCATGCAGGGCCAGGCCCATGTCTTTTTCCGGTACTTCCCCGAGAAATACCAACCCGCCATCGACCGCTATCAGAACGAGACCAGGCGCCTTTACACCGTGCTCAACACCCGTCTGGAGGACCATGAGTTCCTGGCCGGGGATTACTCCATCGCCGACATCGCCAACTGGTCCTGGGTGCGCAGCCATGACTGGGCGGGCGTTTCCATTGATGACCTGCCCCATCTGGGGCGTTGGCTCGCCGCCGTTGAGGCCCGCCCGGCCGCCCAGCGCGGCCTCCTCGTGCCGCATAAAAAGCAAGGGGGTGAGGACGGCTCCAACCAGACCGTCACTATGGCCCGGAACATGCTTCAGACGTGACTACCCAACCCCTCTAGGACCCGGTCGTCCGGACCCGCCGCCCAGCAGCGTGGTCCGGCGGCCGGGTTTTTTTTCCGTGCGAAACGATTTATGGGCACCGCGCTCAAGGCCGAGACCAGGGCCCGGCGCCGTTACGCCGCCCTCCCGGAGCGCCCCCAGAGGTCCGAAAGCGGTGTTCGAACTTATTCCTATTCAATGAAGGCAGGCAGGATCCGGTCGGCCGTGATCTGCATGGTGGTGCGGACATCCCGTTCATGCGCCGTCGCCACAACAATCAGATCGAGTTCCTTCAGAACAATGATGTATTGGCCCGCGCCCCCTTGCGCGGATGTGCTGAAGTAACGTTTGTTTTCCGTCTCCATGTCGGCTTGCCACCAGTAATACCCATAGCCGGCATTGGCGACACTGCCGCCGATAAAGAATATATCTTCAATACCGGGGCTCCGCACAGGCGCTTTGCGGGTGGATCTGGTGGGTCACAGATAGCTCAGCCAGGGTTTGGTGTGTTTTTCACGGTGTTTATAAGCCGCGAAGGCTTTGGCCACCGGATAAAGACCCACCACCAGGATCACCGCACCGGCCCAGATCCACCAGACGGCATCGAGACCGAAGCGTTCGCCATGGGTCGGGCCAACCACCCAAAACAGGATCCAATAGGCCGCCAACAACACATAAAGGTGAACCACATAAATGAACATGGGCACGGAGCCGTAAACCTCCAGGGCCTTCAACAGCGGATTGCGCGTCGAAAGCGTCTCGAACCACGCCAGTCCAAAGGCCCCAAGGCCCAAAGTGATCAGCAGATAATCCAGGGAGGGCGGATATTTGGTGAAATTGATGAAGGACATCACCGTCTCAAGGCCCGTGTCCTGAACCGACCAGGGTAGGGTTTCACCGTAGATGTTAAAGCCGCGCAGGACCGCGAGCAGCGCCAGACAGGTCAGCCCCAGCCCAATCAACCAGCGACGGCGCCGCGCGCCTGTCATGGTGCGCGCATAGAGCGGCCCAGCAAAATAGCCAAGCAGGATCACGCCGAACCAGGGCAAGACGGGATAGGAAATACTGACCGTCAGCCCAAAGATTTCACCGGCCTGCCCCGGGTCATGGAGGATTGTCCACAGCACGTAGCCGGGTTCGCCGGGCGCGAATTCAATGGGCGCCAACAGATTGTGACCAAAGACGATCAAAAAGCCGAGCCCGCCGATCAGCCAGCGGTGCATCCGGCTCGCCACTGACAGCGCGATCATGCAGATCCCGATGGCCCACAAGACCTGTAAGAACAAAAAGGAACTAAAACTGTCCGCCCACAAAATATAATAGAAAACGACTTCGATCAGCACAATGACGAGGCCGCGCTTGAACAAAAATCCGGTTGGAGACCGGGTTACGCCCTCGGCCGGATGGGCATAAAGCCAGGCCGACAGCCCCGACAGGAAAATAAAGACCGGCGCGCAGAAATGTGTGAGATATCGCGTGAAGAACAGGTCCGGATCGATGGTGTCCGCGATGGGATCGCCGGTGCGGACATGCATGTAAAAGCGTTCCCGTACGTGATCCATCATCATCAAGACAATGACAAGACCGCGCATGATGTCGATTGACGCGATCCGCGATCGGGGTGCTTGTTTTGGTCGTCATCGCGTCATCCCCCGTCGCAAATCGCCCCGTCTCAAATCGCATTCCCGTCGCAAAGCAAACGGGCCCCTCCTGAATGGAATGGGCATTGCCGGGGCGCCCATTCCATCTCGGTCCAAAGCGGCCGGGTTCAGATTGATCCGGCGGTCCGGTCCGTTGCTCTAAAACCGGTAGGCGGCGGTAAAGCGGAAGCGGCGCGGCGCCCCTGGTTCAACCCAAACATCCGCAAACGAATTTGTATAGAACGTTTCGTCGAAGATGTTGTCCAGATCAACGCGCAAGGTGAACCCTTCCACCGGCTCGACCTGGGCAAACAGGCGCGCGGTGGTATAGCTCGGCAAGAAGAAATCGAACCCGGTAAAGCCAAGCCGTTCGCCGGTGTAGAGCACGCCGCCGCCCACTTGGGCCAAAACCTCGCCGATTTCAAAGCCTTTGCTGACCTGGGCATTAAGCTGATGGGTCGGTGCGTTGATGAGCGGATCGCCCGCCTCGATCAGGGCTCCGAAATCCGCGTCCGGATTGGTTGTGGTGAACTCCGCGTCGATATAGGCGTAGGACAGCCAGATGTTGAAATCGTTCTCGAAGCTGACATTTGCATCGAGTTCAATCCCGAGGCTGCGGGCCTCGCCCGCCGAAGCCGAGAAGAAGCCCGCCGCGACGGCTTCGGGCCGGTCGTCATTGACCAGAATATTGCTCTGGGTCACACGGAAACCGGCCAAGGTCACCGCACCGGAAACGCCGTCGAAGAAGGCGCCCAAATCCGCTTTCACACCGATTTCGGCGGAACGGGTGATGTTGGGATCGAACTGATTGCCCTCGAAATCCGAGCCCGTCTGCTGACGGAACCCTTCACCGTAGGACCCGTAAAGGCTGAGCCCCTCATTGACCAAATAGACAGCGCCCACCTGCGGCGAGAAGCGCTGGTCTGTGGCGGTCACCGTCACCGCCGGATCGGCACGCAGATTGGTCAGGTCCTGGGTGAAGTCATCGAAGCGCCCGCCGATGCGGATCTGCAGGTTATCGGTGATGTCGATCTGGTCTTGGATGTAAACGCCCCACCCTTCCAGCACTTCGAGCCGGTCCGTGTTGGGTCCCGGTGTCGGCTGCGGAAACTGGCCATAGACCGGGTTGAAGACGTCCAGGAACAGATATTCAGCCGGGTCCAGCGTCTCGATGTCCGTGTCCGGCCCAAAAAAGCCAGGGCGGAAGCGCAGGATGAACAGGCTGTTTTCGAACCGGTCATAGTCCGCCCCGAAAAGCAGCCGGTGGCGCAGGGGCCCGGTGTTAAACTCCCCGGCCAATTCGGCGCGCAGCACCAGGTAATCGGAGTCAAAATCGCGGAACCGGAAGAACCGCGACAGGGTCTGTCCGTCCAGGAACAAGGTCTGGCGACCCTCGAAGTTGTTCTCCGATGCGTTCCCCTCCAGCGAGGTTTCCCGATAGCCAATACCGCCGAGAATGCTCCACCGGTCGGAGAAATTGTGCTGCGCCTCAACCTGGTGGCCGACCACGCTGGTCTCAATCGGCCCGTCGCCAGGCTCACCGGTGAAGGTCTCACGCGGCGTAAAACCGAATTCCTCCGTGAAGGCAACACCGCGGTCGAAGGGAATCTCCTGCTGCGTGAACTCAAGTTCATAGGTCACGCTGGTATCGCTCGATATCTGCCACGTGGCGGAGGGGTAAAAGCCGTAACGCTCCGTCTCGACGGTCTCCCGGAAGCTTTCGGCGTCTTCATAAAAGCCGACGAGGCGAATACCGAACTGATCATTGGGTCCGACGGCCGATTGGACGTCGCCTTCAAAGCGGATTTGGTCCCAGCTGCCATAGGAGGCGCGGAACTCGCCGGCGGTGGTGAACTGGGGACGCTTGGTGACAAGGTTCACCGTGCCGCCCGGCTCGCCTCGACCGAACAGCGCCGACCGCGGGCCTTTTAGGATTTCGACCGACTCGATGCCCACCAGATCGCGTGGACCGCCGAAGCCCCGCCCCGCATTAAAGCCATTAACCAGGAATCCGCTCGGCAAGTTGATATCGCCGGAAAATCCTCGGATCGAGAAGCTGTTCCACAGGCCGCCAAAGTTGTTTTGGCGCGCGACCGAAGCGGACAGATCCAGCGCGTCGTTCAAATTCAGTGCACCGACATCGCGCAGGAGTTCCAGTTCCAGGGTTTGCACCGAAGTGGGGTTTTCCAGGGGATCGAAGTTGCCCTGATAAGCCCGGCGACGCCCCTCAACAAAGATCACCTCAACCTCGGCATCGTCTTCAACCTCTACTTCAACCTGCGCCTGTGCAGCCAGGTCGGCCATGGCGAGCCATGACGCTCCAACTAAGATCATCCAACGGATCGACGCTCGCATGCTCACAACCCCATTACATCATTTTGTGTTTTCCTGTGGTTATGAAATACTATTACGCTGCGACGGTTTTACGACACCCCGTTGGTATTTACCGCTGTGTCGCAGGGATGCAGCGGCTTCTGCGAGAGCACGCAGGCCAAACGCTCGCCGCGGCTGCACGGTCAATTGGCAAGAGGACAACTGGCGAGAGGACAACTGGCAAGAGGGCGACTGGCATGGGAGTGCCGCCTCCGGTCAGGTCGAGACTCCGCGTAGTAAGGCCCGACTATTCTGTCTTGCGAAAGAAGCTCGACCATATCGCTCAGCATACACACACACGCTGCAATCGCATGTGCGCCATTTTTTGCGCACCGCAATGCCTGGTCGGGTTATCCCGTTATTCGAGATGGTCAGGTGGGGGCCTTGCGGACCATCTTCCGGACGAGGCGGACGATGGCGTATAGTCCAGCGACCATCAGAACCAAGAACACCGCACCGAACGCGAGGATATAGCCTCCGTAAAAGCCAAACACGCGTCTCGTGGCGTTTTGCGCGATGGTCGCGATGGAATCGTAGCCTTCGGGCATCTCTAGGACGCCCATATCGGCCGCGTAGCGTTCATACTCGCCAAGCAAATCCGCCAGGATCTCAGGCTGCTCCCCGGACAGGTCCCGCGTCTCACCCGGATCGACCGCCATGTTGAACAGACCCCAACTGGCATCGCCAAGGGGCCGCATGCTGCGGGTGATTTTATAATCGCCCTTATAGAGCGCGGTGTTGCCCGACACTTCGATGACGCGGATGTCCTCGGGCCCGTAGACGCTTTGTGCCTCGCCCGACAGCAGCGGCAGCAGGGAGCGGCCCGTGATCGGGCGGGCTTCGGCTGGGGCGGCCGGAGCCTCAATCCACTCCAGCAAGGTGGGGGCGATGTCGGTCACCATGGCCGCGGACGTGATCCTGGTCGGCGCAATGCCCGGCCCCGCCACGATTAGCGGCGCGCGGATGCCGCCCTCCGTTGCATAGAATTTGTAGTAAGCACCGGGAGATGCCGCCGCCGTGGCCCATTCGGTGCCGATGAAGCCCCAACTGCCCCGTTCGCCGATCCCGTCCTCGTTGATGTGATAGCCGTTCAGGCGCATCCAGAGCGCCAGGCGCCAGTCACGGTCGCCGCGATTGGGTTCGGGGCCATTGTCCGACGTCACCACAAAGATGGTGTTTTCATAGGCGTTTTGGGCCTTCAAATGGTCGATAAACCGGCCGATATGATGGTCCATCGCCTCCATCATGCCGGCATTGACTTCCATGCGCGCCGCATAGACGGAACGCTCCGCATCCGTCAAATCTGTCCACCGACGGGCGTCGTCTTGCATCGGCGCCAAGGGCGCGCCTTCGGGAATCAAACTCAAGTCCTGGGCCCGCTCGTGCCGCGCGGCGCGCAACGCGTGCCAGCCGTCATCATAAACGCCGTCATAATGGGCGGTGAATTCGGGCGGGGCCTGGACGGGGATGTGGATGGCCTGGAACGCCAAATAGGCAAAGAAGGGTTTCTCCGCGTCCGTCTCACCCAGATAGCTGATCATCTTGTCGACGATGAATTGGGATGAGTAGAAGTCCTCGGGAAGGTCTGTCTCCCGGCCATCCTCCCACCAGGGGGCATCCTTGTAGTAAGGCATATAGGACTTGTCGTCCCAATTGTCGGCGCCGGAGGCCGCCAGGGCAAAGGACCGGTCAAAGCCGTGCTTATGGGGCATTTCATCGGCGGCTTCACCGAGGTGCCATTTGCCGCTCATCAGGGTGCGATAGCCGGCGGACCGGAGCCTGTCGGCGAGCGTGAACACGCCGGGCTCGAGCGCCATTGTGTAGCCGGGCTTGCCCTTTTGTTCGGCCGGCAGAACTTCCGGGATGGTCGCAACACCGGTCTGGTGATTATCGATCCCCGTGAGAAGCATGGCCCGCGTCGGCGAGCACAAAGGTGAAGTGCGATATTGCGTAAACAGAGCGCCGCGCGCCGCGAGGGCGTCGATATTCGGCGTGCGCGCCTCCCCGCCATAAACGCCGAAATCCATGAGGGCGGCGTCATCCACCAGAATGAGGACGACATTGGGCAAGGGGCTTGGCGATGAGGAGGGCGGCGTGACTTGTGCGTGGGCGATGGACGCAAAAGCCAGGCAACCAAATGCCAGAATCGAACGCAGGATCATTCAAAAACACCCCCCTGTGTGTGGCGAGAGAGCTCTGCAAGCTCCAGCCAGTCAATCCTCGCGACCATGGAGCGATCTGTGAGATCGCAACAGCTCTTCAGCACGCCGGGCCATGGAGCCAAACACCGACAGGTGCACCACCTTGAATCGGGTTCGCAGTTCGGTTTCGTGCGCCCTCAAGCGCTCCATGACGATGTCGAGGTACCGAACTCGTATACTCTCTGCCCTGCATTTTTTCAATTTTCAGGCCTTGCCCTCGAGCCGTCTGGCCGGCCCAGGCGGCCTTTGGCCAAAGCGCCGCGACCGTCGTCTCCACCAGACCACCCGGTCTGGAAAAGGGGGCTTTTTTGTTAGGGGTTCGTGCCCTATATTTCAAAATGCTGGTCGCTCCAGCTATGGCAATAAACGGGCGTGTAATAAGCGTTTCGGACCCGGGTGCGACTCCCGGCGCCTCCACCACCTGACCATGGGCGCGACCCCGGTTGGGCCTGTCGACCGCGATCAGCGGCTTGGGCCTGTGCGTTTTCGGACATGGGCATGTGATGGGGGCGAATTAGGATCGACGAGCGTGTAAAGACGACTCTTTTGCTCGGCATGGTACCACCGATATCGGGCCATTTTTACAAGTGCCAATGATAACGAACTGGCGCTCGCTGCCTAATAGGTAAGCGGGGTTCGGAGGGCACCTGGCAACAGAAGCCCTCCACTTTCCTTCCTCATTTGTCCTCCCCGCATTCAGGCGCCCTCACCTCATTCAGGTGCGCGTGGCCTACGCCCACACGCATGTGGCTCGTGCCTTGAGTCATTCAGATGGCGCCGCTTGTCATAGCCAGCCGCTCTTGGGCGGCGCGGCGATCCAGGGCCACTGGCTCCGGATTTCGTTGCC
>CAYYTT010000184.1:0-7585 GCA_964474635.1 uncultured Alphaproteobacteria bacterium | reverse complement strand
CCAAGACCCGCACCCCGGTGGCGGCCCACGGCATCGATTTCGTCGATGAAGATGATGCAGGGCGCGTTTTTCTTGCCCTGCTCGAACATGTCGCGGACGCGGCTCGCGCCGACACCGACGAACATCTCGACAAAGTCGGACCCCGAAATCGTGAAGAAGGGCACATTGGCTTCGCCTGCAATGGCACGCGCCAGCAGCGTCTTACCCGTGCCCGGAGGGCCCACAAGCAGGGCGCCTTTGGGAATTTTGCCGCCCAGGCGCTGAAATTTCTGCGGATCCTTCAGGAACTCGACAATTTCCTCGAGCTCTTCCTTAGCTTCATCGATGCCGGCCACGTCGTCAAAGGTCACACGGCCATGCCGCTCGGTCAGAAGCTTTGCTTTCGATTTGCCAAAGCCCATGGCCTTGCCGCCGCCGGACTGCATCTGGCGCATGAAGAAGATCCATACGGCAATCAGCAGCAGCATGGGGAACCAAGAAATCAGGATACCGAGCAGGGGATGCATGGAATCCCCTTCGGTCCTGATCTTCACGGACACATTCCGGTCCGTCAGACGCGTCACGAAATCCGAGTTCGACGGCGCGATGGTCGAGAAAGGCTGGCCATCGGTGAAACGCCCCGAGACCTGCTGGCCTTCAATCTCAACATTGCGGACCTGGCCGTTCTCGACCCGGGCCAGGAAATCGGAATAGTCGATTTCGTTGGCGGCGCCTTGCTGGGGAGAGCCCTGGAACAGATTGAACAGGGCCACCAGCAACAACAAAATGATGGCCCAGAGAGCAAAGTTCCGAAAATTCATCGGCGCCGTTCCTTCAAGTGCCCACCCCGCGAGCCCCGTGCCACGCGGGGCCATACCGTTAGGTCCTACGCAATGCGTGACCTTGGGGTGACCCAAACCAAGGGTGCCACAGCCCCGCGGAGAAAGAAAACACGGCGATCGAGCCAAGACTTTTTGGCGCAAACGCAGGGCGCATTTCTCAACGGGAAGCGGTCACCCGCCCTAACCTCAAGCTCATACTTAAGCGCCGCTGGCTAAAACGCCACCACCCTTTCCACCTCCGCGTCATCGCGCGCAGGCAAACGCGGTCAATCGCCCGTGCGGAACATGGCTTCGGTGCCGCCGACGAGTGCCGTGGGCCTCCGGGTAAACACGGCCTGAAAGCCCGTGCCGCCTGGATCGAGACCGAGCTGCGGAACGCTGAGCAGCGTCGTGCCGTCCCACAGTGCCGGCAGGGAGGAGCGGACCACGGCCGGCAGGGACGCGCGGGAAAAACTCGGCCGCTCTTTCAGGCCGGCGAGCCCGGTGCGCCCGAGCGGGCGGATCTCGCCGCCGCGGCCATCCCGGGGCACGGACACCTGGAACCGGCCGTCCCAGAGCGCCACATCGCCCGGCGTCAGGATCAGGGGGCCCGGCAGATGCCGGTTTTCCCGGGTCACAAGGGCGATTGTTCCGTCGGCGACCGGCGCGATGCGGCAATTGCTCAAGGTTCGCGCCCGTTCAAACTCGGCGCCGCCAATGGCATGGGCGAGACGCAAAAGACGGTCATGGTCGGGCGGAAAATCCGCCCCGCCTACGGCCTGCAGGACATGGCGCAGCATGCGCAGGACGAGTTCCTGGGGCACTTCCTCCAGATCCTCAAGCACGATCCAGGCAAAGCCCGCCCGGTGCCAGGTCACGACCTCCTGCATGAGCGCGTGGCAGGATTCATCCAGGGACTGCCGGGCCCGCGCCATGCGTGTCGCCGTCGCCGCGAGGCGCTCGGGCTGCACGCCCTCTTTGGCCAGGGTCTCCAGAAGCCGGCGCACCCGGACCCGGGTGAAGCGCACATCGTCGTTGGAGGGGTCTTCAAGCCAGGCCTGGCCGGCGGCCTCCAGCGTCATGCGCAAGCGGCACCGGGAGACCTGAAGCAGCGGACGCAGCACCTCGACGCTCGGGCGGCCACAGGGGTCGCGCAGGAGTGTGCGTTCGGGAATGCCAGACAGGCCATCGACCCCGCTGCCGCGCATCAGGCGCATCAGCACCGTCTCGGCCTGATCCTCAAGGGTATGGCCGGTCAAGAGGGTCGGCACGCCATGCTCGCGGCACCAAGTCTCAAGTAGGTCATAGCGCACCGCCCGCGCCCGGGCCTGGAGGTTGGAGCGCCCCTGGAGGCCCTGCGCGGTCAAGGTTTCATGGGCAAGCCCCAAGGCGGCGGCCTGCTCGCCGACCCAAGCCGCCTCGCGCTCGGCTTCGGTCCGCAAACCGTGGTCGACCGTCACGACCGTGATCGCAGGCATGGCGGTGCGGCCTGTCCAGGCCGGCACGGCCAGGGGCGGATTGCGGCGCAGCCATCCGGCCAGCAAGGCCATCAGCGCCACACTGTCCCCGCCGCCCGAGACGGCGACGCACAGGGGCAGCGCCGGCGCCAGAGCGCTCAGGATCTCGTCGAAATCCTTTTCGGAAACCGGCGCGCAGCAGGCGTCCGACGCGGTCTCGTCCTCGAAACTGTCGTCTTCGGAAAGCTGCGGGCCCTGCTGGGCGGGGGCGGCACGCCCCGTGGACGTCCTGGTTTCATCCGGGCGGGACGGACGGCGCAGATCACCCTTACTGGGGCCCGTATCCGGGTCCACATCCGGTGCCGTGTCCCGCGACCCCCGTGCCTCCGATTTTTCCGCAGATTTGTCGTTGGCCGCCCCGCGGTCTGCCGGTCTGGAGAGTTCGCCTCCGCCGGTTTCATCCCGTTTGGTCATGCCATCCCCAGATGCTCGGGCGCGCGCACAGGTGCGGGCTTTTCCATTATCGGCAGCGGAAATCTGCGCGAGCCTTTCGAACGCTCCGTTTAACAGGCTCGGACGCATCCGGATAGTTTTGAAGCACCTGGCGCAGGGCACGGCAGGCCTGATCCCCCTCGCCCATGGCCTCGAACGCAAAGGCAAGCTTCAACAGGCTGTCGGCGGCTTTTGTGTTCCGGGGATAGTCCCGGGCGGCCACGAGATAGGCTTCGGCCGCTTCCTGGAACAACTCGCGCACATAAAGGGACTCCCCGATCCAGTAATAGGCCTCACCGAGGAATTCGGAGTCCGGATATTGCTCAATGAAGCGCCGGAAGGCGGTTTCCGCCAGTTCGAACTCGCCGGTGTAAAGCAGGTCGAGCGCGGTTTTGTAATCCTGGCGGACATCCCCCGTCGTGGTCGGCAGGCCGGCGGGCGCGACAGAGCCGGGCGCGGGCGCATTGGGCCCCGCCTGGGGCGCAATCGGATCGGCTTCCGGCGCGAGAGGCGCCGCAGGTACGGGCGTGCGCTCAAGGCCGCCTTGTGCCGGCGCGGCCTGGGGCACCCGGCCTTGGGCGAACTGGTTCAAGGTCGTGTTGAGCCGCTCATAGCGATATTGCAGCCGCTCAAGCTCTCCGGTCATGCGGGCAAGCTCGGATTCGAGCTGATCGACCCGCACAAGAAGGCGCGCCATGGCCGGGCCCGCGGCCGGCGAGGGGCTCGAAAATTGATTGCGCCGGCCAAGGCCCTGGGGCGCACCCTCCGGGCTCACGGGGCCAGTCTCGCCATCCGATGGCCCCTCCACCATGGGATCGGCGGGCGGAACTTCACTGGCGACGACGGTGCGCAACGCAACGATGTCGCGCTCCAGACGTTCGATCCGCTCCAAAAGGGCCGCCAGTTCACCGCGGTTCTGGGCCACGGCCGGCGTTAAAAACAACGCGGTGAGCCCGACGGCCAGGCAGACCGACCGGGATATGCGTCCGCTCGATCGCGCCGCAGCCGTGACAATAGCTTGTGTGTACATCATCATTTTTGTCTCACCCCCCAGGTCTTCAGCCTATCCGTTCCGGCATGAGCCGGGCCCGACACCGGCCGGCAGCGGCTTTTTGAGTGCGCCTGCCCTCAACCGGGTGGTCTGTTCAAACGGCCTCGCCCCCAGGCCACATATACCAAAGCCCACATCTACCAACGCCCACATTTGCCAACGTCCAGACCTGCAAACATCCAGATCTGGCAACGCCCCAGTCCGCTAAAGCTCAAGTCCGCTAAAGCTCAAGTCCGCCAAAACATCGACACCACAAGGCATTGGTCGTCACGTCGGCCGTTCTTCTTCACATCTATCAATGGGTTCGACCATGATCCAACCGTGCCCGCAAGCCGCCGGCACGGGGAACCATAGCCGCTTTCACGGCCGCGTCAGCCGTCCGCCCAAATCCGCCGCCCGCTCGCAGGAGCGCCTACGATGTGGGCGCGTTCTCCAGCAAGGTGACACTGCGGCGATTCAAACGCCATGCCGCCGTGTTGGACCCGGGCGCCATGGGCTTGTCCTTACCATAGGAGATTGTCCGCAGCCGGTTCGGACTGATTCCCAGGCTGATCAGGTAGTCTTTGACCGATGCGGCCCGCCGGGCGCCGAGCGCCAGATTGTATTCCCGCGTGCCGCGCTCATCCGCGTGGCCTTCGATCAACACGGCAATGTTCCCATAACGCTTCAGCCATGCGGCCTGGCGTGCCAAGACTTCACGGGCTTCCGCGTTCAGATCGTGGCGGTCCGTGTCAAAAAACACACGGTTTTGGACCGCCACGAGAAAGTCTTCCTCCGTCCCGGGACGCGGCGAAGAGGGCAGGCCCCGGTCCGGCACCGCTGCCCGATCGCTGCTGGCCATGTCGGCCTGGCCCGCCGCCGCAACGCCGGATTGGTCCGAACCGGAAGCGCAGGCACCAAGCACAAGCAAAAGCGCCCCGATCCCCAAGGCAACGGGCGCGCTGCGCCGCCGATCAGCCACCGAGATCTTCAACCGTCCAGTCATCCTATCCTCCACGGCCTCGGCCGGGGGAATTGGACCCGGTCCAAAACGTTGACGTCTCGCGGTGTTCTTCAAATGTGCACGGTAAACGCCGTGCCACCATCATTCAAGTCAACCGCATTCACAGGCAAAGCAAAGCCGGAGTCGGCCCGGCCCTGAAGACAACGCTGCATTAAATTTCCCACAGAGATCGCGCGCGAGGCCGAAAAAAGGGGCGGGCGCCTCCTTTTGGATCGTCAGTATTCCACCCGCGAGCGCAAGGGCGACCAGGCCGGGTCGGATGCCCCGTATCCAAACGTGTCCACCCGGCGCTCATTGTGCCCGGTCAGATCGACCGACCACAGACTGACCTCGCCGCCGCTGCCATCGTCCCGGCTGGGCCGTGTTCTGAAAAACATCAGGACACGGCCGTTGGGGGACCAGGTCGGCGCCTCGTCCTGGAAGCTTTCCGTCAGCAAACGCTCATTCTGTCCGTTGGGGGACATGACGCCGATGTGCCAGCGACCGCCGCTGCGTTTGGTGAAGGCTATCAGGTCGCCGCGCGGCGACCAGACGGGCGTGGAATAATAGGCATTCGACGGGCTGAAACTGATCCGTTTCACACCCGAGCCATCCACATTCATCACGTAGATCTGTTCCGAACCGCTGCGATCGGAGGTAAAGGTCAGCTGGCGGCCATCCGGCGAAAAGGACGGCGAGACCTCGATCGAGGGGTTCGTTGTCAGCCGGCGCAGGCGGCGGGTCCGCAAGTCCTTCAGGTAAATGTCCGTGTTGCCGTTTTTGGACAGGCTCATCACGATTCCCTGCCCGTCCGGCGTGAATTGCGGCGCGAAGGCCATGCCATCGGCACCGCTTTCAGTGAAATCGCCGACGATTTCGTGCTTGCCGCTTTCGATGTCGAGCAGATAGATGCGCGGCGCCTCACGTTTAGGACCGCCGAAGGCCGTGTAGACGATCTGCTGGTCCATGGGACTGAAACGCGGTGTCTGGACGATGTAATGGCCCTTGGTGAGGAACATCGGATTGGCCCCGTCCTGATCCATGATGGCCAGTTGGCGCATCCGATTGATCTTCGGTCCGGACTCGGCAACGAAAACCACTCGCGTGTCGAAATAGCCCTTCTCGCCGGTCATGGTCTCGTAGATCCGGTCGGAGATCATGTGGCCGACCCGGCGCCAGCTGTCCCGCGAGACCGCGAACTCGTAGGCCGCGATGTCTTCCTCGGCGACCACATCCCACAGGGCAAAGACGACCTTGAGATGCCCGTCCTCGGCGGGGCGCACCTGCCCGGTGACCAGCAATTGCGCATCGAGCAGACGCCAGTCGCCAAAGCGCGGGACCTGGTTGTAGCGCGGGGCGGCGTCAATGAAGGCGGATTCGGAAATCGAGGCGAACAGGCCCGAGCGGTCCAGATTGCCCCGAATCACTTCGGGAATGCGTGTGCCGAATTGGCCCGAGCCCCCCAGGCTGTCTTCAAAACGGGCCACCGCGATGGGCAAGGGGTCAAGCGTGCCGTCGGTGATGGTAATGCGCGGCGGCGCATAAGGCGCGCGCGCGCCAACACTGGCTGGCGCGATCAGGCACAGCAGCGCAAGCAGAACGCAAAAGGCCGTTCCCCCGCCACGCCGGCGGCGCCGGCAGGCCGCCTCAAACCGAATGTCACGCACGCCATTGACCACGTCGACTCTCCTTAACGCACAAACAGCCCCGCTTGCGCCCAACTCCATCAGCTTCCGGCAGAACGGCGTCCACGGTCTGCTCCGCCCGGCGCATGGCCCCTACGCTAAGCGACTCAAACCGCCACCGGGACGGTTACGGCTTTAGCAAGAGCCCGGGATCGAATTCCAGATCGACCGTCCGCCACAGATCGTAACGCTCCGCTGGCAGAACATAGGGCGCGCAGGACAGCACCGCCCGCACCGCCCGATCCACCGCGGTGCGCATGAACCGGTCGGCGAGCGGCAAGGCGGTCCCGGCCACTTCCGGCTGCCCATAGACCGAACCGTCCGGATTGAGACGAACACGCAGGACGACAATAAGGTCCTTCGCATTCGGCGCGCCGGCCGGCGGCGCCCAGCAAGGCTTGAGTTGAGAGCGCAGGGCGTCAAGTTCGCTTTCGGTAAGGCTTGCCTCCACGCCGTCTCCGGCCTCGCCCGTGCCTCTGCTGTCGGCAAGCCGCAAGGGGCGGCTCGCATCGCTCATGCGCGCGCCAGACGCCGCCGGGTCGCCCTGGTTCATGGGCGCGGCCGTAATCTCGCGCGGCGCGCGCGCGCTTGTCTTTGAGCGCCCAAGCGCGGCTGAGAAGTCGGCGAACGGATCATCGGGCGCCGCCTCAGCGGTCTGCGCTTGGGACGCCTCGTCGGCTTCGGCCGGACGTGCCACCACCGCCGGCGGGGTTGCGGGGATTCGGGGTTCGGTCTCGTCGGGCTCCTCGATGGGCTCAACGACGGCTTTTTCCGGCTCAGGCAGAATCACGGGCTCTGGCTCGGGCTGGGCCACGGGTTCAGCCACCGGCTTGTTCTGCGCGGGCTGGTCCGCAACGGCCGGCTGGGCTTCATCATCCGCAACGGGCGCGGGCTTTGCGGGCGCCGCGGTGTCTGCCGCCTCCTCGCTTGGCGTGGAGACCGGAGCCTGGGCACTCTGAGGCGCCGCGGTTTGCGCAGGCGCTGCTTGGGGAACGGGTTCGGCGGCGACTTCCGGCGGTGCCGGCTTGGGGGGGGATTGGCGCTCGGGCGGGGGTGCAGGCGCTGGCTCAGGTTCAGGCGCACGCGCTTGCGCCGCGGGGCGGGACACGGGACGGGGC
>CAYYTT010000183.1:0-7587 GCA_964474635.1 uncultured Alphaproteobacteria bacterium | reverse complement strand
TTGAATTTTTTTTAAAATTTTGTAAAAAAATAAGAACTATAGGCGTGTTTGTGCGTTACGGGGTGGGGGCGCAAAAAATAGGTCCCGTTGCCCTGGGCCCATAGGCAACGGGACCCGGGGCAACGGGACTCGGGGCAACGGGACCCGGGGCAACGGGCCCAACGCAACAGGCCCATGGGCGAGGAGACTCAAGCGATGATAAGAGCACAAGCAAAGGCACGCTGCGTGCCGTGGGCCGCGCCGCCCGGTCGGCCGAGCCTCTGGAAGGATCTTGCGGGCGGGCTTGGCCTGCTGCTCGGGCTGACGGCCTTTGCCGTCTACGCCGTGCCCGGGCTCTAACCGAAGGCGGGACCCGCGCCATCGCGGGCATCCAGATGCGCCGAGATCGGGGCAGGCTTCGAGCCAGACGCACTTCGAGCCAGCCGCACCGGGAGCCAGCCGCACCGGGAGCCAGGCATACCGATAGAAGGAGACAGGGCCATGGGCATGCCGGATGGGCGCGGCGAAGACACGGCGGTGCAACAGAAGCGGGCCGGTTTTGTCCACCTTCGTTTGCACACGGCCTATTCCCTTCTTGAAGGGGCCATGCGGATCAAGCAGATTGCGGACCAGTGCCGCGAGCATGCCATGCCGGCCGTTGCGATGACCGACACGGGCAATCTCTTCGGTGCCTTTGAATTTTCCCAGGCGGTGGCGGGCGGCGGCGTTCAACCCATCATCGGCTGTAGCCTGACGATTGACGTGACCCAGTGCCTCGACAAGAGCCGGGGCGGACGGGCACGGCCCGGCGAGGCGCCGGTCGGGCGGGGCGCTATTGCGCTTTTGGTCAAGGATGAGGAGGGCTGGCTGAACCTGTCGGCGCTCTCAAGCAAAAGCTATCTGGAGACGCCCGAGACCGAACAGCCCCATGTGAGCCTTGAGGACTTGGGCCAGCACCATGGCGGCCTGATCGCGCTCACCGGCGGTCCCGATGGGCCGCTTGATACCCTCATCCGTGCTGGGCGCGGCGACGAGGCTGGCCTGGTGCTGGGCCGGCTCGCGGAAATATTCGGCGACCGGCTCTATGTGGAATTGCAGCGCCACGGACTGCCCGAGGAGGACAAAGCCGAGGCGGCGCTGGTGCCCATGGCCTATGAGCGGGATCTGCCGCTTGTGGCCACCAATCAGGTCTATTTTCCCGAACGCTCCATGTATGAGGCCCACGATGCGCTGATCTGCATTTCGGCCGGGGCCTATGTGATGCAGGAGGACCGGCGCCGTCTGACCCCGGAGCATTATTTCAAGTCGCCCCAGGAAATGGCTGAGCTGTTTGCCGACCTGCCCGAGGCCATCGAGAACACGGTGGAGATCGCCCGGCGCTGCGCCTTCCGGGTGCAAAAACATGTGCCCATTCTGCCGGCTTTTGAGGTGGGGGAGGGGCGCAGCACCGCCGAGGAGCTGCGCCTTGTGGCCGGGGAAGGCCTGAAGCGGCGCATCGGGGAAAAGGGCACCCATGGCGAGGAGGCGCGCTATTGGGACCGGCTCGATTATGAGCTGGGCGTCATCACCAAGATGGGCTTTGAGGGCTACTTCCTGATCGTCTCAGACTTCATGAAATGGGCCCGGGCCCAGAACATCCCCATAGGCGTGCGCGGTTCGGGCGCCACGTCCATCGTGGCCTGGTGCCTCGACATCACCAATCTCGATCCCTTGCGCTTTGACCTGGTCTTCGAGCGGTTCTTGAACCCCGAGCGGGTCTCCATGCCGGACTTTGACATCGATTTCTGCCAGGACCGGCGCCAGGAAGTGATCGAGTATGTGCAAGGCAAATACGGGGCCGAGAAGGTCGCCCAGATCATCACCTTCGGAACGCTCCAGGCCCGGGCCGTGGTGCGCGATGTGGGCCGGGTGCTGCAGATGCCCTACGGCCAGGTGGACCGGATCTGCAAAATGATCCCCAACCCGCCCGGCAAGGCGGTCAAGCTGTCCAAGGCCATTGAGGACGAGCCACGCCTGCAGGCCATGATCGACGAGGACGAGAATGTCCGCACCTTGATCGATATGGGTTTGAAACTCGAAGGGCTCTACCGGCACGCCTCGACCCACGCGGCCGGCCTCGTGATCGGTGACAAGACCCTGCATGAACGGGTGCCGCTCTACCGTGATCCGCGGGCGGACATGCCCGTGACCCAGTTCCACTTTAAGGACGCCGAAAGCGTCGGCCTCGTCAAATTCGACTTTCTGGGCCTGAAAACCCTCACCGTGATCGCCAAGACCGAGGAGCTTTTAAAGCGCCGGGGCATCGAGATCCGCACCCAGGATCTTGAGTTCGACGATGTGAAGACCTTCGAAATGCTGGCGCGGGGCGATTCCATCGGCGTGTTCCAGCTGGAGAGTTCGGGCATGCGCGATCTGCTGCGCAAGATGAAGCCCGACCGCATCGAGGATCTGATCGCCCTGGTGGCCCTCTACCGTCCCGGGCCCATGGAAAGCATCCCCAAATACATCGCCTGCAAGCACGGGCGCGAGGAACCGGTTTATCTCCATCCCCTGCTGGAGCCGATCCTGGAGGAGACCTTCGGGGTCATGACGTACCAGGAAGACGTCATGCAGATCGCCCGGGACCTTGCCGGTTATTCCCTCGGCGAGGCCGACCTTTTGCGCCGGGCCATGGGCAAGAAGATCAAGGCGGAGATGGACAAGCACCGGGCCAAATTCATCGATGGCTCGGGAAAGAGCGGTGTTGCCAAGGGCATCGCCGAGCAGATCTTCGATCAGGCGGCCAAATTCGCCGGCTATGGCTTTAACAAGGGCCACGCGGCGGCCTATGCTCAAGTTTCTTACCAGACCGCCTATTTGAAGGCCAATTTCCCGGTGGAGTTCCTGTCGGCGTCCATGACGCTCGATATGGACCGGACGGACCGGCTTGCCGTATTCCGTCAGGAGGCGGAGCGCCTTGAGATCAAGGTTCTGCCGCCGGATGTGAACCGCTCGGAAGCCGAGTTCGTCAATGCCGAAGATCCGTGTGAGGACGGCGGGACGCGGCCCGTGATCCTTTATGCCCTCGCGGCCCTCAAAACCGTGGGCCGGGCGGCCATGGATCACCTTGTCGATGTGCGCGTGAGCGGTGGGCCCTTCAAGGATGTGGCTGATTTTGCCAACCGGATCGATCCGCGGCTCATCAACAAGCGGGCCGTCGAGGGTCTGGCCAAGGCCGGCGCCTTTGATGGCTTTGGCCTTGAGCGTTCCGTCGTCCATGCGGGTGCGGACCGGATCGTGCAGGCCGCCGGGGCCGCCCAGGAGGAGCGGGTGCAAGGCCAGTCCAATCTTTTTGCCGGAGAAGCCCAGCCGGCCCAGAGCCTGAAACTGCCCGCCTGCGAGGCCTGGCCCATGGCCGAGCAGCTGCGCCAGGAGCATGAGATCATCGGTTTTTACCTGTCGGGCCATCCGCTCAATGATTATGCCAAGGCCCTGCGCCGGCAGAACGTGATCGGGTTCGCCGATATTGTGAATGGGGCGGGGCGGCAGAAGTCCCATGTGCGCGTGGCCGGCACGGTCATGTCCTTTCAGCAGCGCAAGACCAAGACCGGCAAGGTCTTCTGTGTGTGCGAGCTGTCCGATCCCACGGGCACTTTCGAGGTTCTGATCTTTTCGGAGTTGCTCGAAAAGGCGCGTGAGATGTGTACGGACGATGCCGTCGTGGTGATCGATGCGGGCCTCAGCTGGAACGAGGAAGAACCGCGCCTGATCGCCGCCGATATCCGGCCCGTGGAGGCCTTTGCCGCGCTTTCGGATGTGGGTCTTGAGGTGACGGTCGAAACGCCGGAGGCCTTCGAGGGGATCAAGACCTGCCTTGAGGGGCGCGTCGGCCGGGGCATCGTGCGCCTCGTCCTGCCGCTCGATGAGGGCCTGCGGCAGGTCTCCTTGCGCCTGCCGGGGGCCTACACGGTCGATGCGGCCCTGCGCGGGGCGCTGAAACACCTGCCCGGCATCGCTCTTGTTGAGGAGGTGTAAAAAATGGCTCCCGCCGTGCGTGACGGCGAGAGCCTTATAACGGCCGGACGATTTAAGTGCCGGGCGATGAAGTGGCACCGCACTCAAGGCCGAGACCGCGGCCCGGCGCGGCTGCGCCGCCCTCGCGGAGCGCCTCCAAAAGTCCGCCCGCGCGGAGCGCCTCCAAAAGTCCGCCCGCGCGGAGCGCCTCCAAAAGTCCGATGGGGGCGCGTGAGCGAAACCAAAATCAGACCAGCGGCGCACTGGGCTCAACCTGGTCTGGATTTCTCGCCCGCTGGTCTGGATCAAAGCCGGTTCTGGATCAAAGCCAGTTTAGGGGCTTCACACCGTCAGGCCCGGTCCAGGAACCGGGTGAAGCGCTCAAGCGCTTCACGCAATTGGTCGGGCCGGCGCGCGAAGCAAATCCGGATGCGGTTGTCATTGCCCGGACCGAAGGCCGCGCCCGGCGCCACGCCCACCTGTTCGGCATGGAACAGCGCCTTGGCGAAACCCACGCTGTCCTCCACGCCCTCGACCTCCAGGAAGGCGTAGAACGCGCCGTCCGGGCGGGCCATGCGCAGGCGCGGATGCCCTCCCAGGTGCTCGTCCACGATGGCAAGCCCGGTGCGGCAGCGCTCCTTGATGGTCGCCACCAGATCCTCGCCCTCACGCAAGGCCGCCAGGGCGCCGTGCTGCAGGAAAGGCGGGGCGCCGGTGTTGTTGAAGCCGGCCATGCACAACAGCTTCGGGCCAAGCCATTGGGGCGCGGGCACCCAGCCGATGCGCCAGCCCGTCATGGCCCAGAGCTTGGAGAAGGAGTTGATGATGAAGACCGGCTCTTCCGGATCGGCAAGGGTCAGGAAGGACGGCGCCGCCGGTCCGGTAAAACACAGCCGCCCGTAGACCTCATCGGCGATAATGGCAATGCCGCGCGCGCGGGCCATCTCCAGGATGCGCCGTTGATCCTCCGCGCTCGTCACATAGCCCGTGGGGTTCGCGGGCGAGCCGATGAAAAGCGCTTTCGTGCCCGGCGTGCAGGCCTCGAACAGGCGATCAAGATCGAGCTGCCAGCGCGCGTTCTCGCCCTCGCCCACGATGGTCTGGGGGACCCGGACGATCTGCGCGCCCCGCGACTGGGCCGCGAGGGTGATGTTGGCCCATTGCGGGCTCACCACCACGAGCCGGTCGCCTTCGCCGACAAGGCATTGCAGCACCATATTGATGGTGAGCATGGCCGAGCCCGGCACGCTGATGCGCTCAACATCCGGACGCACGCCCCAGTGGCGCGCGGTGTAGTCGGCGATCTCGGTGCGCAGTTCGGGAAGACCCCGCGCGGGCCCATAAAAAGTGACGCCCCGCGCCATGGCGGCGGCGGCGGCCTCGCAGATGAAAGGCGGGGTGATGATGTCGGTCTCGCCGAACCACAGGGGCAGGATGTCCTCGCGCCCGACGCCGAGGCTCGTCAATTCCGTAAGCTGACTGGGCGGAAGCTCGAGAATGGGAGCGCGAAACATCTCTCCGCCCGACGCCGAAAGCCCGCCCTCTTGACCTGCCAAGCCATCTGGGCCTGCCAAGCCATCTGGGCCCGCCGCTCGCGCGGCCGCCGCACCGGCCGCCGCCGCTGCCGCGCGCGGCTCGGAGGAACGGGGGTCAGGGGCTTGGGCTGTGCGAACGACGTCGATGGTGGTCATGACACTCTCAAAAGATTGGACGAAAGATCTGGCTCCCGTGGGATTGGTCCAGTCCGGTGGTGAAGGAAGCCGAGGCGCCCCGAACCCCTCAGGATAACGGGGGCCGCCGCGGCGACGAATGCGGCCGGCAAGTGGCGCGCGACGGGCGGGACGTTTCGGCGGCGGGCGGCCGGATTTCTCCAGCGTTTCCAAGTTCTTCACCCAAAGCCGATCCGTCTTTACGCCCCTGCGCTCTCGCAGCCGCACAAAAGAGCGTAGCAGAACTCCCAAGGCGCCGGCGCGGCCTTGAGGGGGCCATGGGCGGTATTTTTACGCCCCCATAGGCCCGCGTTTGCTTGCACCGCCCGCGTCCTCGGCCTATAAGCCGCGTCATCTCTCACGCGGGCCCGGCGGCGTGCGACCAAAATCCTTATGCCTCGGCGCTTTGGCGCCATCGCATGACCAAAGGACGGGTCGCCCAAACGCCGTCACCATCCGGTGTCGCTGAAATCGCAAGGCCGCCTTTCCTAAAGCAAACATGAAAGGAAAGGCTTTCGGTTTCACGGCCACGCCCGCGGCGGATCAACCGGACAGGAGCAACCGACCGATGGCTATGCCAGAATATTCCATGCGCCAGCTTCTTGAAGCGGGCGTCCACTTCGGCCACCAATCCCACCGCTGGAATCCGAAAATGGCGCCGTATATCTACGGCGTTCGCAACCGGATCCACATTATTGATCTGTCAAAGACGGTCCCGCTGCTGCACCAGGCCCTTCTGGCCGTGCGCAATGTGGTCGCGGGCGGTGGACGCGTCCTTTTCGTCGGCACCAAGCGCCAGGCCGGTGAGCCGATCGCGGATGGCGCCACCCGCTGCGCCCAGTATTTCATCAATCACCGCTGGCTCGGTGGCACGCTGACCAACTGGAAGACGATCCTGAATTCCATTCGGCGGCTGCGCCAGCTTGAGGAAACCCTGGGCTCGGAAGTCAGCGGTTACACGAAGAAAGAACTGCTGCAACTGACCCGCGAGCGCGACAAACTTGAATTGTCGCTGGGCGGGATCAAGGAAATGGGCGGTCTGCCGGACATGCTGTTCGTGATCGACACGAACAAGGAAGCCATCGCGATCCAGGAAGCCAACAAGCTCGGCATTCCCGTCGTCGCCGTGGTGGACACCAATTCCGACCCGGACGGCATCACCTATCCGATCCCCGGGAATGATGACGCGGCCCGTGCGCTGAACCTTTATTGCGACCTCGTTGCCCGCGCGGTGATCGACGGCATTTCCGAAAGCCAGGGCGCCCTTGGCGTTGATATGGGTGAGGCCGAAGATCTGCCCGAGGAAATGCTCGAGGACCTGAGCGAAGGCGAGGCTCCGGGCGAGGCGAGCGTCACGGGCGAGCCCCTGGCCGCCGAGCAAGCCGAAGCGGCCCCGGCCGAGGATGCGGCCCCCACCGGCGAAGAGGCTCCTGCCCCGGAAACGGCCGCCGCGGACGAGGCCGCGCCCGCCGAAGCGCCTGCGCTGGAAAAAACCGAGCAGCCCGGGGCCTGATTCTTTCGAGCTCCAAAACACGACCTGTCCGGCCGATCCCCTCGGCCGGACTCTCAAGAGATCCCGCGACGGCGACGACAGGACAGGCGATAGGACTGGACGTCGGTGACGGGACGCGCCAAAAGAGGCGCACGAAACACCCGAAAGACAAGCGCGGACCGGGGCGCACCGATCGACTGACGTTTCAGCGCCCCAGGACCCCA
The DNA here is from genome assembly GCA_964474635.1 of uncultured Alphaproteobacteria bacterium. Classification (GTDB taxonomy): domain Bacteria; phylum Pseudomonadota; class Alphaproteobacteria; order JAJFIK01; family JAJFIK01; genus CAYUYV01. The sequence continues at coordinate 190 of CAYYTT010000183.1, read as the reverse complement.
CATCACCCCTCCGACCGCGCCGCGCCGCGCCGGAGAGCACAATGACACGGATCGACGGAGCAACGACCATGGCGGACATCAGCGCAAGCATGGTGAAGGAACTGCGCGAAAAGACCGGCGCGGGCATGATGGATTCCAAAAAGGCGCTGACCGAAAACGGCGGCGACATGGATGCGGCCATCGACTGGCT
>CAYYTT010000182.1:0-7717 GCA_964474635.1 uncultured Alphaproteobacteria bacterium | reverse complement strand
GCAGGCTCCAGACCGACAGGACAAGAACGAGAGCGCGGATGACGGCCCGATCCTCAGGGGGCCAGCGCACCGCAAGGCACAGGAAGATGCTGAAGATCATCACACCGACCGACGCGATGGTCAGATCCACATTCAAAAAGCGACCCCAGAAATCGCTGCGTGCCGCCGCGTCGCTCGGGGCCACCGTGAAAGCCGCCAGAACTTTGCGCACCTTGCCCCTGACCACGAAGGTCAGTTGGTTGTCGCCGGGTTTCAAAAAGGCCGGCTCAAGACGATAGGCGGCGGGGACAAACCCCCCGAGATAGGACCAGGCGCCGAACCAGTGGCGCAGGGCAATGGGCTTCCCGTTCAATTCGATGGCCACAATGCCCCGCGACCAGGCCACGAAGATCGACAGGTCCGGTGGCGTGTCGCCGTCCCAGGCCGTCAGCGTGAACCTGTGAACAAAGGTGCCTTTGCCTTCCGGATCGGGGTCGTCGAGGTAGTAACCCGGCTCCGGATCAAAGGGGCGAACCCTGGGCTCCAGGGTCGACAAATCCTGCCCCGTCACATCGCCGGAGTAATAGAGCACGGTGTCCGGGGCGCGATGATCGCCCGGCCAAACGGCCGTTTCAGTGATCCAGACCGTCGCCAGAACGAGAAAGACCGCGCAAAACAGCAACACGGCCGGGCGCCAGCCCACCTCCACCAGCCTCGCCGGCTCCCGCCGGACAGTCCGCCAGAGCGCGCGAGCATCCTGCCAGGCTTGTGCCGTCCGTATGCGGCTCATAAGGAGGGTAAGGGCTTTGATCATGGCGCGGTTGCCTTGGCAATATGGAGAGCGTCAGGTTTTTTGGGGAGTGCGGTGCGTGCGCGGCCTCTTGGGGCCCCCATCGACAGGGTCCGGACTGGGTGGCTCCAAAGTGGTCGGGGCCATATTGACAGGACCCAAGTCGATCAGGCCGGCGCGGGCCGCCACGGCAACGGCCTTGCTTCGAGAAGAAACCTTCAGTTTACGGTAGAGTGTTTTCACGTAATCCGTCACCGTATGATAGGACACCTCAAGTGCGGCTGCGGTTTCCTTGTAGCTCATCCCCTGGGCGAGTGACTCCAGGATCTGGGTTTCGCGCGGCGACAGATGGATCGCCGGGAGCGCTCCATCGTCTGGTCCTGACGCGAGGGGCGGCCCAGCGGTCCCTTGTGCATGTTCAAAGCCCTCTCCCGGCGGCCGGCGAAAGCGGCGCAGCAGGTGGCGGGCAACACCCGGGCTGATCGGCGAATGGCCCCCCGCCACATCGACGAGAGCCTGGGCCAGGGCGCTCTCACCGGCGTCTTTCAGCAGATAGCCATCCGCACCCGCCTCAAGGGCCGCCACGACGGTCGCCTCATCACCCAGGGACGAGATCGTCAGAATGCGCGGTGCGTCGCCGAACCGGGCCCGGATGCAGGCCACAATCTCAATGCCGCTGCCATCGCCGAGATACACATCGATCAGAACAATGTCGAAGGGGGTGTCGAGGAGCACGAGGCCGGCCGCAAATGAGCCTGCCTCACCGGCCAGGGTGTAGCCCGGGATCCGGTCGATCCAGTGTCGAAGGCCCGCTCGGGTGGCCTCATCGTCCTCGATCAGGATCACACGCAAGATCCCAGTTCCTCCCCATCACCGAACGCTCGGCCCTTAACGTCCGGCCCAAACACAATGATCCGTGTTTGAGGGCAGGGCGATCGATCGGCACTGCCCTTCAGGGCCGCGACCGCGGCCCGGCGCTGTTGCGCCGCCGTCGCGGAGCGCCCCCAAATGTCCGAATGCAGCGCGTGAGCGCACCAAAATCACTGCGGCGGCAAGCTGGACACGGACTGACCGGCATGTCCCGCCCGCTGCTATAGTTTAGGCCCAATGGAAATGGTATGCGAGGACAGGCCGCCTCCCTATCCCCAAAGATTTGGGAGCCCTCGCGATACGCCGAGGTGGGAGGGCGGCCTGCCGCTGACCGGTGAAGGTTGGGAGACCCGGTCAGATGACGAAGTCGTCGGCCGTCAGATCGCCGGCCTGGAAATCTTCCAGGGTGAAATGCATCACGGCCGTGAAGGTCTGATAGTCGAACAAAGCGACTTGCGTATCCGCGCCGTCCTGATAGGTGGACAGCCCGATGGCATTGTTCACCACGTCGAAATCGGAAATGTCGATTTTGTCGATACCGTCTTCGAAATCGGTGATGACGTGGGCGTCCGGAAAGCCCTGCGCGATCATGTCCGGGCCCGTGCCTTGGAAATACTGCGCCGCATCGGTGGTGAACCTATAGGTATCGGCACCCGCTCCGCCGGTCATGGTGTCCACACCGCCATTGGCGACCAGCAGGTCGTCGCCATTGCCGCCATTCATGGTGTCGTTGCCCTCGCCGCCATCGAGGGTGTCGCGGCCGCCCCCGCCAAAGAGCGTGTCGTGCCCTTCGCCGCCTTCAAGGGTGTCCTTGCCGCCGCCGCCGCGCAGCAGGTCGTTGCCTTGCGCGCCGATGAGCAGGTCATGCCCCTTTTTGCCGCGCAGGATGTCGTCGTCGATGCCGCCGGATAGTGTCTCGTCCGACGCGCTGCCCACAAGTTTAACCATCATCCTCTCCTCAAAGCGGACCCGGTATCCCTCGGTTTGTCCGGGTCCAATTGCTATGGGGACGGAATAGGCGAGATGGGGCGCAGGTCCAATTCCCAACTATTAGGGGGCCGATCATCCGTGGGCGGTCCTGATGGCATTCCGGGGCGGATTGGCTCACTCGCCGCGATTGCGCAGCAGAAGCATGTCCGGGCCAATACGGATCGCAAGAAAAAGGTCGCCAAGACCGTCGCCATTAAAATCGCCCTGGGCCACGTCGAAAACATTGCCTGTCACGCCGGGGGGAAACACCCGCGCCGTCGCCTCTTCAAAGCGCCCCGTGCCGTCGTTGAGATAGGCGAGGAGGGGCCCATCGCCGGGCCCGCGAATGCCCCGCACATCGCTCACGACAATGTCGAGATCGCCGTCCCCATCAAGATCGAGCAGGTCCGCTTCGGCGGAATTGGCATCATCCGTGGGCAGGGCATCGCCCGCATCCGTGAAGCGGCCCTGTCCATCGTTAAGGAGCAGACGGTTGCGCCGTTCGGCCTTGTCCATAAAAAACCGGACATTGCCCTCCAGGATGTCGAGATCGCCGTCGCCGTCCACATCGCCAAAATCGGCTTCCCGGCTTTCCTGGTCGCGGCCCTCCTGGTCGGGCGGCGGCAGCGCCTCGGCGGCGTCCTCGAAGTGCCCGGTGCCGTCGTTGAGAAGAAGCCGGTTGGGCCCTTCATTGCCAAAGAGGAGATCGAGATCGCCGTCGCCGTCCACGTCGCCCAATGAGACGTCCTGGGTCACGTCGGTGCGGACGGGAAGGCGTTCCGCCGTCCCGTCGACGAACCCGCCCTTGCCATCATTCAGTATAAGATCATTCTGCCCGTTATTGGCCAGAACCAGGTCCATGTCGCCGTCACCGTCCACATCGCCTGCCGTCACGCCGTTCGTCGTGCCCGTGACGGGCAGGTCGTCCCCGACATCCGCGAAGCGGCCATCACCCAGATTGCGGTAGTACTCGTTGATCTGGTCGTCTTCTGTGACCACAACGGCATCCACGTCCCCATCCCGGTCGAAATCGGCGAAGGCCACATCTTCGCTGTCCCGGCGCACCTGCGGCAGGCGGTCGCTTCCATCCGTGAAGCGCGCCGACCCATCATTGAGGAGCAGGATGTTGGGCCGAAACTCGCTGGCGATCAGAATGTCGAGATCGCCGTCGCCATCCACATCCGCGAGCCCCGCATCCATGTCGAGACCGTCGAGCAAACCGCCGGGCAGGGCCCCCTCGGGGGCCACACGGTAGAGGGGCTCCCGGGCCAGGGCGCGCAGGCCGGCGCCCTGGCCCAGGAGACTGGCCCCAATGAGACCGGCACCCATGAGGGCGGCGAAGAGGGCCAGTCTGGTCGGGGTGTGGGGGAAAGACATGGGGCGCTCCTCGCTGGGTTGTGGCGCGGCGCCTCAAAGGCCCGGCGACGGTGCGGCCGGGTCGGCACGGCGATGTTTTCACGAAGCACGCCTATGGTATGACACGTGCCGGACAGTGAGGAGACCGACAGCAATGCCCGTCACCAGTGACGCCTTCCGCCGCGCCCTCGGCAGCTTTACGACCGGTGTGTGCGTCGTCACGTGCCCCCCGCCGCAGCCCAATGCGGCCCCGGTCGGGCTCACGGTGAGTTCCTTTGCCTCCGTGTCCCTCGATCCGCCCCTGGTGCTCTGGTGCATCGACAAGGCATCCGACCGCTTCGATCCGTTCCACACGGCGCCGGCCTATGCGGTGAGCGTGCTGAGTGAGGGGCAGGACGGCGTGTCGGTCGCCTATGCGGGCGAGGGGTGTCCGGCCGGAGTGGATCTGGTGCCCGGACATCTGGGGGCGCCGCTGATCAATGGGGCGATGGCCCATCTGGAGTGCCGCATCGCGGCGCGCCACGACGCGGGCGACCATGTGATCCTGGTTGGGCAGGTGCAGGAAATCACCGTCCACGAGGACCGCGCGCCGCTGGTCTACCACAAGGGACGCTATCGCCGTCTTGCATCCTCGCCCGACCCCCTGGCCTAACGGCCGGAATTGGTGAGCAGAATTATTGGGCAGGGCTACTGGACCGCATCGGCCGGCACGAGGCGCAAACTGCCCGCGCCTTGCGCGCGAACCGATTTCAGGTCGCGCTCGATGGTGAAAAAGGCGCCCTCGCCCCAGGGGGCCACCAGATCGTCGTAATGCTCCGAGTAGGGATTGCCGGACTGGCCCGTGGCGATCATGAAGCGGGAGCGTTCCGGGCGGCCCACATCATAGAGTGCCCGGTATCCGCCGCCGTGAACATTTGTAAACTGGTCCGGTCCCGACAGCCGGTAGGAGCCGCGCGAGACGGTGTAGGTTCCGCCCGCCGTCTCCACCCGCCGATTGAACAGAGCCTTCAAAACGGGAACGAAGCCAAAGGGCAGGTGGCTGTGCACGGCCCCGTGGGCCGCGCCCCATCGCCAGGCGGATCGGTCGGTGCCGAAACGCCGCTCAAGCGTGGTAAGGCCGGCGCGCAGGCTGGCCGCCAGGACGGCCGGGCAGTCTTCGCGCACTGGCGTCGATCCGTCATCGCACCAATGGTCCGCCCGCGCCCGGCCATTCAGGACATCGAGCACAAAGACCGGGTTCAGCCGTCCCGCGATGGCCTCGCCGGCCTCACCGGCCGCCGCCAGGTCGTCGGCGGCCAAACGATCCGTCAGGGCGCCAAGCCAGGCGACCATCATCAGTGGCTCGGCGCGTTCCCCGCTCATCATGCCGTCCCACCCCCGCATTGCATCGAGTGCCTGGGCGAGATCGTCATCGCGCGGCGTGAGGTCCAGCATGCGGGCAAGAAGGCCGCCGCGCAGACCCGTGCGGTGGTCGTTCATGATGGCGGCGAAACTGTCCAGATCGTGGAGCGGTCGGTCGGCGAGCAGGGTCTCAATTCTCTCGGTCCGGAACGGCAGGCTCCATTCCTCCGTGATGAGGTGGGGGTAACCCTCGGGCCGAATGTCACTGTTTGCCGTGGCAAGGGCGCCGCTTGCGGGCTGCCAGACCTGCGGCCAGTCGGCGGGGTCGAGCATCCCCTCCCAGATCTGCCCATGCCGCCAGCCGGCCACGGGCACAAGGCCACGTCCCGGTACGTCGTCCGCGCGCGCCGGGACGGCACCCGCCGCCACGAACCCGATGGCGCCCTGACGGTCGGCAAACACGAAATTCTGGGTCGGTGCCACATAGTCGGCGATCAGGGGGCGGATCTGCTCGATAGAACGGGCCGTCAGGATCCCGGTAGAGACATGGAGCGTGCGGTTGATGGGCGTGTCGGCGGTCCATTTCACGGCCCAGACATGGCCCTCGGGCGCACGGTCCTGGAGAAGGTCGATCACGGGGCCATTGCGGGTGCGCCTCACGGTATGGGTGACATCCGCGCCGAACCGGACGCGGATGGTCTCGGTTCGTGTTTCGAAGGGGCGCGGGCCATCGGGCGTCAGATAGGCGTTTGGGTTGTCCGGATCGACGCGCTCCAGGACCAGGTCCTGGACATCCGTGCCGGTATTGGTCATGCCCCAGGCAAGATCGTCCGTGTGCCCCAAAAGAATTGCCGGCACGCCGGGCAGGCTCGCGCCCACCGCCGAACGCCCCCCGACCCGAAGATGCACGAGATACCATAATCCCGGCATCTGGAGCCCCAGATGGGGATCATTGGCCAGCAGCGGTGCGCCGGTCATGCTCCGTGTTCCGTCGACAACCCAATTGTTGGACGCGCCCAGCGGAAGGTCCACGGTGGCCAGGGCGGCATTGCGGGCCGTGTTTTCGGGCTTGGCCTGAAAGGGGGACAGGTCCACGCCCGCCGGCAGGCCGGGCGCGGGCGCGAACAGGTCCGCGATCCTCTCCGCCGGCAGAGCGGCGCTTAAGGCCACGCGGGACAATTCGGTAAAGACGTTTGAGGACAGACCAACACTCAGGAGCGACATCAGGATCAGGGAGTCGCTGGCGCTCCAGGGCTCGGCTTCGGTCCACAGCAGGGTGAATTCCGGCGGCAGGGGGCGGTCCCGGCCAACCACCTGGGTGTTGATGCCGGCGGCATAGGCGCGCAAAAGGCCCTGAACCTCCGCCGACAGATGGCCGAAATTGGTTTGCGCCAGTCTGGTCAGGCCGACGGACCGCACCGTCTTGTCCACCGGCACGGCCGGGGGGCCGAAGATCTCTGCCAGGCGCCCCTGGCCGGCCCGGCGCAGGATCATCATTTGCCATAAGCGGTCCTGGCCATGGGCGACGCCGAGGGCGAAGGCCGCGTCCGTCCAGGACTTGGCTTCAATATGGGGTATGGCGCGCCCGTCTCGAACGATCTCGGCCGGTTCATTCAGGGTCGCGTCCGCAATCGTGCCCCCATAGCTGGGCAAGGAGCGACGCAGGCTGATAAACCGCTCGGCGGCAAAGAGGCTAAGCGCCAGAACAAGGGCGGCAAGGCCGATGCCCAGCCACCGCAGAAGGCGCAGGAGGAGCCTCATCGGCCCGTGCCGGTCAGGCGCAACACGCGGACATCCCGCGTCTCGTCCGTGGCGGCAAGCAGCGACACGGAGCCGCCCTGCTGCCACAGGGGCATCAAGTCGTCATAGTGGTCCGACAACAAGTGACCCGACTGGCCCGTCGTGATCATCACCTGGGTTCCGTTGGGATCGGACAGGTCGTAGACGGCGCGCAGGCTGGCGGAATGGAAGGAGTCGAAGCTCGGCTCATCCGTCCGGATTGAATAGGGCGCCACATTGACCGTGTCGACACCCCCATCGGCCGGAATGGAGCGTGAGAAGAGCCGCCCCAGGACTGGAATGGCGTCCATGGGGGCGTGGGGAAAGCGCATGCGATGCGCGCGCCCCCAGGCCCAGCTGTCGATATTTGAGCCGAATGCGGAGGAAAGGGATGCGACCGCCTGCTCCAGGGCGAGGGTCACGAGCGGCTCGCAAAGTACCTGCTCGGGCGTGTCGCGCTCATTACACCAGACCGCGTTTTCACCGGAGAGCACGGATGTCAGGAAGACTTCACGCAAAGGGCGGACCGGCTCGAAGGCCTCGCCCAGGTCATCGGCCGTGATCAGACGATCAAGATGAGCGACCCAACTGGCATAGATCAGCCCCTCCGGCCGGTTCCGGTCGAAGCTGGCG
>CAYYTT010000181.1:0-7774 GCA_964474635.1 uncultured Alphaproteobacteria bacterium | reverse complement strand
TGATGTCGATCTTGGCGCCGGTCGTTTCCGTGATCTCCCGGATCACCTTGCCGCCTGAACCGATCACATCGCGGATCTTATCGGTCGGCACGGTCATCACTTCGATGCGCGGGGCGTGGGCACCGAGTTCCGTGCGAGACTCGCTGATCGCCTTGGCCATCTCGGTGAGGATGTGCATCCGGCCTTCGCTGGCCTGCTCCAGGGCAATTTTCATGATCTCTCGGGTAATGCCGGTGATCTTGATGTCCATCTGGAGGGAGGTCACGCCGTCCCGGGTGCCGGCCACTTTGAAGTCCATGTCACCCAGGTGATCCTCATCACCCAGAATGTCCGACAGCACTGCAAAGCGGTCATCTTCCTTGATGAGGCCCATGGCGATGCCCGCCACCGGACGCTTCAGGGGCACACCGGCGTCCATCATGGACAGGGACGCGCCGCAGACCGTGGCCATGGAGGAGGAGCCGTTGGACTCGGTGATCTCGGAGACGATGCGCATCGTGTAGGGGAAATCATCCTGGTTCGGGATCAAGGCTTTCAGCGCGCGCCAGGCAAGCTTGCCGTGGCCGATTTCGCGGCGGCCCGTGAAACCGATCCGCCCCGTTTCACCCACCGAATAGGGCGGGAAATTATAGTGGAGCATGAAGGTTTCTTTGTACGTCCCATCGAGCGCGTCGACGAACTGCTCGTCATCGCCCGTGCCCAGGGTCGTGACGACCAGGGCCTGGGTCTCGCCTCGCGTGAACAGGGCCGAGCCGTGGGTGCGCGGCAGGGTGCCCACTTCACATTCAATCTGACGCACCGTCTTCAGGTCGCGCCCATCGATCCGGTTGCCCGTGTCCAGGATCGCGTTGCGCACGATCATTTTTTCGATGGACTTGAAGCACTTGTCGATCACGGACGCCTCAATGGGATCGGCACTGTCCTCGCCGTGGCGCTCGTGCAGGCCGGCCTTCACGGCCGCGACCTTTTCGACCCGGGCGGTCTTCTGGGGCTCGGCATAGGCGGCCCGCAGATCGCTTTCGACTTCGGTGAGCAGCTTGTCCTTGATCTGCGAAAGGTCTTCCTCCGGAACGTCCCAGGGCTCCTTGGCGCAGGTTTCGGCAAGCTCGATGATGGCCTGGATCACCGGCGCCATCTGCTCATGGCCGAACACGACGGCATCCAGCATCACTTCTTCGGACAGTTCCTGGGCTTCTGATTCTACCATCAGGACGGCATCGCCGGTGCCCGCGACCACGAGGTCCAGCTTGGACTGGGTCATCTCCTCAAGGCGCGGATTGAGTTTGAACTCGCCGTCGATATAGGCGACCCGGGCCGCGCCGATCGGACCCATGAAGGGCAGGCCGGAGATCGTCAGGGCAGCGGACGCCGCCACCAGGGCGACGACATCGGGGTCGTTTTCCATGTCGTGGCTGAGCACGGTGCACACGACCTGGGTTTCGTTGCGAAAGCCGGGCACGAAGAGCGGCCGGATGGGCCGGTCGATCAGGCGCGAGACCAGCGTTTCACGTTCGCTGGGGCGGCCTTCGCGTTTGAAGTAGCCGCCCGGGATTTTACCGGCGGCGTAGGTTTTTTCCTGGTAATTGACCGTGAGCGGAAAGAAATCGATTCCGGGCTTTGCCCTACGATCCGCCGTCACCGTGGCCAGCACCGCGGTGTCCCCGTAGGTGGCCAGGACCGAGCCCGCCGCCTGGCGGGCGATGCGGCCGGTTTCCAGAACGAGCTTTTCCTCGCCCCAGGTGATTTCCTTACGGTGCATCTTGAACATCGACATTGTCATTCACTTCTTCGTTTCATGGCCCCGTTCGGGCCGGCCAGGCCCCATTGCCCGGCTGCACGTGTCGGCCCCGGCCCCGCACGCATGGCGAAGGGCCGCGAGCCCATACAAAAAGAGCCGGGGCAGGCCCCGGCTCCGGTAACGCCGTCAGCGGCGCAGACCCAAACGCTGGATCAGGCTTTCATAACGGCTCTGATCTTTGTCTTTGAGGTAGTCGAGCAGGTGGCGCCGGTGGGAGACCATCTTCAAAAGGCCGCGCCGGGAGTGGTTGTCCTTGGCGTGGCTTTGGAAATGCTCCGTGAGGTTCCGGATCCGTTCGGTCAGGATCGCCACCTGAACTTCCGGGGAGCCCGTATCGGACTCGACGGTGGCGTATTCCTTGATCAGTTCTTGTTTGCGATCGGCTGTGATCGACATCGGTGGTCCTTTAACGCTTGGAAAAACAAAAAGGGCGGTCCGGGCCTTGGCCGTCCGCCGCCTCGCCCGATGATCCGGGACCTGGACCCGACCGCTCCGTCCCGCCGGGGCAGGAACGGACTGTCAGATCGGCAGGTTGAACACCCGCGTGGGCTTCAGCGCTCCCCGGTCGAAGCGGCACAGGGCAACGGGCTGCCCCTTGAGGGAACACAAGACGGTGGCTTCAAGCCCCTGTCCCTCACCCTGTGTCTGCCGGGAGATTGCCTTCACTTGCCCAAGAACGCCGTCATCGCGCAAAAGAACGGGTTGCCCGTTCCGCAGTCTGGCGGCGTCGTTACCGGTCACGGCCACCGCCGGGATGTCGTCCAGCGCGGTCTCGACCGGGAGCAGGTGCTCCAAAGCGCCTCCCTTATGGACCAAGTCCTGGAACTCTTCCAGCGGAATCGCATCTTCCTCGTCGAAGGGGCCGACGGCGGTGCGGCGGATCGTATCCACATGGCCGCAGGTACCCAGATGCCGCGCGAGATCCCGCACCAGCGAGCGCACATAGGTGCCCTTGCCGCAGGTCATCTCGAACAGGGCGTGGTCCGTGTCCGGGCAGTCCAGGAGTTCGATTTCGTGGATCAGGACCGGCCGGGACCGCAGCTCAACGGTCTCGCCGGCACGGGCCAGATCATAGGCCCGCTCCCCGTCCACTTTGATGGCCGAAAAGGCGGGCGGCACCTGCTGGATTTCGCCAACGAAGGTGGGCAGGGCATCGAGAATGGCGTCTTCGCTGGGGCGCGCCGCATTCGTCTCGATAACCTCGCCTTCCCGGTCGTCGGTCGAGCGGGCCTCACCCCAGCGGGCCGAGAACTGGTACGTCTTTTCGCCGTCCATGACGAAATTGATTGCCTTGGTCGCCTCGCCGAGCGCCACCACGAGAAGGCCGGTCGCGAGCGGATCGAGCGTGCCCGCATGGCCGGCCTTCTGCGCGTTCAGACCCCGCCGCACCACCGACACGATATCCGTGGACGTCGGCCCTTCCGGCTTGTCGATCACGGCCCACCCGCTGATCGCTTCTCCCTTGCGCCGCCGCCCCATCAGTCATCCGTCCCGTTTTGATCGTCGCGCTCGTCCTCGCGCAGATCCTTGCGCACGCGATCGGAGCGCAGCAAGGCGTCGATATGGCTCGCCTCATCAAAGGACCGGTCGGGCTCAAACCGAAGGTCGGGCGTGTACTTCATCGTAATGCGCCGACCCACTTCGCCGCGCAGGAAGCGCCGGCACCGGGTCAAACCCTGAACCACCGGGGCCGGGTCCCCGCCGCCGAGCGGCGCGACGAAGGCGGTCGCATGGCGCAGATCCGGGCTCACGCGCACTTCGGAAATGGTCACGATGACGCCCTCAAGAGACGGCTCCTGCACATCCCCGCGCGCCAGGACCTCCACCAGGGCATGACGCACCAGTTCACCGACGCGCAATTGGCGTTGCGATGGGCCGGAGGGCGGACGCTGGGCCATGGATCTCCTCAATTGTCCGTGATGGGTGGAAGGCGGGCGGTCGCTACCCGATTTCGAAAGACGTGTGCTTGGGAAAAGCGGGTTTATAGGGGCGACGACCGAACGGCGCAATCACTTTGGCGCCAGGACCAAAGGCGCTAAGGACCCAAGCCGGCGCCGAGTTGGCCAACTGGGCCGAACCAGCCGGTTGCTCCCACCCGTTTGCAGTCTGTCCCGGGTTGGGACCCGCCCCATCGGTGATATTGCCCACGCCCGCCCAAGGTGCGATACAAAAGGGCGGGCGTTTGCGCGCGGTTCGACGCCAAAAGTGGATGAATTCGGTGACAAGGAACGGTGGTATGACAGGTCCTGGTTTCGCGCGTACGCTCGGCCGGGCGGCCCTCGCTTTTGTCGTTGCGGCGGGCCTGTCGACGACGGCGTCGGCGCAGCAGACCGGCGAGCGGTATAAGGGCTGGGAACTGCGCAGCGGTCTTCTGGCCCACGATGTTGGCATCGTGACCAACGCGGAAGACAACACCGAAAGCGATTTCGACATCCACGGTCAGTTGCTGTTTCCCTCCCCCGGCTTTTTTAAGTATCTCGGCGCGCCGCGACCGCATCTGGGTGTGAACCTCGCCGTCGACGGCACCAGCCAGGTGTTCGCGGGCTTCACATGGGACGCGTATCTCGCCAAGGAAACGCCGATTCTGAAAAACATCTTTCTGATTTTCGATGCGGGCGGCGCTGTCCATAACGGCGAATATTTGAGCGCGCCGCAGGACACCACCAACCCGGATTTCGGGCAGCCCGGACGGTTCCTGGGCTGCCGCGCCCTGTTCCGCTTCGGCGCGGGCATCGGCTATGACATCAATGAGCGCGTGAGCGCCCAGGTCTATGCCGACCACATTTCCAACCTCGACCTGTGCGAGCCCGACGATGGCCTGAACAATATCGGCGTGCGGCTTGGCTATAAGTTCTGACTGCGGGTTCGTGCACGCCCAATTTGTCAGCGCGCCGGCCGCGAAGGGATCCTGAGCCACGGGCGAGGACGGTATTGCTTTGTTGTTTATGTCTGCGCTCGTCGCGCCTCGCGGCGAAAACCACGCAGGGTCACTATCCCGGACGGGACACCTTCGGCAGCTTGACCGATGGATCGAGATTGCCCTTTCCCGGAATGAAATTGATTTCCAGACGGATGCCGTCCGGGTCCTCGAACAGGGCGGAGTAATAACCGGGTGCCCAGGGCCCATCCTCGGCCCTGTGGACGATATGCCCACCGAGCCCATTAAGCCGCTCCCGGAACATCTCCTCCAGGCGATCCACCGCGTCCCGGCTGCGGCCCCGAAAGCACACATGGTGCAGGCCTGGCGCCCGCTGGTTGAAGGGCCTGTCCAACAGGTCTTTGGCCGCCGGCGTTATGGCAATGCCGGTCCGGGCGCCAATGGCGTAGAAAAAGTCAGGCGCATCATATTGCAAGGTCATGCCGAACCCGTCGATCAGCAGGGCCCGGTAAAAGACCCGTGAGACCTCCAGATCCGACACGCTGAGCTGAATATGGGCCAGGCCGTTGACGGGCACTGGCGCCGATGGGGCCTCCGGCCTTGCCCGCGGAGCGGCCCGGCGCGCATGCCCAAACGCGGCGCCAAGGACGAAGGCCAGGGGCACGGCCAGGAGGAAGACCGTCGCATTGCGCCCCGAGACGGCCAGCATCGCATCGACACTGTCCACATATCCGGTCACGAACAGATAGAGCGCACCAAAAAAGCCGGACGTTGCCGCGAGCGTGACACCCCAGAGCGGAAAGGACAGGATCGGGCTCGTCGTAAGCCCGGCCCGCCCCATGAAGAAACCGCCGACAAGGCCCACACAGGTCGTCCACATCGTCCAAAGGGGACTGTCCGTGTACCCCAACATGGCCGTAAGTCCTGCCAGGGCCATCGTGTCGATGAGGGTCAGCCCCGCCAGGGCGAGGCTGGAGCGATGCGCCGCGTCCACGATCCCAGATCCCGCTGTCTCACGTTCCACGGCCCAAATCTCAGTCGCTGGCCGGCGTGCGCTTCACGCCCGCATTGAGGTCCGAAGCCGCGAAGGCCGCCGTGTTCAAGATATCGTTCACGGTGGCGCCCATCTGCACGATCTGGATCGAACGCTCCAGGCCCACGATGAACGGCCCCAACACCGTGCAGCCGCCCAGTTCCTGAAGCATGGTCGAGCTGATCGAGGCCGAATGGGTGGCCGGCATGACGAGCACATTGGCCGGGCCCGACAGGCGCGCGAAGGGATAAAGGGCAAGTCCATCCTCATTCAGGGCGATGGCCGGCGTCATTTCGCCCTCATATTCGAAATCGACCTGGCGCTGATCGAGGATGCGGACCGCCTCGCGCATATCCGCCGAGCGGGGCCCCACCGGATGGCCGAAGGTCGAGGAGGACAGGACGGCAACCCGCGGCGTGTAGCCAAAATGCCGTGACACCCGCGCGCCCTGGATGGCGATATCGGCGAGTTCGTCCGGCGTCGGCATTTCGGTGACGCTGGTATCAGCGACGAAAATCGTGCGCCCGCGCGCCAGAATGATCGAAACGCCGATCAGCCTTTGGCGCGGCATGGGGTCGATCACCTGGCGGATATCGGCGAAGGCCATGGCATAGCGCCGGGTGATGCCGGTAACCATGGCATCCGCATCGCCATTGGCCACCATGGCCGCGCCGAAGACGTTCCGATCCTGATTGACAAGGCGCTGAACATCCCGGTGCAGATAACCACGCCGCTGCAGGCGTTCATAAAGCTGGTCCAAATAGGTCGCCCCATTGGGGGTGTTGCGGGCGTTGTGAACCTCCAGCTCGATTTCGGGAGAAATGCCAAGGGCCTTGCGGTTCGCCGCAATGGACTCTTCCCGCCCCACCAGGACCGCTTGCCCGAACCCTTGTTCCTGATAGGCGCAGGCGGCGCGGATCACGCTTTCCTCCTCGCCCTCCGCGAACACGACCCGCTTTGGGTCATTGCGCACCTGCTCCATGATGGAATCCAAAAAGGCCGCCGTCGGGTCGAGGCGGGCCGACAGGCTCGTCTGGTAGCGCCGGAAATCCGTGATTGGCCGCCGGGCCACACCGCTGTCCATGGCCGCCTTGGCCACCGCGGAGGGCACGTGGCTGATGAGGCGCGGGTCAAAGGGCGCGGGAATGATGTAATCGGGCCCATAGGCCAAACGGCGGCCACGATAGGCGCGCACCACTTCATCCGGAACGTCGGAACGGGCAAGTCCGGCCAGGGCCTCCACGGCGGCAATCTTCATGGCATCGTTGATCCGTGTGGCGCGCACATCAAGGGCACCCCGGAAGATGTAAGGAAAGCCAAGAACATTGTTCACCTGGTTGGGATAGTCTGAGCGGCCCGTGGCCATGATGGCCTCAGGCAGGATTTCGGCCACTTCCTCGGGCATGATTTCCGGGTCCGGATTGGCCATGGCAAAAATGATTGGCTTGTCGGCCATGCTCAGGGCCATCTCGCGAGTCACGGCGCCCTTCACCGACAGACCGATAAAAATGTCCGAGCCTTCCATGGCTTCGGCCAGGGTGCGGGCCGGCGTGGCGACGGCGTGGGCCGACTTCCACTGGTTCATGCCTTCGGTGCGGCCCTGATAGATCACTCCTTTTGAATCGCACAAGATGGCATTGTCATGGGGCAGGCCCATGGCCTTCATCAGCTCAAGGACGGCAATACCGGCCGCACCGGCGCCGTTCACCACGACCCGGGCCTGCTTGATGTCGCGGCCCGTCAAATGGAGCGCGTTCAAGATCCCGGCGGCCGAAATAATGGCCGTGCCATGCTGGTCATCATGGAAAACCGGGATGTCCATGGCCTCGCGCAGCCGGTCTTCGATGACGAAACACTCCGGCGCCTTGATGTCCTCCAGATTGATGCCGCCGAAACTGGGGCCAAGGAGCGAGACGGCATCGATGAACCGGTCCACATCGTCCGTGTCCACCTCAAGGTCGATGGAGTCCACATCCGCAAAACGCTTGAAGAGGACCGCCTTGCCCTCCATCACCGGCTTTGAGGCAAGCGCCCCGAGATTGCCGAGCCCCAGGATCGCCGTTCG
>CAYYTT010000180.1:0-7776 GCA_964474635.1 uncultured Alphaproteobacteria bacterium | reverse complement strand
GATCATGTCCTGCTTGCCCCACTGAATCAGCTCATAGGCATTGCCGATGCAGTGGGTCGAGGTGGAGCAGGCCGAACTGATGGAATAGTTCACGCCCTTGATGCGAAACGGGGTGGCGAGCGTTGCTGAACAGGTGCTCGACATGGCTTTGGGCACCACCGTGGGGCCGATCTTTTTCGGACCCTTTTCACGGGTTATGTCGGCACTCTCCACAATGGCTCGGGTCGACGGGCCGCCGGAGCCCATGATCAGCCCGATGCGTTCATCGGAAATGTCATCTTCAGTGAGGCCGCCATCGGCCAGTGCTTCGACCATGGCGAGGTAGTTGTAGGCCGCGCCGGCACCCATAAAGCGGCGCGTCTTGCGGTCCAGGACGTCCTCCAGGTCCAGCTTCACGGTCCCGTGGACATGGCTGCGGAAGCCCATCTCGGCGTAAGTCGGGCTGAACTCGATCCCGGACCGGCCCAGTTTCAGGCTTTCGGCCACCTCCGCGGCGGAATTGCCGATACTGCAAACGATCCCAAATCCGGTCACCACGACCCGTCTCATGCGTCACCCCACGCGTTGCCTTGACCCGTGCACCCGGCTGCGATCAACCGCTGTCCCGGCGATCCGCTCCGGCTGCTCACGGGGCATCATATCTCACTCGGGCCCCGCCGTCCCGGAGCCTCACGTGCTCAGGCTGCGCCGAACAGTCCGACTTTCATATCTTTGACCGCATAGATCGGCTTGCCGTCGGCGGCGACCGTGCCATCCGCGATCCCGAGGATCAGTTTGGAGGCCATGACCCGGCGCACATCCACCGTGTAAGTCACACGCTTGACCTCTGGCAGCACTTGGTCGGTCAGTTTGACCTCGCCAACCCCAAGGGCGCGGCCCCGTCCGGGATGGCCAAGCCAGCCCAGATGGAAGCCCACCAACTGCCACAGGGCATCGAGCCCGAGGCAGCCCGGCATCACTGGATCGCTTTCGAAATGGCATTCGAAGAACCACAGATCGGGGCGCACATCCAATTCCGCCACCACGGTGCCTTTGCCGTAAGCCCCGCCCTCATCTGAAATATGCGTGATGCGGTCGAACATCAGCATGGGCGGCAGGGGCAGGCGGGCGTTGCCGGGGCCGAAAAGGCCGCCATGGCCGCAGGTGATCAGATCATCGTAGGAGAAACTCGACTGGCGTTCGGACATACACGCTACGCGCGACGGCGTTCCCTCACAATGGTCGGGCCGACCGATGCTCCGCGTGGGACGCAACGCCGGACGAGACCTGAACAGTAACAAGGCGCTAAGGTCCGGAGGTCCGTCCTCCAGATCCTTTCGATTAGCATTGAAAAGAGCGGGCGAACAAGGTCATGACACAGCACCGGTGCGTGGCGGACGCAAACGCCCCGGCGCGGGCGTCGGCCCTGAAGGCTTGACTCCGGCCCGCCCAGGGCAAAAGTCAAAGTCATGGACGACAGCGACGCATATGAACCGGCCGGCCCTCCCGAATGCCCGCCCGGGTGTGAGGCCGACCCGGCGCACGGGCGCGCACGCCTGGAGCAGGCGGGACTGCGGCCCACGCGCCAGCGCCTGCTGATCCATGACCTGCTGTTCGGGGACGGTGAACACCGGCATGTGACCGCGGAAATGGTCCATGGTGACGCGGCGGCGGCCGGGCTGCCTGTTTCACTGGCCACGGTCTACAACACCCTGCACCAGTTCCGAGAGGCGGGCCTTGTGCGCCAGATCCCTGTGGATGCGGGGCGCACCTATTTCGACACCAACACCAGCGATCACATTCATTTTTTCGATGAACACAGCACGTGGCTGTCCGACGGACCGGGCCCGGCGCCCGTGCATGGGCTCAAAGCGCCCGACGGCTTTGAGATTGCGGGGATCGACATGATCGTGCGCTTGCGTCCGCGCACGAAATCGTCGGGCGATGGGTCGGTCTGATCGCGGTTTTGCGCGGGGCGTACCGTCATTCAATCATCTCGTCCGGCAAAACGCCCCATAAACCCGCCCGGGGCATCCAGCCTTTCACGCCGCTAAAATCGAGCGCGCACCAGGTCGGGGCGCAGCGATCGATGACACCGATCGCCCCTTGGCCAAGGCGGGCCACGGCCGGCGCGCCGCGCTGGGGTTCGGCGCGCAGAACCGCGCGTTCCGCGGTGACGAGCGCGCGGCGGGTCCCGTCCAGAAGGCCCCGGTGCACCCAGCCCTCGATGCCCTCGTGATCTCGAACGCGGCGCCATGCCTCGGTTTCGGCGGTGACCATCACCGGCAGGCCGCGAAAATTTCGGTAGACCCATTCGATGGGGTGGTCGGTGCTCGGCCCGCGCCGCAGATTGACGGTGCCCGCCCGCAAGGCAACGAAGCGGGGAACCGGATACCCGGACGGGCCGGTCACGGGGGCTTCGCGGGCTGTGTCGGCGCGGGCGGTCAGGGCCTGGCCCGGACGGATGCCGCAGGGTGAGACGATCATCAGCCCGACCACCAGAAACAGAATGCTTGTGGGAATGCGGTGCATACGCGTTACCGGCCTGGGGGTGTGGGTGAGCGCGGATCTTCGCCGACACTGTCGCTTCGGGCCGCAAGCCTGCGGGCAAGGATTGGCGAGACGCGAGACCGCAGCGATAGGCAGTGCGGCGGGTCTCGGTCAAGGGGCGTGTTGGGGCCAAGCCTCTTTGGACCTGACAGACCCGCACCAGAGTGCTGTACTCTCCGCATCGGTCTTTTCTTTGTCACGCCGGGCCCCGTCTGCTAATCAACCGCTAAGGGCTCTTCTCTATGGAGGGGCTCGTGGGACGAGGGCCGGGCGCGCGGTGTTCGGATTGTGGGTCCCTACAGTCGATGGTTTCGGGACGGTTCGGACATTCTGATAGTCTGAAAGGTGGACCGAGGCGCGGTGGCTGCAATCAAAGCGTGGTGAGGCGCGATGTCCCGTACACGACCCCTGGTCATTGTTACCCGGAAAATGCCGGAGCCGATCGAAGCTCGCATGACGGAGCTGTTCGACGTGCGACTGCGCGCCGACGACACGCCCATGAGCCATGATGAACTCGTCGAGGCAATGCAGAGCGCGCAGGTGCTGGTGCCGACCCTGACGGATCGCATCGATTCACGCCTTTTGAGCCGCGCCGGCGACCAGCTTCGCCTGATCGCCAATTTCGGAAACGGTTTTGATCACATCGACGTGCGCACCGCGATTTCGCGCGGCATGACCGTGACCAATACGCCGGGTGTGCTGACCGAAGACACGGCCGACATGACCATGGCGCTGATCCTCGCCGTGCCGCGACGCCTGGCGGCCGGCGCGCGATATCTGGAGAGCAACGCCAAGGAATGGCTTGGCTGGTCGCCGACCTGGATGCTCGGCCACCGGATCACCGGCAAGCGGCTCGGTATTGTCGGCATGGGGCGGATAGGCACGGCCGTGGCGCGCCGGGCAAAGGCCTTTGGCCTGCAGATCCATTATCACAATCGTCGGCCCGTCCAGTCGTCGGTGGAGCAGGAACTCGGGGCCACCTATTGGGAAAGCCTCGACCAGATGCTCAACCGTGTGGACATTGTGTCGGTCAATTGTCCGCACACGCCGGCGACGTTCCACTTGCTCTCGGCACGGCGTTTGGGCCTGTTGAAGTCGACGGCGTTCCTGGTGAACACGGCGCGCGGCGAAATCGTCGACGAAAACGCCCTCGTGCGCATGCTCGAGGCCAAGCAGCTTGCCGGCGCCGGTCTCGATGTGTTCCAGAACGAGCCCGCCGTGAACCCACGCCTGCTCCAGCTCGAAAACGTGGTTCTGCTGCCCCATATGGGGTCGGCCACGATCGAGAGCCGCATGGAAATGGGCGAGAAGGTCATCATCAACATCAAGACCTTCTCCGACGGCCACCGCCCACCGGACCGCGTCGTCCCCGCGATGCTGTGATCTCAGGGCGGGGTTCACTCCGCCGCGCACATGCGAGGCCCGTGTCGCGTATCGCTGGGTTTAGAGGCGGGGTGAACCCCGCCCCATGTGGCTGATCACCTGTCCGCGCCAATCAACCCGTTCACATAGGCAGGGACAACGTCGCTGGCTTTGCCATAGATGCATTCGGTAAACAGATAATCTCCCTCGGAAGGTTCCAGGTTCAGCTCGACCGTGTGGGCGCCGGTTTCCTTGGCCAGCATGACGAAGCCGTTGGCCGGGTAGACCGCGCCGCTCGTCCCGATGGAGATGAAGAGGTCACAGCGAAACAGGGCCTCCTGGATTGCGTCCATCTCATAGGGAATTTCCCCGAACCAGACCACGTCGGGGCGCAAGGTGCCGATGCTGTGACAAGACGGGCAGACCGCGTCGACGCCGAGCTCGGCGGTCACGGGACGGCGTTTCTGGCAGGTGTTGCACAGGTCCTGATCGAGCCGGCCATGCATGTGGATAATGTTGGTGCTGCCGCCCTGTTCATGGAGCGTGTCCACATTTTGCGTGACCACCAGAACCTCGCCGAGGCCGTTTTCCGCATAGTGATGTTCAAGCAGGCCCAGTGCGAAATGGGCCGGGTTTGCTTTGGCGGTCTTCAGATTGGCGCGGCGAGCATTGTAAAAATCGAGCACCATGCCGGGATTTCGGGCAAAGCCTTCCGGGGTCGCCACATCGCTCAGGTCATATTTGGTCCACAGACCGTCCTTCTCGCGGAAGGTCCCCAGGCCCGACTCGGCCGAAATGCCGGCCCCGGTCAGGATTACGATCCGTTTGTACTGCACCATGGGTGCTCCCCCTTCGGATGATCTCGAGGCCTATGGGCCAAACGTCCCCATCGTCACAAAATATAATGCCTTTCCGGGGTGTATTCCGCGCCGTCATGGCTGCGGAAGCTTGAGAACAGCGTGAACACCGTCACCGGGATCGGATCGAGCGCAAAGTCCCCGTGGGTCTGCATGTAGCTTTCGAGGGCCGGGCCGGGCGGCTCGCGAAAACGCGCCAGGGTGACATGCGGTGTGAATTTGCGTTTGTCCATGTCGAGGCGCAATCGCCCCAGGGCCGCGTCCACCTTCTCGGCCAGCGCGCTCAAGGCGGCGTTCGGTTCGGCGCCCACCCAGAGGGAGCGCAAAGGGCGCCCGAACGTCCCAAGACCCTTCAGGCGCAGGGCAAAGGGCCGGCCCGAGACGCCCGAGAGGACATCGTCCACATCCTCCGCCTGCCGCGGATCGAGATCGCCGATAAAGCGCAAGGTCAGGTGCATGCCGTCCGGATCCACCCAGCGGGCATTGGGCAGAGCTGACTGAAGGTCGCTCAAGCATTCCTTCACGTCCTCGGGCAGATCGATGGCCACGAACAAACGCATGGTGCCTCCCTGACAACACTGAAAGTGGAGACGCTGGCGCGATTCAAAGGCAAGGGTTGGGCCGGGCCCGGTGAATGTCGCGGATGCCTTTGGTCAATTCCTCTGTCCAGGGCAGATCGATGGCGTCGATATCGATCTTAAGCTGGTCCATGGTGGTGGCGCCGATGATGGTCGAGGTCGTGAAGGGACGTTGATCGCAGAATTTGATGGCCATCTGGGACGGGTCCACGCCGTGGCGGTGGGCAAGGGCAAGATAGCCGCTGATGGCTTCATCCGCACCCGGTGTTTCATAGCGCTGCAACCGGTCGAAGAGCTGTTTGCGCGAGCCCTGGGGCAGGGCGCCATTGGCGTATTTGCCGCTCAAATAGCCCTGTGCCAGCGGGGAGTAGACCAGCAGCCCCACATCCTCCCGCTGGGCGATTTCCGCAAGGCCAAGGTCAAAGGACCGGGAGACCAGATTATAGACATTCTGTATCGAGACGACCCGGGGCAACCCCTCGCGTTCCGCGACGCGCACGAATTCCATCACGCCCCAGGGCGTCTCGTTGGACAGGCCGATATGGCGGATCTTGCCGGCCTTAACCATGTCCTCAAGGGCGCGCAAGGTCTCTTCGGCCGGCGTTTCATCACTATGGGACGGCGCCGATACGCCGAACAGGGCCACGGGACGGTCGGGCCAGTGGAGTTGATAAAGGTCGATATAATCCGTCTGCAGGCGTTGCAAGCTGTTCTCGACCGCCTCAACGATGTGCTTGGCATTGTGCCGGCGCACGCTACCGTCACCGGAGAACCAGGTCATGGCCGGGTTCGGGCCGGCGATCTTGGTGGCGAGGATCACCTTGTCGCGGGTGCCGCGCGCCTTGAACCAGGAGCCGATGATGCGCTCGGTGGAGCCTTGTGTGTCTTTGCGCGGGGGAATAGCGTAAAGCTCGGCGGTGTCGAAAAAATTGATGCCGCGCTCCAGGGCATAATCCATCTGCCGGTGGCCGTCGGCCTCGGTGTTTTGCTCGCCCCAGGTCATGGTCCCGAGGCAAATCTGTGAAACGGACAGGTCCGTGCGGCCAAGGCGGCGATATTCCATGGTGTATCTCCGATCGTTCAGCAGGCGGAGGACCGTGCGGCGCGCGGCGCGATCCAGCGATAGATGTGTATGCGGCGTTTGCCGCCCCGGCTCGGATAGGTGCGGGTGGCAATGCGCACGAGGCGAAAGCCGAGCTTTGTCAGGACGCCAATGGATGCGGCATTGTCCGCGAAGGTGACCGCCTCGACCCGGCGCGCGCCCGACAGGGCACAGAACCAGGGCAGGGCGGCACCAATGGCTTCGCTGGCAAGGCCCTGACCCCAATAGGGTTGGCCGAGCCAGTATCCAAGTTCCACGGTTCGGCCGAAGAGGTGTCGGGGTGCAAGGCGCAAGGACAGGGCCCCGATGAAGGCGTCCTCGTCCGGGTGTGCGGACTTGGGATACGCCCCGTCCGGCCGCTCCAGGGCGAGGGAACAGCCGATGCCCCGGGTCCAGTCCCGGGCCTCGAGCGCGATCCAGTCGCGCGCGGCCGCGTCCGAATAGGGAAAGGGGATCCCGCCGGTCTGTTTGACCACGTCCCAATCGTCCATCAGGGCGGCGACGGCCGGCGCGTCCCCGGGGCGCAGGCGGCGCAGGCGCAGGCGTCGTGTGCGGATCGGCAAGCGGTCGATGATCCGGTCAGCTTCGATAGTCCGCGTTGATCGCAATATAGCCGTGGGTGAGATCGCAGGTCCAAACGGTCGCGGTCCCCGTGCCCATCCCCAGATCCACCGCGATATCAATCTGCTGCTCCTTCATGTGACGGCTGAGGGCGGCCTCGTCATAGGCTGGATGTCGCGCGCCGTCGGCCGCGACCGGCAGCCCGCCGATGTGAACCACGAGGCGCGACATGTCGAGCGCAACGCCCGCCTTGCCGATGGCCATGATCAGGCGTCCCCAATTGGCATCCTCCCCCGCGATGGCGGTCTTGACCAGGGGGGAGTCGGCGATGGACCGGGCAATGGCCGTGGCGGCGCGCGTCGTTTCGGCCCCGCCCACATCGACGCGGATCAGTTTTGTCGCCCCTTCCCCGTCGCGCACCACCTGCAGGGCAAGATCGTGCATCACGGCGTGCCATTTGGTTCGGAAATCGGCGAGACGCCGATCCCCGGCCCGTTTGATCTCCGCATGCTCCTTAACGCCGGTGGCGAAGGCCATGACGCAGTCATTCGTGGAGGTGTCGCCGTCCACCGTGATGGTGTTGAAGGTGTCCCGGGCCGCGAGCATGAGCAGGGTCTGGAGCACGTCCCCGGGCAAGGTCGCGTCCGTGAACATAAAGCCCAGCATGGTGGCCATGTCGGGCGCGATCATGCCGGAGCCCTTGGCGATGCCGTTGATGGTCACCGGCACCCCATCGATTTCCGCGACAGCCGTTGCCGCCTTGGGGAACGTGTCCGTGGTGGTGATG
>CAYYTT010000179.1:2447-7850 GCA_964474635.1 uncultured Alphaproteobacteria bacterium | reverse complement strand
CCAGGAAAGACCACGACCACGCCCCCTGCGCCGAGCAGATCCCGTGCTTGTGCTCGGCTGTCCAGATTGGTCCGGGGCGCCTCCCGGGTTTCGGCAAAATCGATGGTCAGCAGGTAGGGGCGCAGCTCGGGCGCGCGGTAAAGCACGGAATTGGTCAGGATCTTAAAGTCCGGGCGCACATGGGCGACGAGATAGCTCAGCGCAATGCCGTCGAGCACGCCGAAAGGGTGATTCGCCACCACCACCACGGGACCGCTGCGGGGAAAGCGCACCAGACCCTCCGGATTCACATGGATCTGGAGATCGAGATAGCGGATGGCCGCCTGCCAGAAGGTTTCTTCGGCCCGGGGGTGGGCCCGGTGGTGCAGATACATGTCCTTCAGGCGCGGCTGGCCGGTCGCGTGCTCAATGGCCCGGATGACAAGGCGTTTCATCTTGCCGTCTTCCGGCGCGGCATAGCTGAAATAGGGCAGGTCGTCTTCGCTCTCGAAGTCGCTCACCGGTGTTTCGGCGGACGAGGCGCCCGGCATCGGGAAGGATGGGGCGGCATGCCCCCGACCTGGTCGATTGAAGGTGCTCATACGGGCGCGGACCTGGCTTGCATCCTCGGTCCCGCCGAAGCGGGAGCCGGCGTTTCGGCAGCGGCGTCTGGGCACAGTCTGTGCCGCTGTCGGGCCGACCTCACGGTCACCCGAACCCCGTATTTAGCCAGCCACGCCGGAGCCCGGCAAGGCGGCGCACGGTCCCGCACCCCGGATGCGCCGGGCGGGCCCGGCGCCTCACTTCTCCGGAAGGCTAGGGTCCGGGCCGTCGAGGCCAAGGCCCACAAGGTCAACAATCGCCGCGTAGTAATTGGCCACGGCCACGAAATAACGCAGCTGCGCGCTGATCCGCCGGATGCGGGCATCTGCGGCCCGCTCCTCGCGCATGTTCAGCAGGAAAAAGTCGCTGATGCCATTTTCAAAGCGCGTCTTTTCGAAGGCCTGCATGCGCTCGGCCTGCTCCTGCTCGGCGATGGCGAGGCCGACCATCTCCCGGGCCGCGTTGAGTTCGGCCCTCAGGGTGCGGATTTCAATGACGATCTGTTCTTCAAGCCGCTGGCGCTGGAACTCCAGCGCCTGCATCTCGGCGCGCACGATGGCCATTCGCCCCTTGGCCGCGCGCCGTTGCAGCGGGATTTGAAAAACGATGCCGAGGATATTGTCCGTGCTGTCCCGGCTCGCGCCGCCCTCGGCAATGGTGCCGAAGTCCCGGCTGACTTCATATTTGAAATCGAGGGTGGGCAGCAGATCGTTACGCGCAAGGCGCAGATCGTTGCGCGCCCGCTGCAGGTTGTTGTCCACAAGGCGCAATTCCGGGCGCACCGCGCGGGCCGTCACCATGGCCGCGTCGTCAATCTCGGAGACTTCGTCCATCACCTGCGGAAAGCCATTGGGCAGTTCGTCCGCCTCCGGCACCACCGGCTCGCCTCCCTGGTCGCGGTTGAACATGGACAGGGCGAGGGCTGCGACCCGCAACTCCCGTTCCGCCTCCACGACAAGCGTCTGGCGGCGCAGGATGTTCTGCCGGTTCTCGATCACGAGCACATCGGCGACATCGCCTTCGGTGGCCCGGCGCTTCAGGCCCTTTTCCCGCTCCAGGCCGATATTGAGCAGATTGCGGTAAATCTCGAGCTGAGCCCCGGTCGCAACCCAAACCTGATAAGCGGTGAGCGCCTTGTGCTGCACCCCGATCTGGGCGACCAGCACGTCAATGTCGGCCTGGGTCAGCCCCAGTGAGGCGTCCACGAGGCCCGCGCGCGCCGTGTCGAAGGCCCGGTCGCGCAGCAGGGACAGCACGAAACCGGTTTTGAATTCACCGCCCGTGTTGGTGAAATTGATGTCCTCGTAGATCGGGAAATTCCCATCCGACAACTTGTACCCGCCGAAGACCGTCGCACCGATGGTGCGCAGGTCCTGCTCCACGGTGGTGGAGATCACGCGCCCGTCCCAAAAACCGGAAAACCGTCCATAGCCTTCGGTGGTGACGCGTGTGTCGAAGGACCCTTCGGCCGACAGCGCCGCGCCGCGGGCTGCCCGGGCGTCGGCCAGGGCCTCCAGGATCATCGGTGCGTGTTTCGCCGAGGAGGTCAAAACCTCCCGGGAGGTGAGCACATCCGCCCCGGCCGGCGCCGGAATGCCGAGCGCCAGGGCAAGCGCGGCAAGGCCGGCGAGAAGGCCTGAGACATGGGCCTTATGTGCCGCCATTTTCGGGCCTCCCCGCCGGCGGTTCGGTGAAGTTTGGCGGGAAGTTGTTCATCTGCCGCCAGAGTTCATAGCCCACACGCACTTCATCGAGCAGGATCCAGCCCCGTGCCTGGGAGCCGAACCGGATGAAGCGTTCCTCGGGCCACCGGTCCATGGGCGGGCCCTGTTCGTCCTCGAGGACCAGAACGCGGAAGCGCCCATTGGCGGTGGCGGACGGCTCCACAAAGCTCACCACACCGCCGAAGGTGCCAATGGCAACCGAGGGCCAGCCGGAAAACTGCACGGCGGGCCAGCCTTCGAACTGCAGGCGGACTTTCCGTCCCGGGACGACGAGGGGAATGTCGCGCCCGTCGATGAACAGCTCCACCGCGCGGGTCACGCCATCGGGCAGGAAAGTGGCCACCGCCTGGCCCTCGCGCACAAAGGTGGCGATGTCGCCGGCGGTCACGTTCAGGATCGTCCCGTCCCGGGGCGCACGGACGACCTGGGTCGACTGGCGCGAGATGTTCACTTCGGCCCGGTTCAGGGCGGCTTCGGCCGAGGCTTCGCGCGAGCGCAAGTCCTCAAGGCGGATCTGCGCGTTCTCCAGCGCCTGACGCGATGCTAGGCCTTCGTTGAAAAGGCGCTGCTGGCGCTCCAGGTCAAGTTGGGCCGTGCGGGTCGCCGATTTGGCCGCCTCAAGCTGCTGGGCGAGGGCATCGCGTTCGGCCGTCAGACGTTCCACCAGGCGCGGGTCGTTGTCGACGATGCGCACGATGGGATCGTCTTTTTTCACCTGGGACCCATCCTGCACATACCACTGCTGAATGCGGCCGGAGACCAGCACGCTGATTTCCTGGGCCCGGTCGCCCGGGTTGAGGGCCGTAACACTGCCGAAACCGGACGTTGTCTGAACCCACGGCACCATATAAAGGAAGGCCGCGACAATGATGATCATGAGGATGATCAGCCAGGTGACGGCCCGGGACACGATGGGAATGCGCACCGAGCCGATGGTCGTGAAATGCTGCGTGCGGCGGTCCTCGGCGCTGTGCGTCAGCGTGAAGACACCGTTGGCTTCGTCAGATCCGCTCATGCCGTTTGTGTCCTTTCGCGCGCCCAATCGCTCAAGGGCGTGAACTCCTGCATGCGGGCATGGAGCACCAGGGCGTAATCATCGTCGTCCCTGGGCAGATCGTCGGTGAACCGGATCAAGGTGAGATCCCGATTGCGGTAGATCTCATCGAGGATCGGGTTCAAATAGCGCCGCTCCACAAGGTCGAAGACCTCCGACAGGATGAGGACTTTGGGCCGGGCAAGCAGCGCCCCGGCGAGCTTGAGCCGCAGGATTTCGGAGAAGGACAGGGGCCAACTGGAGGGCAGCACATGGGTATCGATGCCGTCCGGCAGCCGATCAATCGTGTCGTCGAGCCCGGTCAGCTTCAAGACGTCCGACTTCTTGGCACGGCTGGTCTCCTCCTCCAGGAAGAGATCCAGATAAATGTCGATGGTGCATTCGATGATATCGAGGCGGTCCAGGACGATGACCCGGCTGCGCAGTTTCTGGGGGCTCAGGTCTTGAATGTCCTCGCCGCCGATGCGCATCCATCCGCTCGTGGGACGGCGGTTCGCCTGGAGTAGGTCCAGAAAACTACGCTGAGCGGGCACGGAACATCCGCGCACAATCACATTGGACCCGGGCGGAATATCGAGCGAGATGTGCAGATCCTCGCCGTGGCGTGACGGCGTGGTGACGGAGTCGAATTCGATCCGCGCGGGCGCGTCCGGCAAGTCAAGCTGCCCCGGATCGTGTTCCTGGGGAATACGGAAGAAGGCGGACAGTTTGTCCACGGCGGCGCAGACCTCGTAGAACTGGTCGAGATATGTTCCGTACTGGGAAATCCCCACAAGAATCGCCGACATGATCAGTTCGGCGGCCACGAGCTGGCCCAGGGTCAACTGGCCCTGAATAACGAGCCAACCGCCGATACCGAGCAGGGCCGCGCTGCCCAGCGCATAGAGGACGAGGAGCGAAACGGTCTGGGAAAAGGAGCGCCGGAAATGGCGCTTGTTGGCGTTGATGTACCGGTGCACGCGCTCGTTCGCGTCCGTCATGGCCGCGTCGATGTTCCGCTCGGCGTGATAAAAATCGTTGTTTTCGGCGAGGCCCTCCAGGTCATGGGCCGTGTCGTATTTGGCGTAGGATTCCTCGATCGCCGTACGGATGGCGCCGGGCCCCCAGATCGCCCAGACCATGTACAAAAGGGTGATGAGCACGAGGGTGAAAATCAGGAAATACGGGTGGTAGAGCGACACCACGATGAAGCCGATCACGGCCTGAAAGACGAGGGGCAGGGCATTGATCAGCAGCGAAGGGACATTCGACTGCAAGATCATGATGTCGAAAAAGCGGTTGAACAGGCTGTCGCGCTTGCCTTCCTGGAAATAACTGTTGTGGGCGTGCACGGCGCGCAGGGCGATCTCGGAGGTCAGGCGCGCGTAAAGATGGCGTCCGAAAATCTCCATCACATGGGCCCGCAGGGAAACCAGAAACGCCGACAGCAACAACAGACCACCCAGCACGCCGGACAGGACCAGCACGGGCTGCACAAGACCGGTGTTCGCGACCGTATCGATGAGGATCTGAACCGAGATCGGCAGCGCGAGCGTCAGCAGGCTGATGGCCACACCATAGATCATCGCCAGCCAGTAATAGGCTGTCTCCGGACCGAGGATCGTTTGAAACCAGCCGAACAGCACCCAAAGATTGGATGGCTTGCGATCCAGCTTGAACCGGTCATGGGTCGATATTCGAAGCAAGGCCAACGCCCCCTTATTCCGTCACTGGGTCCTGTCGGCCCATGGAACCCGGATCAGGCAAAAAAACGCTAAAAAGCAAGAGTGGAAGCCGGGCATGGGGTGGCAAAACGCGTCCCACGGCGCCAAAGCCCGCTAACCATTATAGTGTAACCGTCCCCGCGCCGACGCGTCCAGCAATCCGCACGCCTGAGCCGAATATACATCTCCTGCATGTTTGGCCACGCGCGAGAGGTTTCCTGCGGTGGAAATGACCCCCGATTGTATAGGGCAATGGATCTCAGACCACCACCTTGGCGATGGTTTCGCGGGCCGTCGCCCAGCCCCGTTCCATCCAGTCTTCGGTGCCGGGAAAAAAGGC
>CAYYTT010000179.1:0-2437 GCA_964474635.1 uncultured Alphaproteobacteria bacterium | reverse complement strand
CGGCCCGCCGAATCTCGTCCTTGATGGTTTTGGCCTCTGGTCCCCGGGGATCGCCGTGACAGTGGAGCCAGTTGTCCGCCCGGGTCGCCTTGAAGACGTCCGCCGCAGGCGCGGTGCCGAATTCAAGGGCGACGGCCGTCGCGCAGGCCCCGGGCAGGCACGCACCAAGCACGGGATCGATGGTTCCCGACAGGTGGGACGAGACCGAATCGCCCGTCACCGTGGAGGCCACCCGGGAGCCCCAAAAGGCCCTTGCGCGCTGAAAGGCCGGATCATCGGGCGCGGTCTCGCAGATGACCTCACCCTGCCCATGGGCGCCAAGGCCCGTGTGGATGTCGATCAGGACGGCGTCCTCCACGGCGGCACCAAATGTGGTAATCAGTTCACGGAAGACAAGGTTCGACCAGGCTGGGCCGCGCCCCCCATAATAAAGCCCGTCCGGATAGGCATATTGACCCTTGGTGATCGCGCTTTGCAGGGCGGCCAGGCCGTGGCGCGCCGCGTAATCGGCAAGCGTCCGGTTCGCCTGGCGCAAGACCGCCTCATCGAAGGAGGTGGGCGCCAGGGCGTCTTTCAGGATCTCATATCCCGGATTGTCCGGATACGGGCCGTCGTGATCCAGAAAGTTGCGATTGAGATCGATATTGTCCTCGTTGACCCGGCGCAACCAGGCGAAACCGTAAGGGTTGAGGGCATGGATCAGCAGCACGCCAAGATCCGGGGGCAGGGCATCCAAAAGCCCCGTCTCCAGAAGACCGATCTGGCAGCCCGAGCCGCAAAACCCCTCCACACCATGCGTGCCCGATTGCACCACGACGAGGCGGCGCGGCGCTTCCTCGCCCAGCAGGGCGCAATCAACCGTCAGATCTTCGCCGTTTGGCCCCAGCCCATGGGGGTTGCGCCGTGCGGTCAGGCGGGCTCCCGCGCGCGTGGCCGCGGCGCGGAAGCGCTCCCGCGCCTCGCTGTAATCATTGGGAAAAAAGCGCGCGCCGCCTGCGCTCACAGCCCGCCCCACAGGCGGCCCGAAAGGGCCGCGCCGGAGGAGCCTGCCGGCTCTGCGTCGAACCGGATCACGCTGCCTTCGTAGGTCAGGCCGGGCTCGCGGTCGGCTTTCAACATCAAGGGCCCATCAAGGTCCACGAAATCGGCCGCGCCGGCCAGCAGGTAAGCGGGGGCCATGGCGAGCGACGTGCCGACCATGCAGCCCACGAACAAACCCATGCCGGCGCCGCGGATCTCGTTCATGGCGGCAATGGCTTCGGTCAACCCGCCGGTCTTGTCGAGCTTCAGATTGACCGCCTGATACCGGCCGCGCAGGTCCGCCAGACTGTCCCGGTCGTGAAAGCTTTCATCCGCACACAGTGGAACGGGGCAGGCGATCTCCCCCAGGGCGCCGTCCTGGCCCGCCGGCAGGGGCTGTTCGATCAGGGAGACGCCGAGCCGCGCCATGACCGGGCCAAGGTCCGCGAGGCTTTGGGGTGTCCAGGCCTCATTGGCATCGACGATCAGATTGGCTTTGGGCACCGCGGCGCGCACGGCCGCGACCCGTGCCTCATCATCGTTGCCACCCAGTTTGAGTTTCAGGAGCGGGCGCTCGCCGACGCGCTTTGCCTGGGCTGCCATGGCGTCGGGCGTGTCGAGGCTCAAGGTATAGGCCGTCGTGACCGCGCCGGGGCGGGGCAGGCCCGCAAGATCCCAGACCGGACGGCCGGTTTTGTGGGCCTCAAGATCCCATAAGGCGCAGTCCAGGGCGTTGCGCGCTGCCCCCGGGGGCATGGCATCCTGAAGACCTGCCCGGTCGAGACCGCCGGCCACGGCCGCGGCCATTTCCGTCAAATCGGCCTTTACACCGTCCACGCTCTCGCCGTAGCGGCCATAGGGGACGCACTCGCCGCGCCCTTCCGCATCGCCGTCGCGGACCCGTGCCACGACCACATCGGCGGCCGTCTTGGAGCCCCGAGAGATGGTGAACTGCCCGGCAATGGGCCAATGCTCGATGTCGACGCTGAGTGCCACCATGCCTACAGCCTCAAACCGATAATGTGATCGACGATGGGGCCGGTCCCGGTCCGGATCGGGTCGCAGGTGGGCAGGCCGAAGGTCGCCTCCGCATCGGCAAGACACGCGGCAGCCGCCTCATCGCCGAGCTTGGCGGTGTTGATGGCGATGCCGACGCAGCGAATGGCCGGATTGGTGAGCGCGCCCAGGCGCACGGTCTCGCGAATGACCGCATCAATGCTGGCGACCGGCGTTTCCACATTGCGCATCGTACGCCGGGTTGGCTCGTGGCAGACGACGAAGGCGTCCGGCTGCGCGCCGGGCAGCAGACCGAGGCTGACCCCGGCAAAGGACCGGTGGAACAGCGAGCCCAGACCCTCGATCACCACGCCGCGCGCCCACAGCCTGCGCTCGCCATCGGTCAACAGGGCCGTAGCGA
>CAYYTT010000178.1:0-7918 GCA_964474635.1 uncultured Alphaproteobacteria bacterium | reverse complement strand
GCACGGTGGGCAGCTTCTTCTCCGTCTCCTCGTCGAACTCCGCCGAGGCCATGGTCGCGCCGTGGATGCCGTCCCGCCCGGTCTTGGAGCCCACATAAACGATGGGATTGCCCACACCCTTGGCCGCCGAATAGAAAATGCGTTCCGCGTCGGCGAGACCCACACACATGGCATTGACCAGGATGTTGCCATTATAGGCGGGATGGAAATTGGTCTCTCCACCGACCGTCGGCACACCCATGCAATTTCCATATCCGCCGATGCCGGCCACCACGCCGGAAATCAGGTGCCGGGTGCGTGGATGGTCCGGCGCGCCAAAGCGCAGGGCGTTCATCATCGCGATGGGCCGTGCGCCCATGGTGAAGACATCCCGCATGATGCCGCCCACACCCGTTGCCGCGCCCTGATAGGGCTCAATAAAGGACGGGTGGTTGTGGCTCTCCATTTTGAAGACAAGGGCCTGGCCGTCGCCGATATCGACCACGCCGGCGTTTTCGCCGGGGCCCTGGATCACCTGGGGGCCGGAGGTGGGGAAGGTTTTCAGCCAGATTTTGGAGGATTTGTAGGAGCAGTGCTCCGACCACATCACCGAAAAAATGCCAAGTTCGGTGATGTTTGGCTCACGGTTCAAGCTGCGGACGATCCGCTGATATTCATCGGTGGCAAGACCGTGCTCGGCGATCAGATCCGGGGTCATGGCGGCATCGGCGGCGGTCACGGGTGCACTCCTTCAAAGGCAGGCGGTCGAACGGTCGGCAGGGCAGGGCGCGTCCCCCTGGCGGTCGGGGCGCCGCGCACTCATGCGAAATGGGCCACGAGACTGTCGAACAGGCCCCGGCCGTCCACCGAGCCATGGGCCGGCTCCACGGCCCGCTCCGGATGGGGCATGAGCCCGAGGATCCGCCCGGTCTCATCGGTGATGCCGGCGATGGACGCGGCCGAGCCATTGGGATTGGCGCCGTGATATCGGAATGCGATCCGGCCGTCGCCTTCCAGGCGGGCCAGGGTGTCCCCGTCGGCGGTGTAATTGCCATCATGGTGCGCGAGGGGGATGTTGAGGATCTGGCCCACCTCATAGGCGCCCGTGAAGGGCGTCTTGGCCTCCACGCGCAAGGGCACGGTCCGCGACACGAAGGTCAGATCGCGATTGCGCATCAAGGCGCCGGGCAAAAGCCCCGTCTCGGTGAGCATCTGAAAGCCGTTACAGATCCCAAGCACCGGCGTGCCCGCCTTTGCCCGCTTCAGGACCGCATCCATAATGGGGCTGTGCACGGCAATGGCGCCGCAGCGCAGGTAATCCCCATAGGAAAAGCCGCCCGGCAGCACGATGAGATCGAGGTCCGGCAGGTCCGTGTCCCCATGCCAGATCATGGGCGTGGGCGTGCCCGTCACCAGGGTCAGGGCGCTGGCGACGTCCCGGTCGCAATTCGACCCGGGAAACACGATAACGCCTGCGCGCATGTCCGCTCTCCTCCAGCGCTGGTGATGGGTCCGCGGGTGGGATCCCGTTAATCGCCAGCCGTAATGTCGATCGTGTAAGATTCGATCACGGTATTGGCGAGGAGCTGCTCGCACATGGCCTTCACGTCGGCTTGCGCCTTGGCCTTGTCCGTGTGGGTGAGCTCCAGATCGAAGAATTTGCCTTTGCGGACCTCGCCGAGGCCGGAAAATCCGAGCCGGTCGAGGGCCTGGGCGATGGCTTTGCCCTCCGGGTCCAGGACACCGGTTTTCAAGGTGACGTGGACTCGGGCCTTCATGGGCGTCTCCAGCGATAGGCGGGGCAAAGCGAGGCGGGCAAGGGCTGAGCCCGTACCGCCTTTCAGGTTTCGAGTATTAGGTGCCACCGCGCCTGGACTATTGCAAGGTGAGCGGGCGGGCCGCGCGTCCTGCCAGGCTGCGTCGCCCGATGGGCATTGTTTTGATGGGAACGAGGCATGGCCGAGTTGATCCATAAGGGCTCCGTGAAGGACGTCTACCGGGCCGGCCCCGGCGAAATCGAATTTGTCTTCTCGGACCGGATCAGCGTCTTCGACGTACCGATCCCGGATGAAATTCCAGGCAAGGGCGAGGTCCTGTGCGCCATGGCCAGCCATTGGTTCGCACGGCTGAGCGATGTGGGCATTCCGCACCATTTCGTGGCCCGTTCGGGCACCCGGTCCATGCGCGTCAAATCGGTGGAGCAGGTGGCGAGTTTGAAGGATCGCCCGAAGCCCTGGCGGCAGGTCTTCATCCCGCTGGAGTGCATTCAGCGCCATTATGTGGCGGGCAGTCTGAACGACCGGCTGCAAAAGGGAACGGTTCGCCCGGAGGATCTGGGCTTTCCATCGGGTACGGAACACCTGCCCGTCGGCGCGCGTCTGCCCCATGCCTTTTTTGAGATGAGCACCAAATTCGAAGCCACGGACCGGCTTTTGAGCCGGGCCGAGGCCATGGCGCTGTCCGGTTTGGGGGAAGAGGATGTCGCCGCCATCAAAGTGCTCTGTGGGCGCATCGATTCTTTGATTGCCGAGGACCTGACCGAGACGAGCGTTTTCCACGTCGACGGCAAGAAGGAGTTCGGCTTTGACGAGCGCGGCCGTCTCATGGTGGTCGATGTCTTCGGCACCCTCGATGAAGATCGTTTCTGGGATCGAGCGGCTTATGATGCAGGGCGGACGGTCGATTTGAGCAAGGAGCATGTGCGCCAGTACTACCGGAGTATTGGATACAAGACGGCCCTCGACATGGCCCGCACCGAAGGCAAGCCCGATCCCAAAATCCCCCATCTGCCCGCCGACCTGATCGAGGAGGTGTCCGCGCTCTATCGCCGGATTGCGAGCGAAGTGACTGGCAAAACGTTTTGAAGGGACGGGCCCGTTTGCACCAAAAGGTTGAGGATTCTAAATCGCTCATTTTAGAAGAGAGGCCTACAATTTTCCCAATAAAAACAATACTTCAGTTGGTGCGGGCCCAGCTCCAACCATGGTTCCACTCCGTGTATGCTGGCGGTTCGACGACAAGCCAGCGCGCAAGACAGGAGCATGGACGTGTTTTTTTCCCTTTTTCGCAAGCTCACCTTCGGAGCGTTTTTCCCTTTGATGGGGGCAACCGCCGCGTTGGCGCAAAGCGCGCCTGTTCCGCCGGCGGAGGTTCCCCTGCTTCACGCGCTCGTTGAAGACGTCTCGCCGGACCGGCTCAAGCGCGATGTGGAAACCTTGGTTGGCTTCGGCACGCGCCACACGGCGTCCGACACCGAAAGCGAGACCACCGGCATCGGCGCGGCCCGGCGCTGGATCCATGCGGAATTTACGAAAATCTCCGAGGCCTGTGGCGGCTGCCTGGAGGTGCTCTATATCGGTGACACGGTCAGCGGTGAACGGCGGATCCCGGAGCCCGTCGAGGTGATCAGTGTCCTCGCCATTCAGCGCGGCACCCTCGATCCCGACCGCATGGTCATGATGTCCGGCGACATCGACAGCCGGGTCAGCGATGTCATGGATGCCACGTCCGAGTCGCCCGGCGCCAATGACAATGCGACCGGCCTCGCCGGCGCCCTCGAGGCCGCTCGGGTGCTCTCCAAGCACAAATTCGCCGGCACGATCGTCTACGGCGCCCTGGCCGGCGAAGAGCAGGGGTTGTTCGGGGGGCGGATCGTCGCCGAGCACGCCAAGGAGAAGGGCTGGCGCGTCAAAGCCGTGCTCAACAATGACATGATCGGCAATATCGCCGGCATCAATGGGGTGATCGACAACACGACCGCGCGGATCTTCTCGGAAGGCACGCGCGCCGTTGAGACCGAGCGGGAGGCCCGCATCCGCCGCTTTACGGGCGGGGAGGTGGACAGCCCCTCGCGCAATCTGGCGCGTTACATCGACCGCATGGCCGACGGCTACATTCCCAACCTCGACACCATGATGGTCTATCGGCTTGACCGGTTCGGACGCGGCGGGCACCACCGGCCCTTTAACGCGGCCGGTTTTCCGGGCGTGCGCATCATGGAAACCAACGAACACTACGACCGTCAGCACCAGGATTTGCGAGTCGAGGACGGCCGCGCCTTCGGCGATGTGATCGAATTCGTGGATTTCGACTATGCGGCAAAACTCACGGCCCTGAACATCGTCAGCCTGGCCGGAATGGCCGCCGCGCCGCCCTTTCCCAAGGACGTGACAATTTCAGGCGCCGTACGGCCCTCAACGACATTGAAATGGGCCAGGGCCGAAGGCGACGCGGCGGGCAATCTCGCCGGCTACCGCGTCTACTGGCGCCTGACGACGCAAGCGCAATGGTCCAAAAGCCGCTATGTGGGCGATGTCACGCAGTTCACGCTGGAGAATGTGGTGATCGACAATTACTTCTTCGGTGTTGCCTCGGTGGCAAAGGATGGCTCGGAAAGCCCGGTTGTGTTCCCGGGGCCCGCGGGATCCTTCGGCGACTAAGACCGCGCGCTTACCCCCTCGATCCCAAGGCAAAACGCCCGTCCGACGTCCTTGGCCGGGCGTTTTGCCCGTCTTACATCAATGGCCGTTCGCAAGACCCCTTGCAATCGGCCCGGCCTCGGCGTTCCACTGGCGGGCGAAACGGGGTATGCCGCCCATGACCCCGCCCCAGGCAAGTGTTGCGCAGACCGGTTGGCATGCCCGGCCGGCCTCTCGGATCGCCCCCGCAGCGCCGATCGGAGCCCTCCCATGGATCGAGATCTCAAATCCGCGCTCAAGCGCAACAAACGCTCCGACATGGAGGCTTACTTCTCAACCGCCACCCGCTCGGTTTATCTGGGCGAGGACCGTGTGCTCGCGCAGATCCTTGGGAAATTCAAATTCTTCTGCATCGCCAGCGACGTGGGCTTCTCGCCGCATATGATTTTCGACGGCTATTGGGAGTATTGGCTGACGATGCATTTCGCGGCCGCAATCAAACCGGGCGATGTGGTGCTCGATATTGGGGCCAACCTTGGGTATTACACACTCTTGGCCGCCGATTTCGTGGGGCCGGCGGGGCAGGTCTTTGCCTATGAGCCCAATCCGCGCGTGTTCCAATATCTGCGCGATACGACGGGCGTGAACGGTTTTGCCCAACGGGTGCGCCTGCACAATGTGGCCCTGTCGGATCGGGTGAGGGCGGGCGGGGCCTCGTTCTTTGTGCCGCGAGGCGAGCCGAAGAACGGGCGCTTCACGCTCGATCGGGAGACCCCTGACCTTCTTAAGCAGCACGGGGATGTCTTCACGGTATCGGTCGATACGCTCAATGCGGACAGTTTCGAGCGTGTGGATTTCATCAAGATCGACGTGGAGGGCGCGGAAATGGCCGTTCTGAACGGTCTTTCGCCGCTTATCGAAAAATTCCGGCCACAAATCGTCTGTGAGGTTAATTTCGCCCGCGGCTATTCCTATGCGGATGTCTTCGAGCGGCTTCATACCAATGGCCAGCTGTTCCATCTGGACTATGACGCCGTCGTTAAGCCCTTGACCGAAGACATGGTGAAGTCCGAACGCCGAAACGACGACTGGCTGATTTGCACCAATCCGCATTGATGCACTGGGGCCAAGGTGCCGCTCGCCTCGGGCGGCGGGCTCGCCTAGACTGATGGGGTGCCGCCGGCGGCGCGAGACGCCTTGTCCGATGCTGCTTTGCACACAGAAAAACCAGTGAAAGAAACGGGAGAGAACCGCCATGGAAGAGCCCCACGCCCTTTATTCCGTGCAGAACGGTGTCGCCACCATCACGCTCAATCGGCCCGACAAGCTCAACGCCCTTACCCCGCGCATGGGTGAGGATCTGCGCGCTCATTTGCGCCGCGCCAGCGATGACGACGCCGTCCGGGTGATCGTGCTGACCGGCGCGGGGCGGGGCTTTTGCGCCGGCGCCGACATGGGCAATCTGCAATCGATCCAGGACGAGGGGGACAGCGCCCCCCGGAGTGCCCGCAGCATCCCGCTGCCTTTTGATCCGGACGCACGGGCCGACTTTCAAAAGTCCAACAGCTATTTTCCCGCCGTGCCCAAGCCGATCATCGCGGCCATCAATGGTCCGTGTGCGGGGCTCGGCATGATCCTGGCGCTTTATTGCGACTTGCGTTTTGTCGCCGACACGGCCGTGTTCTCGACCGCCTTTTCCCGCCGCGGCCTCATTGCCGAGCATGGCGTGAGCTGGCTTTTGCCCCGCCTTGTGGGCATGGCCCATGCCATGGATTTGTTGCTCTCGGCCCGCAAGGTGACGGCCGAAGAGGCCGAGCGCATGGGCCTCGTGAACCGGGCCTTCGCGGCGGAGGACCTGATGCGCCAGACCATGGCCTATGCGGACATGCTGGCCCGGGAGGTCTCGCCCCGGTCCGTGCAGGTCATGAAGCGTCAGCTCTGGAACGCGCAGTTCCAGTCGCTGGGCGAAGCGGTTGATGTGGGCGACGCGGAAATGCTCAAGAGCTTTGACAGCGAGGACTTCAAGGAAGGCGTTGCCCATTTCGTGGAACGGCGCGCGCCCGCCTTTACCGGCCGGTAAATCCGCCGGCGGACCATGCCACCTGGTCGGAGGACGGCTCGTTGGCCCGGATCAAGTCGTCCACCGCCTTTAACAATTCAGCCCGTTTGAAGGGCTTGCGCAAACCCGCGGTTGCTCCGACGGCCCGCGCCTGCACCAGAGCATCGAAGGATTTTGTGGAGGGCGAGGCCGTGACGGCGAGGATTGGCAGGGTCTTCAGCCAGGGATAGGAGTGCTGATTAAAGGCGGTTTGGATGACGCTGATCAGCGACAGGCCGCCTTTTGTCGCCCGTTCCCGCTTGTCGGGCGGGTCAGTCACGAACAAGTCCGTGATCAGCATGGAGATGCCGGGGCGGCACAGAACATCGCGCGCGGCATCGACGCTATTGCAGGCCGTCACGTCAAATTTGGCCTCCAAAAGCATCGATTCGACAAGCATCAAATCGATCGGGCTATCGTCGAACACCAGAATGCGTTTCGCCATGCTGTCAAAGACCATTTTGAAAAAAGAGACGGAAAAAAACGTCCCAATTTCCAATCATTTTTCCTTATGACCAGAGAAACATAGCTATCGTTAATTAGCCATGGATAAGATAGCGTCCAAATCGGAATTGCTTTGATCCAGACTGCCCTACTGATCTTTCGGTCAGGTGCGGGCCAAAATTTTAGGCTAGCCAGTGACGCAGGCTGAAGAAAATAGCTTCGCGAAAAACGACATCGATCTCGACAGGGAAGACTTTCTTCTAAACCTGCTTGGGGAGTTGGCGGGCGTGCTCGAAGATGTGATCGGGCTCGACGACGCGGAGGGCTTTATCAGTGTCGTGGGCACCCGCCTCGGCGACAGGCTTGGCAAGGAATATCGCCGGGTCAACAATGGCGAGCCGCTGAGCCGGGAGCAGCTTGGCGATGCCTTGCCGGACCTCAAGCGCCGGATCTATGGCCGCTTTCGAACGGTGTCCGTGGGCGAGGAGGAAATCGTCCTCGTCAACGACCGTTGTCCGTTTGGTGACCAGGTCTTGGGGCGGCCATCCTTGTGCATGATGACGTCCAATGTTTTTGGACGGATCGTCGCGGACAGCCGGGGGTATGCCCGGATCCAAATCGACAAAGCCATCGCGCGGGGCGATGCGGGCTGCCGCGTCGTGCTTTCCTTTGAGCCGTCTGCGGACGACCTGCCGGGTAATAGCTGTGAGTACTTCTCACAAGACTGATTGGACCGTATGACCGATGGATTTCAGGCCCTTTTCAGGGACGTTAAGGTCGGCCTTATCCTTTTGGATGCCAAAGGCACGGTTCTCGATTTAAATTGGACGGCGGAACGTATTGTAATGCGCACGCGCCGCGAATTGGCCGGTCAAAGGCTTGATGACTGGTTCGCCCAAAAGTCCCTCGACAGGGTGCTTGGCGATGCGCGGGCCATGTCCCGATGGATTCCCGCCCGCATGACCCCCCCTCACTCGTC
>CAYYTT010000177.1:0-7981 GCA_964474635.1 uncultured Alphaproteobacteria bacterium | reverse complement strand
GATCTTCGCGGCAACGGCCGTCATTCACTCTCGGTGAATCTCAACAGACCCTAGTGCAGCGGCACATGTCGATGCTTCAGTTTCATGCCGTCATGGCGAGCAAAGCGAAGCCATCCAGGGCAACGAAATCCGGAGCCAGTGGCCCTGGATCGCCGCGCCGCTCAAGAGCGGTTCGCGATGACAAGCTGCACCATCTGAATGAAGCAATGCACTAGGGTCTATCAGATATCTATCGAATTGACTTGTGAGTGCCCAGCGGAGCCTTTCTGGTGTGCGACGTGCCCCTTCATCGCTACATCATAGGGGCCCATCCGGTGAAGGCGGCGGATCTGCTGACTAAGGCCAGGTTCACGTGTATGCTCCCGCAATCCATCGGCACCAGGGCACGGTGGTCGAAAGGCCGGACCGCCATGGCCCGGCGGTCAACCAGGGAAGACCGCATGAAACGGCTTTGTTCCGTCCTCCTTGTATCCGTTCTCGTACTGCAGACCGCTGCCTGCGGGATTATTCTCTATCCGGAACGCAAAGGTCAAAGGGGCGGGCGGATCGACCCGGCCATCGCGATCCTGGACGGGGTCGGGCTGCTCTTTTTCATCATACCCGGCGTGATCGCCTTTGCCGTCGATTTCGCGACCGGCGCGATCTATCTGCCCGGTAGCGGTCTCGCCGGAGACGCAGACACCAAGCGCATGGCCCTGGAGGGCGAGATCACCGCAGAGCGTCTGGAAAAACTCTTGGCGGACGAATACGGCAATTCGGTCCCCCTCGACGATGCCGCCATCCACGAAGGCCGTCGCAAGGACATTGTGTCGTTCGTACGCCTGCTGAATGGTTGACCAGGCGGCAAACACTTCGAGCAGATTTAAATGACGACAAGCAACCGAATTTGCGCCGAGAAAAACCGGCTGAAACACAGGCCGGGAAAAGCATATAATCAGATGACAGACCGCTCGGTCGGGGCCCGGCGATACGCAAGCGTTGCAGCGTTGAACCAGAAGGCTTCAATGGATTTGGCGAGGGTGACAAACTCTTCGAAGTCGTCCGGCTTCGTCACATAAGCATTGGCGTGCCGATCATAGCAGTCGGCGATGTCGTTTGCGGCGGATGACGAACTAAGGATGATCGTCGGCGTGACCCGCAACGCCGCGTCCTTCTTTATTTCCGTGAGGACTTCCCGGCCGTGACGTCCCGGCAAATTCAGGTCGAGCAACACGAGATCGAAAGGGTGGTCCTCAGTGGCTTCGAGGCGCAGACGTTTCAGGGCATCGTCACCGTCGGTCACGACTTTTACCTGCGTCTGCAGTTCGATCTGACTCAAACCTTCGGAAATAAGGCGTGCGTCTCCGGGATTGTCTTCCACAACCATGATTTTGATGGGGGTTTGGGAAGTCACCGAAAGTCTCCCGTGTTGAGGCGGTGGTGCTTCGACTGGGATCAGCTAGCGCTGGATGATGAACCCAGCGGCGTTACCGACACGGACAGTAAGCCGAGGATTAGAGGTTGTCCGTCCTGATCCACAGTAACCACACCCTTTAGCCACTACCATGGGACTGCCTCCGTGTCACCAGCTAATCTTGCTTTCCACGGTATTCAATAATCGTATGGCGGGTGCGCTCCTCGATGGGACGGCGTCGATCCCAATTGCACCGATCCCCCGCGGGCCGGGCCAACGGGATTAACGCGGCGGGTCAGGGGCATTCTGTCAAAACAAGGATAAACCGGGCGCGGTTGCGGGTCGCAGAGGACTGCTGCCCGCACCGTCTGGTGGTCTTGGCTATCGCGGAAACGGCGCCAGGCCGTGCACTGATCTCAGACTTGGCCTCAGGCCTGGCCCGATGCCAGACCCTCGCGATTCATGGCGCGTTCGCCCAGGTCACGAATAACGATGCGGAACTGTTCGATGGCCCAGTCCAGATCTTGTTCGGAAATCGTCAGTGGAGGGGCAAAACGCACCACGGTCTCGTGGGTGTCCTTGCTCAGAACGCCGCGGTCCATCATGGCCTCGCAGACACAGCGCGCGCAGCACAGCGCCGGGTCGATATCGACCCCGACCCAAAGACCGGCCCCGCGCACTTCGCGAATCAGCGGGCTGTTGATGCCGGCCAAGGCGGTCTTGAGATGCTCGCCCAGGCGGGCGCTGCGGGCGGCCAGGTCCATTTCCTCCAACATGGTGAGCGCTTCAAGGCCCACGGCCGCCGCGAGCGGGTTGCCGCCAAAGGTCGAGCCGTGGCTGCCCGGCCCGAAGACGTCCATCAACGCGTCGCTCGCCACGAAGGCAGACACGGGCAAAAG
Source organism: uncultured Alphaproteobacteria bacterium (assembly GCA_964474635.1). Lineage (GTDB taxonomy): Bacteria > Pseudomonadota > Alphaproteobacteria > JAJFIK01 > JAJFIK01 > CAYUYV01. The sequence continues at coordinate 5,689 of CAYYTT010000177.1, read as the reverse complement.
CCCGCCGCCCAGGGCTTTGCCCAGGATTAAACCATCGGGAAGGATGCCTTCGTGCTGAAAGGCAAAGGGTGCGCCCGTGCGCCCCATACCGGTTTGGACTTCGTCGAGGATCAAGAGGACATTGTTCCGTGTACACAGTTCCCGCAAGCCCCGCAGCCATCCGGCAGGCGGGATCTGGATACCGGCCTCGCCCTGCATCGGCTCGACAAGGACCGCACAGGTCTGCGCGCCCATGGCCGCCTCGATGCAATCGAGTTTGCCAAAGGGCACGGGACGGAACCCGGGCGTGAAGGGGCCGAATTCGGTCCGGTAGTCATCGTCCGTGGAGAAACTGACGATGGTTGTCGTGCGCCCGTGAAAATTGTCGTTGGCCACGATGATTTCGGCGCAATTGTCCGGAATGCCCTTGACCCGGTACCCCCATCGTCGCGCCGCCTTGATGGCCGTTTCCACCGCCTCTGCGCCCGTGTTCATGGGCAGGGCGCGGGGCAGGCCCGTCACCTGCGTCAGTTTGGTCAGGAATGGGCCAAGGCGATCGGTGTGAAAGGCGCGCGAGACGATGGCGAGCCGCTTGGCCTGCTCGGTCATGACATCGACCAGCCGCGGATGACTGTGCCCGAAACTGACCGCCGAATAGGCGCTCATCATGTCAAGGTAACGCCGGCCGTCGGTGTCTATGAGCCATTCGCCATGGCCCTCGGCGAGAACCACGGGCAGGGACGCATAGTTATGCGCACCGACCGCGTCTTCACGGGCGATCAGGGCCTCCATGGTACCGGCGGCGGGCCCGCGCTCATGCGCGGCAGAGGCCGGTCCCGGCTGTCCATTGCCAAATGCTGCCGGGCCAAATGCTGCGGGGCCAAATGCTGCGGGGCTGGACGGACGGTCGTTCGCCGAAGTCGTGTCGGCCATCGGGCTCTCCATGGGCAGGGGACAAACAGGGTGCAAGCGCCAGCATGACGCCATCAGTTTAAAGGTTCAGTATGGTGGCACGGCCAACCGGTGGCCAGCGGCAATGGGCGCCCAGGCCATGGGTCTTGTCGCCACGCCGTGTACACGCCATGGTCGCCGGGCAAACGGGGCACCGAACCCGGGCCTCGGCCCGCGGCAGGCGGTCTGGAAAGTCCTGACACAGCGTGCAGGATCGGAGCCGGTTCAGGACACAGGGGCGAAGAACGGTGGACAGCGATCCGATCTTCGAAAGGGCGTTCGCCTTGGCCAACCCGAGGCGCGGTATCGTCGTCATCGGGCTTGGTTTTGCAACGGTCGCCGCCATTGGTCTTGCGGCGGTTCTGGGTTGGTCGGCGGTGAATGTCGCCGTGACGTTCTGCGCCATCCTTCTGGCCGCGGGCGCCGGGTGGCTGGCGGGCTTGGCGGCCGGCCGCGCCCACGCGGTCCCGCCGGCGGTTCCGGCCCGGGATCCGGAGGGCGAGAGGAAGGCCGCCGCCAGGGCGGATGAGGTCCGGCGCCAGGCGGTGGCGACGGTCCTTGAAGGCCTGCCGGACCCGGTCATCCTGCTCGATCCCACCGCCAAGGTGCGCTTCGCCAACAGCGCGACCCGCACCATCGTGCCCACAGCGGCTCCGGGAAAACACATTGCGTCCGTGACGCGCACGCCCGGCCTCCTCGATGCCGTGGAGCAGGTCCGCCAGGGCGAACCGGCGCAAATCGTCGAATACACCGTGCCCGTCCCCGTGGCCCTGCATCTGGAGGCCCATGTGCTGCCGCTGCGCTTTCCGGGCGATCCGACGGGGCCGGATGGATGGTCCATCATGGTGGTCATTCGCGATCTGACGGGCGTCAAGCGGCTGGAGCAGATGCGCGCGGACTTCATCGCCAATGCCAGCCACGAATTGCGCACACCGCTCGCGTCCCTGGCCGGGTTTATCGACACTCTGCAGGGCCACGCCCGGCGCGACCCGGAAGCCCAGCAAAAGTTCATGGGCATCATGGCCGATCAGGTTGGGCGCATGGGCCGCCTGATCGACGATCTGCTGTCCTTGAGCCGCATCGAACTCAACGAGCATGTGGCGCCGGGCAAATCGCTTGACGTCTACAACGTGATCCGCGACGTGGCCGACGCCATGGGCCCCCTCCTGAAGGAACACGGCGTGACACTGGATGTGGACGCGCAAGCCGACCTGATGGTCCTGGGCGAGCGCGACGAACTCGTCCAGGTGTTCCAGAACCTTGTGCACAACGCCTTGAAATATGCGGCCTCCGGCAAGCGGATCGTCATCGCCGCGCAATGCCATGACAATGCGAAGGGATTGCCCGTCGGCGCCATGGGCCTTGAGCCCCTGGATACACGGCCTCTCGACGCGGGCGGGGCCAGCGCATCCACGACAAAGGCGGCGCGGCAGGTTTTAACCGTCATGGTCCGCGATTTCGGCCCCGGCATTGCCAGCGAACACATTCCCCGGCTCACTGAGCGCTTCTATCGGATCGACGCGCGTCAATCGCGGCGCAGCGGCGGCACCGGCCTTGGCCTTGCCATCGTGAAGCACATCGTGAACCGCCACCGCGGATACCTTCAGATTTCAAGCATTGAGGGCGAGGGCAGCGTCTTCGCCGTTCATTTGCCGCTCGTGGGACGCAACGAAACACTGGAGGACCCGGTCCGGACTGTGTATGTCGGCCCGGAGAGCCGCGCCGCAGCCCGTTCGCCGCGGGATGAAAACCCCAGGTCCGGACCGGGGGCGGGACCCGGCGCCGGCTGAGGGTATGCGGCTCGCCAAAGCACGGGCGCAGCAGAAGAGAGGGGCCATGGCGCAGCATTCCTTGACGATGGACGCACCGACCGGGCGGGTCGGGCGCGCCGCCGCGGCGAAGATGGTCACCCGCGATCTCGACATGTATTACGGGGCCAAGCAGGCCCTGTTCGGTGTGTCGCTCGACATTCCCGACCGCCATGTCACGGCGTTGATCGGGCCGTCAGGGTGCGGAAAGTCCACCTTCCTGCGCTGCCTCAACAGAATGAACGACACCATTCCCATCGCCCGCGTCAATGGGCAGGTCCTCCTGGACGGAGTTGACATCTATGATGACCGGGTTATCGATCCGGTGCAGGTGCGCGCCCGGGTCGGCATGGTGTTCCAAAAACCCAATCCCTTCCCGAAATCGATTTACGAAAACGTGGCTTATGGGCCGCGCATCCATGGGCTCACGACATCCCGGGACGACCTCGACGCCATCGTCGAGGAGAGCCTGACCCGCGTGGGGCTTTGGAAGGAAGTCAAGGACAGGCTGAAGGAACCGGGTACGGAGCTTTCCGGCGGCCAGCAGCAGCGGCTCGTGATCGCCCGCTGTATTGCAGTCAATCCCGAAGTCATCCTCATGGACGAACCGGCGTCCGCGCTCGATCCCATTTCCACGGGGATCATCGAGGAACTGATCGGGGATTTGCGCGAGAGCTACTGCATCGTGATCGTCACCCATTCCATGCAGCAGGCTGCACGCGTGTCCCAGCAGGCCGCCTATTTCCACCTAGGCGTCCTTGCCGAGGTTGGCGATACGGCCGACATTTTTACCGCGCCGAAGGATCAGCGGACTGAAGATTATATCGCCGGCCGTTTCGGTTGACGGCCCGGCCCTCAGGAGGCGTCCCTTGAGCGACGACAACGCAAAACTGTCTGCGGAGATGGATCCGCTGCTGCGTCAGATCCAGCAGATGGGCGGCCTGTGCGAACGCCAACTCGGCGATGCGATCGAGAGCATTGTGCGCCGCGACGGCGCGATCGCGCAGTCGGTCATCGAACTCGACGGGCGCATCGATCATTTGGAACTGGAGGTGGAGCGGACCGCCGTCGCGCTTTTGTCGGCCAAACGGTTGAGCGGGCTTGACCTGCGGTTCGCGCTTTCGGCCATCAAGATCTCATCCGATCTGGAGCGCATCGGCGATCTGGCCAAAAATATCGCCAAGCGGGCCCTCGTGGTCAGCCGGGAAGACCCCTTGCGCGTGACGGTTGGCCTTGCCGGCATGGGCCGCCAGGCGCTGCTCCAGGTCAAGGACGTGCTCGACGCCTTTTCCGACCAGGACCCGGAACGGGCCATGGCGGTCTGGCGCGGCGACGAGACCATCGACGAGTTGTACAACAGCCTGTTCCGCGAGCTTTTGACCTATATGATGGAAGATCCTAGAACTATCGGGCTGTGCACCCATTTGCTTTTTGTTGCAAAGAATATTGAACGTGTCGGGGACCATGCTACGAATATCGCGGAGGCGCTCTATTACTTCGTCCAGGGAACATATGTTCGGGACGGTCGCCCCAAGGGCGATCTGACAAGCCTGACTAGTATTTCGTTGGAAAAGCCCGCTCCTTGAGAGCCACGCCGGTGAAAGGCAAACGCGCGAGGGCCGATGAAACCGTTAGTCCTGGTGGTCGAAGATGAGGACGCGCTCTCGACGCTCCTGATCTACAACTTGGAAAACGAGGGTTATCGCGTCGCCTCCGCCCGGGACGGCGACGAAGCCCTGCTTATTATCGACGAACAAAAGCCTGATCTGGTGCTGCTCGACTGGATGTTGCCGAAGGTCTCGGGCATTGAGCTGTGCCGGCGCATGCGCAGCCGGCCCCAGACGCGCAACCTGCCCATCATCATGCTCACGGCGCGCGGCGAGGAAACGGACCGCATCCGAGGGCTCGACACGGGCGCCGACGACTACATCATAAAGCCGTTTTCCATGCCCGAGTTGCTGGCGCGGGTCCGGGCGGTGGTCCGCCGGGTGCGCCCGGCCCTCGCGGAAGACGTTATTTTCTTTGGGAATATCGCCCTTGATCGCGCCGCCCACCGGGTGCGCCGGGGCAATCGCGATGTCCATCTGGGGCCGACCGAGTTTCGCCTGCTCGACCACCTGATCCAGTACCCTGGCCGTGTCTTCAGCCGGGAACAGTTACTCGACGCGGTGTGGGGCTCGGACGTCTATGTGGAGGCGCGCACCGTGGATGTGCATATCGGGCGCCTGCGCAAGGCCTTGAATGAAAAGGGCGAGATGGACCCAATCCGGACCGTCCGGTCCGCGGGCTATGCGCTCGATGACTCCTACACGGGCGAAACCGGGTCGGACGCCGAGAAAGCAGGACTTCCCGTGGACGCCGGGCGCTGACCGACCGATTTACGGTCAGCGGCAGTGACTGCTCGGGGCCGTCGAAAGGGCGGCTCAGCCGGTCGCCTGGCGTTTGGCGCGGCGCCGGTCCATTGGCTGATAGGCGACCCGGGCATGGGCATCGCAATAGGGCGTGCCGGGCTTGGCCTGATGGCCGCAAAAGCGGAAATGCGGCGTTGACGGATCGCCGATCGGCCATTTGCACATGTCTTCCTTCAGCGTGGTGATGGTGGCGAACTCGCCATTTTCCAGCACCACCGGCTTTTCCGCCAGAACCGGTTTGATCAGGATCGGCTTGACCTGGGGCTTGGGCACCGTCACGGCCCGGGGGCGTTCGGAGCGGGTCGGCGAGCCGCGCCCGGACAGGCCCAGGCGGTGAACCTTCCCGATGACGGCGTTGCGCGTCACATCTCCAAGCTGGCGTGCGATTTGACTGGCGCTCAGGCCGTCAGCCCAGAGTTTTTTCAACAAATCGACCCGATCATCCGTCCAAGCCATGGCTGCGACCTTCTCTTGCGCCTGCGGGGCCTTGCGCTACCGGGGAGGGTGGGGGGGGCGGCCGGATGGGGGGAGGATCCGGCG
>CAYYTT010000176.1:0-7999 GCA_964474635.1 uncultured Alphaproteobacteria bacterium | reverse complement strand
TGTCGGTCAGTTCGATTTCCTTGGCGACCGTCACGCCGTCCTTCGTGGTGCGCGGCGCGCCGAAGGACTTTTCGATGACCACGTTGCGGCCCTTGGGACCCAGGGTCACTTTCACGGCATCAGCGAGAATATCGACGCCGCGGAGCATACGCTCACGGGCTTCGGTGGAGAATTTTACTTCCTTAGCAGCCATGGAAGACTCCTTTGATTGTCAGGGATTGGACACGAAAAAAGCGGCCGAGCCACAAGGGGCGTCAGGCCGCTTTCGCGCCGGCGGTCTTGCCTTCGATCACACCGAGAATGTCGCTCTCTTTCATGATCAGCAGATCTTCGCCGTCGACCTTCACTTCGGTGCCGGACCACTTGCCGAACAGCACGAGGTCACCCTCGGCCACGTCGAGCGGCGTAATGGTGCCGTCTTCTTTTTTGATGCCGGGACCAACAGCGATCACCTGGCCCTGCTGCGGCTTCTCTTGAGCCGTGTCGGGGATGATGATGCCGCCGGGGGTCTTGGTGTCTTCTTCGACGCGGCGAAGCAGGACCCGGTCATGGAGGGGACGAAAACCCATGAGACGTCTCCAAACTGTCTGAGGTGTGTTAAAACGGGAACGGCGAGGTGCCGCACATCGGGAGGCGGTATTAGCAGTGCGCCGTACCGAGTGCTAACATCCGTTCGGGTTGGACATAGGGAAGGGTCATGGGCCTGTCAAGAAACCCGCATGAAGTTTATGGCGGCCCTCGGCATCGCGCTGTGGCGGCGGCGCTGTGCGCGGGCTTGGCTGTCTTGTTGGGCGGCTGCCCACGCGATGCGCCCCAAATCCGTTGCGGTCCGGAGGCGAGCCAATGCCTCAAGCTAGTCTCGCGCGGGGAAGTCGACGGCAGGGACGACCGCCGCTACGCGATGCGCTTCGAGAGCGAGTGCGCCCAGCCCATCGACGTGAAGGTCTGTTTTGAGGACGAGCGCAACGGCGCCGACTGCCGCGTGCACACCGCCGTGGAACCCGGCGGCCGCTTTGTGGAGTCCAAATCCTTGAAATATCTGGGCCTCGGACTTCGCTATTTTGCCCGGTTTACGGATAATGCTCGCACCTGCCCGTTTCCCGAGAATCGTCGCGTTCGGTTTTGACGTTACGGATGCGACTCTGAAATAGTATAACAGTTTAGACGAGGGAGATGCCATGAGCCGCGTCACGGCGCAGTTATCCGACACGGTCTCGGCTTACGTTGCCGGCCTTTCGGCACGGCGCGAACCGGCGTCCATGGCCCGCCTGCGCGACCTCACCGCCGCCCTGCCCGAAGCCAACATGCAGATCAGCGTCGAGCAGGGTCAATTCATGGCCGTGTTGACCGCGCTGCTGGGCGTGCGCCGGGCCATCGAGGTCGGTGTCTTCACAGGCTACAGCGCCCTTGCAGTCGCCCGTCACCTGCCGCCGGACGGCGTCCTCGTCGCCTGCGACGTCTCCAAGGAATGGACCGACAAGGGCAAGCCGGCCTGGGCCGAGGCGGGCATCGCCGCACGCATCGATCTGCGCATCGCCCCCGCGGCGGACACACTCGCCGCGCTGCGTGCCGGCGGCGAGGAGGCCAGTTTCGACTTCGCCTTCATCGACGCGGACAAGACCGGCTACGACACCTATTACGAACACTGCCTTGGCCTGCTGCGCCCCGGCGGCGCCCTTGCCATCGACAATATCTTCTACGACGGCACTGCCATCGATCCCGGTCCGGACGATGACGACGGCCGCGCAATCCATGCGCTCACGGACAAGATTTTCTCCGACGAGCGGGTGGATCCGGCCCTGATCCCAATCAGCGACGGCGTTTTGTTGGCTCGAAAACGCTGAACACACAGGCAGAGGGGAAACCGCCGTGAACAGTGCCGCGCAGAACCGATCCTTTCTCGTGACCGGGTGCCAGCGTTCCGGGACAACCCTCACCCTTTTAATCCTCGACAGCCATCCGGACGTGAATGGCATCGACGAGACCGAGTTCCGCGGCGAAGATCTGCGGACCTATCTTTTCGGTCCCACAAATGCCCCGGCCGTGTGCTTCAAACTTCCCGGCATCGCGAATCTTCCGGCGCAAATCCCCCTGCTCGGGCATCCCAAGATCATCTGGTGCCAACGCCAGCCCTATGACGTTATCACGTCCATGATGGGGCTCATCATGGGGCGCTCGGGGGAGCGCAAACTCGCCTGGGCGCATATCTTCGCGCTGCGCGAAGTCACGACGCTGTTCGATAACATCCGCATACGCAAGGACGCGGTGGCACCCCTCAAGCAGGAGTTCGGCCCGCTGCTCGCAAAGAGCCCGCCCGAATTGACCGACACGGATGCCCTGACCCTTGCGGCCCTGTGCTGGCGGCTTAAAATGGAGGTGCTGCATGATGTGAAGGCGCTTCAGCTTCCGCTTCATCATCTGCAGTATGAGGACCTGGTGCAGGACCCCAAGACCCAGGTTGCCGATCTGGCCCGTTTCCTCGGCCTGCCCTGGCACGATAATCTTCTGGCCCATGAAGAACTGCATGAAGGCATGATGGTCGGCGACACCGACAGCCAGCGGAAGATCGATGCCAACAGCGTCGACCGCTGGCGTGAGCACCTCACGGAAGATCAACGCGCCGTCATCGACCCCATCATTCAGCCCATCACCAATTCCCTCCCCTCGCGCACGAAGGCCCCCACGGCCTGACCATCCGCACACCCCGTCCTTCCCTTGCCCATCACACCATCAGCACACCTTCGTGGCGCAGCAGCCAGCCCTTGCGCTCCAGTCCACCTGCGTAGCCCGTCAGGCCGCCACCCGCGCCGATCACCCGGTGGCAGGGAATGACGAGGCTCACAGGGTTGCGCCCATTGGCCCGGCCGACCGCGCGGGCGGCCGTGGGGCGGCCCACGGCGCGGGCAATGTCGCTATAGGCCCGTGTCTCGCCGGCCGGAATGCGCCGCAACGCCTCCCAGACGGAGCGTTCGAACGGTGTTCCAAAAGGCTCGGCCCTGACCGTGTCCAATGCGGCGACATCGCCGTCGAAATACGCCTCCAACGCCTCTTGGACTGCCGGTTCCGCCGCGCCGTCCCGCAGGGCACCGAACCAGGGGGCCCGGGCGAGGAGGCGTGTCATCCGCTCGGCCCGGTCGGAGAAATCGAGGCCGGCAAGGGCCCCCTCGACGCATACCGCAATCATTTCGCCCAAGGGTCCGGGCACCGCAAAACGCACGGCCGTCATTGGTCTGCCTCCAGACTGTGCCACAGGCGGATGGCGGCATAGGCCCGGTAGGGCCTCCACGCCTCCGCCCGCTCCATCAGGTGCTTTGCGTCCCCCGAGGAGGGTCCTAACCCAAGGGCTTTCAGAAGACCAAGATCCTTTTCAGGAAAAGCATCCGGATCCCCCAGGGCTCGCATGGCGATGTACTGGAGGGTCCACGGGCCGATGCCCCGCAGGGCCGCCAGATCGGGCAGGCCCGGGTCCGCCGCGAGGAAAGCCTGGGCAAGGCCGCGCAAGGTCTCGACCCGCCGTGTCGTCAGCCCCAGGCCATTTAGATCGGCATCCACGATGTCGGCGGGCGCGGGGAAACCGCGGGTGAGCCCGGGGACCAGCCCGGCGAGCCCAGGGGGCAGGGCTTTGCCCGTCCGCTCCACCAGACGGCCGGTGATGGTCCTGGCCCCCTTGACGCTGATTTGCTGCCCGATGACCGCCCGCACGGCGAATTCAAAGACATCCGCGCCGCCGGGCACGCGGATGCCGGGGTGGGCCTCCACCCGGCGCGCCAGGTCCGGATCCCGCGCGAGCGCCATGTCCACGGCACCGCTGTCCGTATCGAGATCAAAGATATGGCGTGTCTGGGCAATGGCGGCACGCAGCCCCGCCGCGCCGGAAAGATGGAAGCGCACATCAAGGCCGGGGCCGTCCGCCTGGGCCCGCGCGAGGATCAGGGCCGGGCCGGCTTCGCTGCCAAGCACGCGGCCATAGTGAACCCCATCGCCGATCTCCACTCCGGGGATCGCGCGGGCCGACAAGAACCGGCAGAGATGGAGGGCGTCGAAGGGCGGACGGGTGGCCAAGGTCAAGCTGACATCAAAAGGGGCCGCGCGCATACCCTCCGAACACGCCTCATCCGTGTCCAGCGACATCTTGGCAGGGCGCAGGGCACCGGGCGGATGCTTGAACGCCTTGGCAAAGGCATCATTAAAGCGGCGCACACTGCCGAACCCGGCAGCGGCCGCCACCTCACCGAGGGGAAGGGATGTGGTCTCGGTCAGGCGCCGGGCCAGGTGCAGCCGATGGGTTCGCGCAATGGCCATTGGCGAAGCGCCCAGGTGATCCGTAAACAAACGGCGTAGATGGCGTGCCCCGACGCCAAGGCGGCCCGCCACTGCATCCACCCCATCCCGGTCAAGCGCGCCGGCCTCGATCAGCCGCAGGGCCCGTGCCAGCGTTGCCCCCACACCAAGCCACGCGGGACTGCCGGGCGCGGTTTCCGGTCGGCAACGCCGGCAGGCCCGGTAGCCCGCTTCCTCGGCCGCCGCCGCGGAGGGATAAAAAGTGCAGTTTTCCCGTTTGGGCTGGGGCGCGGGACAGACCGGGCGGCAATAGATGCCAGTTGTGCGAACGGCGGTGAAAAACACGCCGTCAAATCGCGCATCGCGCCGCTGCATCGCCCGGTAACAGCCATCGTCATCCACCATCATGGGCCGGACAATACCCTGGCGACCGCTAAAGCGTTAGCCACTTTCGGACGTGGTCGCCTGGGGAATGCCGACAGATCTCAAAAGCACCGGAAGCGTGAAGCATCCAGGGAAACGGGCAAGACATCCGGATCAATCCGGGTCCAGCACGCCGTTGCTCTGTTTTTGCGGCGCTCACGCGCGCCGATCGGACCTTTTGGGGCGATCCCCCGAGGGCAGCGCAACAGTGCCGGGCCCCAGTCGCGGCCCGGCGCTCACACAGCGCCCATGCCCGCGACGGGACTGACATAGCCGGGCGGCTTGACGGTGACCACCGGACATTCGACGCAATTGAGAGTGTCCTCGGCAGTGTTACCGATGATGAAACCCGGCACGCCCGTGCGCGCAATCGTTCCCATGACCAGCAGATCCACAGACCGCATGGAGACTTCCCGGACAATGGTCTCACGGGCCACACCTCGCACCAGGGCCGGTTTGAATGACACCCGTGCCGCAGGGCCCGGCGCCAGGGTCTCGCGGGCCCGTGTCACGAGTGCGTCGAGCGCCTGGCGGTGGGCCATTTCCATACGGCGCATGTAACCGTGCACGACGCTTTCGTCGAAATTGTCCCAGGACCACATCTGCACGAGCCCTTCGCTCGGCGCATCCCAGACATGGAGAACGTGAACCGTGGCACCGTCCACTTCGGCCATGGCCGCCGCCGTTTTCAGGATCATGTCATTGAGACCGCGCAGGGTTTCAGGCTCCCGGGCCACGGCCTCGTCCACGTCGACGGCCGCCAGAATGGTCCGGGCGACGCGCGTTCCGGCGGGCAAAGCCCGTGCATGGGTGCCGCGTCGCAGCCAGACCGGACACGGACATTTGCGCAACAGGTGCTGGTCGGTACTGGCGAACAGATGACGCCCAACGCCCGTCAGATCCTCCGCCTGTTTCACAACAAGATCGATGTCGCGCTCCAGCACGTGGCGCACGGTTTCCAGAAACGGTTTGCCGATCCGGACATGGATATCCGGCGCGCGGCCCGGCCCCAATTCGCCGATCAGCGTTTCCACATGGGCGCGGCAAGCGGCCGTCATGCGCGCCTCGCCTTCCGCGCGGCTGATGCCCACCAGATCGGCAAGGCGGTCGAGTTCTCCGGGGGCCTCGGCGACCACAAGGGTGGAAAGCTGAGCGTTCCAGGCATCGCTCAAGGTCAAGGCAGCCTCCAGGGTCGCCCTGTCGCCCGCGCCGCCATCGCACACGGCCAAAAGGTGCCGGATCGGACGTTCCGAACCCATTGGATCTTGGATCTCGCGCGTGGTCATGAGGCAAACTCCTTTTGGCCCAGGGGATCGCCCGCCGGCGCGGCCGGGCCCGGCATGGCGGCCGAAACCGTCAGCAGACGCGCCGCCTCCATGGCGGCATCGCGAAAGGGCAGCAACACGAGGTCTGCCCCGGCCCGGGCGAGCCCCTGCGCCGCGTCGTCATTATGCGCGGCAACGGCAATCCGTCCCTTAAAGCCGGCCGCCCGCAAACCGGAGATGAGCCCCAGGCGCGGGTCGTCATGGGTGAGGCCCGTGGCGTGCTCGGGAAGGGCCGAAACCGCCCAGGCCGCGGACCCGAGGGACAGGTGGCCCAGAAACTCCGGATCGGTCGCGTCGCCATAGAAACATTCAATGCCTTGCGCGCGTGCCTGGCGCGCCGCCAGCGGATCGAAGTCGACGGCGACGACCCGGGCACCCCGCGCCTGGAGCGCCCGCGCGATGGCAAGTCCGTAGCGTCCCAGGCCGAACAGGACCGCATCGGGACCGTTGGCCCGGTCCATCTGCCCGTCCTCGGCGGCCGCAACGGTCCGCCGCTCGAACACACCCAGGGCCGGTTCCACCCAGCCGTAAAGCACCTGCGAATAGGTGATCATGTAGGTGGACAGAGCGATGGTGATCAGCCCGACCAGCGTGACAAGACCGAGACTGGCTTCGTCCACATGGCCAAGCGAGACCCCCATGGCCATGAAGATGAGCGAGAATTCGCTGATCTGGGCAACCGTCAGTCCAGCAAGGAAGCCCGTGCGCCGCCGGTAGCCCAAAGCCCCCATGATGGCGAGCACAATGAGCGGGTTGCCGATCAGCACGAACAGGGAAAAGACGATTGCCGGCCCGATACTTGCGCCCAGGACGGACAGATCGAGCGACGCTCCGAGCGCAATGAAGAAAAACAGGAGCAGGAAATCGCGCAAGGACGCGAGCCGGGCCGCGATAGCCTCCCGAAAAGTCGTGGAGGCCAACGACACGCCGGCGAGGAGGCCGCCCAATTCCTTGCCGAAACCAAGATAATGGCCGATGGCAGCCAAAAGCGCGGCCCAGCCGATGGCGAAGGAGACAAGCAGTTCCGGCGAGCGCGCCAGCCGCTCCACCAGGGGATCGGCGGCATAGCGAATGAACACCCCGATCACCAGAAGACTGGCGGCCCCATAGCCAAAGACCCGGACGATATCCCACAGGGCAGAACCGTCCTCGCCGCCGATGCCTGCCGCCGACAGGCTGATCATGGCCAGGACGACCACAAGGTCCTGTACGATGAGAAACCCAAGTGCGATCCGTCCGTGCAGGGAGTCGATCTCCCGTTTGTCGGACAGCAGTTTAACGATGATGATGGTCGAGGAGAATGTGAGCGCGACGGCCACATAAAGGCTCGTGACCCCGTCCAGACCCAGCGCAAGGCCGATGAGATAGCCGAACAGTGTCGTGAAAGCGACCTGCCCAAGGCCGGTCATCAGGGCCACCTTGCCCAGCGTGCGCACCAGGGACAAATCGAGCTTCAGACCCACCAGGAACAACAGGACGGCGATGCCAAGCTCCGCCAAAAGATCGATGGCTTCATCGGATTTGGCGATATCGAGCCCCGAGGGACCGGCCAGAATGCCCACGGCAATGAAGCTGACGATCAAGGGTTGGCGCAGCAGGAGCCCAAGAAAGCCAACGGCGGCCGCAAGCACCAGCAGTGCCGCAACCTCATAAAAGATATAGCTCGTGATCGTGGCGCTGATCATCGGCTCGCCTCCCCCCGATCGCCGGCGAGAACGCCTGTTCCTCTCTCTTTCCGGGCAAAGACAGCCTGCCTCAGGCGCTTTTCAAGCTCCAGCACCATCAAAAGCCCAATGCCCACACCGACAATCTGAAGGCCGCTGATCAGGGAGACAGGCCGGGTGTCGAAAAACGCTTCCATGAACGGGGCATAGGTGAACAAAAGCTCCAGCACCGTTACGGCCGAAACGGCGATCAGCCCCGCCCGCGTGCCAAGCGCCCCCTAGAGGGTCAGGGATGGGTTGTTCAGG
>CAYYTT010000175.1:0-8128 GCA_964474635.1 uncultured Alphaproteobacteria bacterium | reverse complement strand
CGTCTACAAAGGCACCCATGTGCCCGTCGGCGAGGACCAGAAGCAGCATGTGGAACTGGCCCGGGACATCGCCCAGAAGTTCAACAACGACTTCGGCGCTCCGGCCTTCTTTCCCCTGCCCGAGCCCCTGATCCAGGGCCCGGCCACCCGGGTCATGTCCTTGCGGGACGGCTCAAGCAAAATGTCGAAATCCGATGCATCCGATTTCTCGCGCATCAATCTTGTGGATGACGCGGATGTGATCGCCCAGAAGGTCCGCAAGGCCAAGACCGATCCAGAACCCCTGCCGGACAGCCCGGACGGCCTGACCGAGCGCCCGGAGGCTCGAAATCTGGTCGGGATCTATGCGGCATTGAGCGACCGGACGAGCGAGCAGGTCATCGCTGAATTTGCGGGAAAGCCATTCTCGGATTTCAAGCCGGCCCTTGCCGACCTGATGGTCGAGACGGTGAGCCCCATCGGCGCGGAAATTCGCCGCTTGATGAACGATCCGAGCGAAATCGCCCGGATCCTCGGCGCGAATGCGGAGCGGGCCCGGGCCATCGCCGCGCCGATCATGGCCGAGGTGAAGGATCTTGTGGGCCTCGTCGGCACAATGGCTGCCCCGGCGTCGACGGCCGCCCCACCGTCAACAGGCACCCCACCGTCAACAGGCACCAAGGCACCGAAAGCCGCCCTTTAGACGGGTCTGGCGGACGGGGATTGGGGCTGGCGCTTTCCGGCTTAACGGTTTATTAACCCGCCTGTTGCCAAATTGCACCGGTCCGACCTGAAAGGGGAACGCGCCCCTGGGAATTTCGACTGATCCCCCCCACCTTGCGCGCAAGACAGAAAAACTGCGTTAACAGAGGCACGATGGTGAAGGTTAGATCACTTTTTTCCGGGCTGCTGGCCTTTTGCGTTGCGATGGGTTTGTCCATCAGCGCGCAAGATGCGCTTCTTGTCAGCGCCCCAACATTCGATGAGGAGCTGCGCATGAAAAGCCCGGCTCCCAATCTGATGCTTGCGACGAAGTGGACACAAAACCGCTGCGCCGCCGAAGCGTCCGATGAGGCGCGGGGCTCCGAGTGCTCACAGGAACGCGCGGCACGCCAGGCGCTCATGCAGACCAAGTGAGCCGACAGGCGGGACGCCGTCTCGCCCGCGCGCAGGCTATGATTTCAATCACCCTAGACCTGTATTTCTGGAATTGCCATGGGGGCCGGCCCTCTGGCAGCATCACCCCATGACAGATCCGTCCGCTTTTGATGTTCCTGCCGATATTGCACGGACCGCGGCCCTTCAGGGCGGCGCACCGTCCGCCGGCAAATTGCTGGTGGTCGTCGACTCTTCGGCGGAGATGCGGGTGGCTGTGCTGTATGCCTGCCACCGGGCGGTCGCGACCGGGGCCCGGGTCTGCCTGATGGCCGTCGTTCCGCCCCTTGAGTTTCGCGGACTTGCCGGGGTCGAAGAGCGGATGAAAGACGAGGCCTTCGACGCGGCACGGGCCCATCTTTACGACATCGCCGGCAATGTGGTGTCCATCACCGGCCGGCTTGCGGAACTGATTGTGCGCGGCGGCATCGTGCAGGACGAGCTGCGCAAGCTGATGGCCGAGGAACCGGAAATTCGCATGCTGGTCTTGGCGGCGGCCGCCGGACCCGACGGGCCGGGCCCGTTGGTGACACGCTTTGCCACCGGCGGCGTACCCTTTCCGCGCCCCGTGACACTGGTGCCCGGCACGCTGACCGACGAAGAGATCGCGCAACTCGCCTAAAGCCGATAAAAACCATGATAACGAATGGCGGGCGGGCGCGTGCCTGTCCGGTCGGCCCAGGGGAGCAAGCGCCATGGCACAGGACCCGACTGCACGGAATGATGGGGATCAGGCTTCCCCCGCTTGGGTGCGCCGGGCCCGTATCGCCTTCACCATGGGGTTTGTGCTGGTTTTCGCCTTCGCGCTGATTATGCAGCTTGTCGCTGACCTTGTCGCCTGGATGACCAACACTCGGGTGACGTTCCTTTTCCCCCTCGGCATCCAGGGCGCCCTGGTGGACCCATCCCATCTTGTCAATGTGCTGACGGGTCTTGCGCTCGTATCGCTCGCCATGGGTGCCATCCTGTTCTGGCGCATGACGGCGGTCGAAATCCGCTCAAGCGCGTTCGACATTCACGACCGGCCCCGTCGCTGAACCACCTTAAGGCAACGGGCGATAAAGCCTCGGCCGGCCGGGTGTGTCTGGCCTCGGGTGTTTCTGGCTTATGAGATGGGTCTGAACAGTTCCTTGGGTTCACTTACCCCGCGCAGGGCATGAAACCCAACGGACTCCAGCTGCACCGTGCATTCCAGTCCGGCGAAGGCGGCCGTCGTCAGGACGGGAAAGCCCAACTGCTTGGTCAAAGCCTCCACGCGGACGACTTCATTGACGGCCGAACCGATGGCGGTGAAGTCAAGACGGTCCGGGCTGCCCACATTGCCGAAGGCCACCTCGCCGGAATGGAGGGCAAAACCCGCCTTGAGGCCGGCGACCCCCGCGGGCAGGCGCGCCGGATCGATATCCGCGATGGCCTGCTGGGCCCGCCTGACGGCGGCATTGGCGCCACAGGCAACATGGTCCATGCGTTGGGGCGGCGCGTCTTTTTCCACGGGGAAAATCGCCAGCACCCCATCGCCGATGAATTTGATGATATCGCCGTTGAAATACTGGATCGGCCCGGCCACCGCCTCGTAATAGAGGCCAAGGACACGGATGGTTTCGTCCGGCGCCAGACGATCGGCAATATTGGTGAAGCCACGCAAATCCGTATAAAGAATAATTGCGTTGATGGACTCGCACTGGAAACGGCGGATCGTGCCCTTGGCGATACGCTCGGCGGCCGCGTTGCCCAGATAGGTCCGCAGCAAAGTCGACATCATGGCATTGCGGCGCTCGATTTCCAGGCGCAGGGCCAGGAGCGGGCTGCAGGAATCGATTTCGGCCAGTTGGTCTGGCGTAAAGCCGCCGGGTGCATCGGTGACCCAGGAGATAAAATTGCGCTTGCCGTCCGAGAAAACGAGCGCCGTCGCCAGATAGTCCGTCGCCCCCTCGTCGCGCAATTCGGACAGGATCGGGAAATCCATGGGGCAGTCGTTGCGGTGCAGGGGCCGGCGAATGGCCGAGGCCCCATCGTCGATCACCCGAACGGGACTGAGGAGATAGGAATCCGGATCGGGCCCCTCCCGGTAGGCGAAAACGGATTCGGAAATGCCGTCCTGCCGGGTCCAGCGCAATCCGATACTTTCGATCTGGGGATGGGCTTCCTCCAGGCCGCACAGCACGCGCGCCACCGGCACGCCGCGCGCCAGCAATCCCTCGCAGGCGCCCGCCAGGATCTCGGCGGCCGTGAGGGCCTTGCCCCGGTGATGGCTGAGCCAGTCGGTGACGGGGACCTCCCCAGGGCTGAAGCTTTCGTCTGCTGCGGTCTCGTGGCTCGGGCTCATGACGGAACGTCCTTCGCGAGGCAAACTTCTGGCTTGAACGGATGGAGCGCGGGGCGGTGACCCGGCACCCGTTCAAAGCCGCGATCGCGGCATGCCGGACGCAGACTGATCGGCATGTCTCGCCCGCTGCTATAATTTGGCGTAAGCGTCCTGTCCGAACGACGGGCGCGGCGCGCCATGCGGGCGGTTGTCGGCGTGACCGCGCGGGTAAAGATCAGGTTTCGGGCTGGCCCTTGTGGCAGAAGGCCCCATATCTGCGGCACCGCAAGTCTCATCCGCGGCCCCGCCCTGCGAACCGGCGTGACCGGCCGGGCCGCAGACCGTGATAACCGCCGGACCAGTTCGCAATTTGCCAAGGGAGTGATCATGTTCATTCAGACTGAGGCTACCCCAAACCCCGCCACCTTAAAATTCCTTCCGGGCCGCGCGGTCATGGCGGAGGGCACACGCGAATTCGTCAGCGTGGGAGAGGCGGCAGTCTCACCGCTCGCTCGGGCACTGTTCGCTGTAGATGGTGTGAGTGGTGTGTTTTTTGGCCCCGATTTCATCACGATTACGAAAGC
The DNA here is from genome assembly GCA_964474635.1 of uncultured Alphaproteobacteria bacterium. Classification (GTDB taxonomy): domain Bacteria; phylum Pseudomonadota; class Alphaproteobacteria; order JAJFIK01; family JAJFIK01; genus CAYUYV01. The sequence continues at coordinate 4,105 of CAYYTT010000175.1, read as the reverse complement.
GAGCGGCGACTGGGCCCATCTGAAGCCCGCCCTGCTCGGTGCCATCACCGATCACTATGCGGCCGGTCAGGCCCTGTTCGATGATGGCGCCGAAGCCGCCGCCACAGGCCACGCCGCCTATGACGGCGAGGACGAGGAGGTCGTGGCCCAGATCAAGGAGCTGCTGGACACGCGGGTGCGCCCGGCCGTGGCCCAGGACGGCGGCGACATTCTTTTCCATGGGTTCAAGGATGGGGTCGTTTACCTGCACATGCGCGGCGCCTGCGCGGGATGCCCGTCGTCGACCATGACGCTGAAAATGGGCATCGAGAATATGTTGCGCCACTACGTGCCCGAAGTGGAAGAAGTGCAGCCGGTCGAAGCCTGACCCTTTTTGACAAGCGTGACGTGGAGAGGGCGTGTTCCAATGGGAGCATCCATGGCTGAACCGGACAGGGCGCCCGCCGAGGGCGCCTACGCCCTTGCCCTCGACACGGCCCTGAACGCCTGCACGGTGGCCCTGGCCCCCTTCGATGGGGCGGACGCCGGACATCCCATTGCGGCGCGCAGCGAGCCGGCACGGCGCGGTCATGGCGAAATGCTGTTTGCCATGATCGAGGCCCTGGCGAAGGACGCGGGCGTGCCCTTGTCCCAGGTGGCACGGATTGTCGTGACAACCGGCCCGGGACATTTCAGCGGCGCCCGGATTGGCCTTGCGGCCGCCCGGGCCATGGCGCTCGGCCTGTGTTGCCCCTGTATCGGCGTTTCGACCCTGGAGGTGCTGCTGGCCATGGCCGAACCGGCCGGGCCCGCGGCAAGCGTGATCGACGCCCGGCGCGGCGAGGTTTTTGTACTGCTGGCCGGCGGCCCGCCCCGGCTCATGGGCCTTGAGGAGGCGGCGGCGCTGGTCGCAGAGGCGTTTCCGGGGGCGCAAGCGGTGTGTTTGATCGGCTCTGGCGCCCCGCTTCTGGCCGAGGCCCTGCGCACTGTCGGCTCGCTCCAAGACATTAGGATCGATGAGCGCACCGCTGCGGACGCCCACACGCTGCTGCGCTTCGCCAGCGCCGACCCCGAAATGCGGCTACCCCGGCCGCTCTATCTGCGGGCCCCCGATGCGGCGTTGCCGCCGCCGGTTCCCTGGGCCGCGCGCCCATGAGGCGCGGGAGGCCTCTCGTGTGTGACCGCATTGGCCCGAGCCACTGGCCGGTTCTCGAAGCCTTGCACCGGGCCGCCATGCCCGATGGACCGCACTGGTCGGGTGAGGCTTTCGCGGCAAGCCTTGCCACTCCCGGCGCCGTCGCGCTCCTCGCCCGCCAGGGGGATCATGGCGCCGGCGATGCAAACGCAGCCGGGTTCGCATTGGCCACAAGCGCAGGGGGCGAAGCCGATTTGGCTTTGATCGCCGTTGATCCGCGATACCAACGCACGGGCGTCGGCACGCTGTTGCTGGGCTGCCTGGGCGAGGCTTTACGCGCGGCGGGCGTGGAAGAGCTGTTTCTCGATGTGGCCGAGACCAATGCCCCGGCCCTGGCCTTTTACAGGGCCCACGGGTTCATCGAAGTGGGACGCCGCGCGGGGTATTATCGCGCTCAAACGGTGGTCCAAAACGCGGGCCATGGCGGACCAAAGGCCGGTTCTGCGGCAAAAGCGGTTGAAACGTCCCGGGCGGATGCCATCATTATGAAAACGATTTGGAATTAAAACGATTCCAAAATCGGGATCGGGGTCCCCCTTTCACGGGCCGCGGCTGTGGTACGGTGGAGCTCTGGCCGCTTCGCCGGGAGGCATGGTCAATGGATCCTCGACCAAGCCTGACGGGCAGGCCCCGCAACACGACACATTCCCGTACAGGGAGATACGCCATGGAAATGCTGGAGAAGCTGTGCATCGACCGCGGCATGCGCATGACCGAGCAGCGCCGGGTTATCGCACGCGTCCTTGCGGCGGCTGAAGATCATCCGGACGTGGAGGAGGTCTATCGCCGCGCGGTGGAAGAAGATCCGCGTATCTCTCTCGCGACCGTCTATCGGACCGTGCGGCTCTTCGAGGAAGCCGGCATTATCGAGCGGCTCGACTTTCGGGATGGGCGGGCCCGCTATGAGCAGGCCAGCGATGACCACCACCACCACCTGATCGATCTGGACACGGGCGACGTCATCGAATTTCAGGACGAGGAACTGGAACGCATCAAGGTGCGCATCGCCGAGGAACTGGGCTATGACCTCGTGGACCACCGGCTTGAGCTTTACGGTGTGCGCCGGGTTGAGGAAAACGGCAGCCAGAACCGACGCCCCCGCCCCATCCGCATGAATGGCGGGCGCCGCCAGTACAGCTGAGCGCCGGACCCAGATTATCCACGCCTTCCACCGAAAAGCAGCCGCAGCTTGACCGGTTGTGCTTGCCGCCCTGGCCTTTGCCCGGCTAGGTTGGCAGGCCTAGCCCAGGGGCGTGCCGGCATGGCAACCCGTTCCCTTGCCCGACAGTCCCCGCGACGGACTGGTTGATGAGAAAACAATAGGAACACCGACATGGCCGCCCTTCGGGCTGTTTTGGTTTTGGCAGGGTTTTTGTCGGTTACCGCCCTTTCGATTCCCATTCAATCCGTCTTGTCCCGGGTTTGGCGCACCGGTGCGCGGCATTTTCCGCGTCTTTACTTCAAGACCGTGTGCGCCATCGTGGGGATCCGCATCCGCACCCAGGGGACCATGTGCGAAGGGCCGGTTCTGCTGGCATCCAACCACACGTCCTATTTCGATATTGTCGTTCTGGGAGCCCTGGGTCCGGTATCGTTCATCTCAAAAAGCGAAGTCGCAGACTGGCCCCTTGTGGGCACTCTCGCCCGGCTGGCCCAAACCGTCTTTGTGGAGCGGGAGCGGCGCTCGAAGACCGGCCAGCACCGGGACATGATCCAGGCGCGCCTCTATCAGGGCGACAGCCTGGTGCTCTTTCCCGAAGGCACAAGCAGCGATGGGAACCGAGTCCTGCCCTTCAAGAGCGCGCTGATGGGCGCCGCCGAACCGCCAAAAGGCGCTGAGCCGGGGGACGTCCAGGATATCCGGGTGCAGCCCATCGCCGTGGCCTACACGAGGCTGCACGGGCTTCCCATGGGGCGCCAGTTCAGGCCTTTTTTCGCCTGGTATGGCGATATGGACCTCGTACCCCATCTTTGGGAGGCATTTTGCTTAGGGCCCATCGATGTGGAAGTTCATTTCTATCCGCCGGTGAGCTATGGGGCCATCGGGTCGCGCCGGGCGATGGCATCCTATTGCGAGCGGATCATTGCGGCCGGCGTGGGCCGGGCCTTGAGCGGTCAGCCGGGCCTTGCCACCCTCGGTGAGGACACACCGGCGGCAGTCAGCCTGGCCCAGGCGGCGGCGGCGCGGTCGTCGGACGCGCCGTGAGGACAGTCGCGGACACGAGCTTGGTAAAGCAAAACCATGACACATGAGGCCATGTCGGACGCACGGGAGAAAGACGAGCGCAAGGGAACCGCACAGCCGGCCCGAAAGCTCTTCATCAAGACCTATGGCTGCCAGATGAACGTTTACGACTCCGAACGCATGTCGGAGTTGCTCGCCCCGCTTGGCTATGGCGCCACGGAAGATCCTGAGGAGGCCGACATGGTCATCCTCAACACCTGTCACATCCGGGAAAAGGCGGCCGAGAAAGTCTACTCGGAGCTGGGACGCATACGGCAGATCAAGGACACCCGGCGCGAGGCAGGCCATGGACCCATGATCGTGGCCGTTGCCGGCTGCGTGGCCCAGGCCGAGGGCGAGGAAATGGTGCGCCGCGCTCCGGTCGTGGATCTGGTGGTCGGGCCCCAGGCCTATCACCGGCTGCCCGAACTTGTCGCGCGGGCGACCCGCGAAGCCGGCCAGGTGGTCGACACGGATTTTCCTGTCGAAGATAAATTCGATTCGCTCACCGCGGAGCGGACCGCGTCGGGCCCTGCCGCCTTTCTGACCATCCAGGAGGGCTGCGACAAATTCTGTACATTCTGTGTGGTGCCGTATACCCGCGGCGCCGAGTTTTCCCGGCCCGTCGCCCGGATCGCCGATGAGGCGCGCTCTCTGGCGGACAAGGGGGTTCGGGACATCACCCTGCTGGGCCAGAACGTGAACGC
>CAYYTT010000174.1:0-8214 GCA_964474635.1 uncultured Alphaproteobacteria bacterium | reverse complement strand
GACCTGCGCGCAAAATGCTCGCACATCCGACCAAAATGGAAGGGACAGCACAATGACGATGAGCGTCAACACCAATACGGGCGCAATGATCGCCCTGCAGAACCTCAATGCGACCAATCGGGAGCTGTCCGAGGTTCAATCCCGGATCAACACGGGACTGAAAGTAGCCAGTGCGAAAGACGATGGCGCGATTTTCGCCATCGCCCAGAAGATGCGACGCGACGTTTCGTCTTTGGGCGTTGTTCGGGAAAGTCTGGACCGGGTCATGAGTGCCAATGACGTTGCCCTTGCCGCCGGCGAGGCCATCTCCGACCTGCTTGTGGAGATGAAGGAAAAGGCGCTCGCGGCCAGTGACGAATCGATCGACTCGGCGAGCCGGTCGGCCCTAGACGAGGACTTCAAGGCGCTTCGCGATCAAATCACGACGATCGTGGAGAATGCCTCCTTCAACAACATCAACCTCGTGGACGGATCGACCTCAAGCATCACAGCACTCGCCAGCGCGAACGGTTCGAGTACGATTACGGTGGACAGTGAGGATCTGACCCTGTCGGGCAGCACGATCACCATCACCGCCAGTACCCAGATTAATTCCCAGTCGGGCGCGGCTTCGGTCGTCTCGGCGATCGACACGTCGATCGAAAACGTCAACAACTCACTGGCGCGGCTTGGAACGGCGTCGAAGAAGCTGGAGGTTCACGACCAGTTCGTCTCGCGACTGACCGACAGCTTGAAGTCCGGTATCGGCAATCTCGTCGATGCGGATCTGGCCGTGGAAAGCGCAAGGCTCCAGTCGTTGCAGACAAAGCAGCAGTTGGGGACCCAGGCCCTGTCCATCGCCAACCAGGCGCCGCAGGCCATTCTCTCCCTGTTCGGGTAAGCCGCTCGGGGCCGGTTCACGCCGGCCCCTTTTTTTCTCGTTGTTCTCCCCGTCCTTTTTGCTTCCACCTTATGGCCTGCGTCCAAAGCAACGGGTGAGAAATCCGGATCAATCCTGGTCCAGCCCGCCGTTGCTTTATGTTTGGTGCGCGCCTGCGCTCCCGCCAGACCTTTTCGGCCACGCTTCGGGAGGGCGGCGCGACAACCACCGCCCTGGCCAGGGATTTGAGCGTGGCCGGAATTAATCGCACGATCCCGAAGCATCCATCATGGTCAATGATCCGTTTAAGGTGTTCTTCGTCCTCCTACAGATGGCGTAAGGATCTGTCAGCCATCCGCCCGGCGAGTTTTGCCGGGTGGGCAGAATTTGCCCGGCAAATACGGCCCATGGGCAGGTTTGTCATGCAATGGGCACCGGGCAGATCCTGCCCTGCGGGGAAGAAAAGTCCAGGTGTTCCCTGCCTCCAGGCAGTTTGTGCCCGGCATCTTCGCCCCACTGGCATGCCGGTTGCGAGATCGTCCGTGGGCAAAATGCTCAGGAGGCCCGAATAGCCTCCTCCATGACCAGAATGGGGCATAACGGATGACTTCGATCAACACCAATGTGGGGGCCATGGTGGCCCTCCAAAACCTCAACGCAACCACTCGCGATCTGAACGAGACGCAAAACCGGATTGCCACTGGCCTGAAAGTGGCCAGTGCCAAGGACGATGGCGCGACCTTCGCCATTGCCCAGAAAATGCGCCGGGACGTTGCCTCCTACGGCGTCGTCAGCGAAAGCCTTGACCGGGTCACCAGTACGGTGGACGTGGCTCTAGCGGCCGGTGAAGGGATTTCCGACCTTCTGGTGGAAATGAAAGAAAAGGCGCTCGCGGCCAGTGACGAATCGATCGACTCGGCCAGCCGCTCGGCCCTGAATGAAGACTTCACGGCCCTGCGCGATCAGATCACCACGATTGTTGAAAACGCCACCTTCAATGGCGTCAATATCGTGGACGGGTCCTTGTCCAGTCTGACGGCCCTCGCCAACACCAGCGGTTCGAGCACCATTTCGGTGGGTTCGGAAGATCTGTCCCTGTCGGGAAGTACGATCACTATCACGGCCAGTACACAGATCAACACGCAATCCGCGGCGGCATCCGTTGTGTCGTCACTCGACTCGTCCATTGAAGCCGTCAATAACTCCCTGGCGCGCTTGGGAACAGGTTCGCGAAAACTCGAGGTCCACTCCGAATTCGTATCCAAACTGTCCGACAGTTTGAAATCGGGGATTGGCAACCTCGTCGATGCGGACCTCGCCCAGGAAAGTGCCCGGCTACAGGCGCTTCAGGTGCAACAGCAGCTTGGCTCGCAGGCCTTATCGATCGCGAACCGGGCGCCAAGCTCCGTACTGGCCCTGTTCTAAGGCGCGTGGTCGGCGGGCGCGCCATTGCGTTCGCCGACCACACCAACGGCTGCGTCATTGCACCGTGTTGGTCGGACGTGGGCGTGATGCGGCAGGCTCACGGGCTTCGAGTGACCTTGTGCCTTTCCGGACGCAAAGGAGGGCAAAATGATTGGACCAGTGGCCAACGCAGCGGCACTCCCAGACCCGGCGCGCGGCCAAATCGATCGACCCCGCGACGTGTCCTCGGCCCAGTCGCGCGGCGAAGAAGCGGAGCGGGCCGAGGCGGCGAACGAACAGGCCGCCACGGACCGGTCCGCGATTGTCGGCGCCCTTGATGCGGCGCTCACGGAGCTTGGTGTGCCGCTAAAGGGCAACCAGCCCTATCTGCGGATTGAGCAGGATCAGGAGTCCGGCCGGTTCATCTACAAGTCAGTCGATCAGGAGACCGGTGAAGTGGTGCGTGAATGGCCGGAGGAAGAGGTGCGGCGTGCCCTGAAGGCCTTGGGCAGTCTGCGCGGTGCCCTGGTGGACAAGGCAGTCTGATGCGGCAGGACGATCCGTGTTTCGTAGGTATCTGATAAAAAGGTGCGTTCACATCCCATTGCAGCCGCCAGACAGGGGCTTCAACACAAAGCATCGTTCATCGGAAAATTTGCCAGGTGTGATTGCTGTCCCATCTTGCCAGAGGTGAAAGCCTCTGGCTTTTTTTATTCGTGTAAGTTGGATTTTTTCTCGCTTCTTCGGTTATTTTATTCTGTTTACTGTGTTTTACAAGGCTTCCTTCACTGCGCTCATGGCACCTTGGCCATTGGAGGCGATTTGTACTGAGCCGGAGGAACTTGGCGTGACAAGAGCAGAACGCTTTGATCGAGAAACAGTGTTGGAGACTGGTGCAATGCGGCGCTCGGCGGTTCAGCCCGATACGCAGATCCTTTATGAATGGTCGATCCTGGATGACGCCTATGCCATGTCCGGTGACCCAAAGGATCTGGTGCGTGCCAGTTTTGACAATCCGGAACAGGCCCACAACGGTGCCGTTGCGGAAGACGCAATCAATGCGGATGATTTGATTAAGAAGGATCTTGGCCTGCCCCCGGCCGCGCAGGAAAGCCGGCGCGCGGCCATATTGGGCGTGCCCGATGGTCAGGCGGCCTTTGCCTTGACCTATCCGGCCAATGACGACGCCGTAAAAACATGGCCCCATGGCTGGATCGAGGAACGGGGTTTGAGGATTTTTGACGCGGATGGAACCGTGAACCGGGTGGTTGGCGTGCTGCGTCCCCTCGCATCGTGTCTGTCTGCGGATGGACAGGAAAAACCGGCGAGGGGCGACGAAACCCTGGGCAAGGAACCACAGGCGAGCATCCTTGGTCGGGCCCCCTTTCTGGCGCTGTTGAACTCCGTGGCTGCGGTCGACCGGCCTTGTGCCTTGCTGGTGGTGGGAATTGACGATCTGGCGATGATCAACATGGCCTATGGTTTGTCCGTGGCGGATGAGATTATCGATGCTGTGGGGCTTGTCCTGCTGGGTGTCACACGCGCGCACGATCGGGTGGCCCGGGTGTCTGGCGCCAAATTCGCCGTTTTGCTCGATGGCTGCGATGCCCAGACCATGACCGACATCGCCCATCGCATGTTGACGCAGGTGCGCAGTATGCCAATCATGACCTCTTCGGGGACGCTTCGGGTGACGGTCTCCCTTGGCGGGGTGGCGCAAACGGATGGGGACTTGCCCATCGACCACTTCCTGTCAGCCGGAGAGGAAGCACTGTCCAAGGCGCGCAACGAAGGCGGCGACGGCCTTGCCGTTCACCATCAGGGTGCGTCCGACGGCGAGGTTTGCCGGGCTCACCAGGAAATGGCCCAGCGCATCGTCGCGTGCCTTAATCAGGACCGGGTCGTTCTGGCCTTCCAGCCCATCATCTCCTGTGAAACAGGGCAGGCGGAGCAATGGGAATGTCTCGCCCGACTGATCGATGAGGAGGGGGCGCCGCTTCCGGCGGCAGAATTCATTCCCGTGGCCGAGCACACGGGCCTTGTGCGCCGGATCGATTTGCGTGTTCTGTCGCTCGCGCTCGATCATCTGTCCCGGGTGCCGCACCTGCGCCTTGCGGTGAATATCTCCGGCAGTTCCATGGGCGAGCCGGAGTGGCTTGAAAACTATGTCCGTATGCTGGAGGACGCGGGCGAAGCAGTCCAGAGGCTCACCGTGGAACTGACCGAATATGCCCGTATCGACAATGTGGACTATGCGGCCCTGTTCGTCTCGCGATTGCAGTCCCTGGGGTGCACCGTGGCCATCGACGATTTCGGGGCAGGCTACACCTCGTTCCGCAATCTGCAGCGTCTTGCGGTCAATGTGGTCAAGATTGATGGATCGTTCATCCGCAACCTGTCCAAGGACAGGGACAATCAGGTCTTCACGGGAAGCCTGATTGATCTGGCCCGGAAGATCGGCCTCAAGACGGTGGCCGAATGCGTTGACAGCGACGAGGATGTTTCGCTGCTCAAGCGCATGGGGGCGGATTATCTCCAGGGCTTCCACCTCGGGCGGCCAACCCTGACCCCGTTATGGGCCACGGTAGACCCCTGCGAGTGTCCGGCCGCATGAGCGAGGGCAATGCTGTTCAGGCATCGCCCAGAAAGCCGAGCAGATTGGGCTGGCCGGTCCAGGCGGTCAGCCCCCCATCGACCACCAGGGCCGCGCCAACCATGTAGGATGCCTCCGGGGCGGCCAGGAACAGTACGGCCGCGGCAATCTCTTCGGGCCGGGCAAACCGGCCAATGGGCGTGTGGGCGTTCCATGCCTCCTCAATAGCAGGGATGGATTTGGCCGGGGCGATAAGCGGCGTGTCCACCGGCCCCGGGCATACGGCATTAATCCGTACGCCATCGCGAATATGGTCAATGGCCAGTGTGCGTGTGTAGTTGATCACGGCGCCCTTCGACGCATTGTAGGCCGAAAAGCCATTGTCGCCCGCCAGGCCAGAGATTGAGGCCACATTGACGATGGCCCCATGGCCCCGGGCGCGCATGATGGGAATGGCGACGCGGCAGGCGAAAAAGACCGCATCCACATTGATCCGCATCACCCGGTCCCACTCCTCAAGGGGCAGGTCCTCGGTCCGTGAAAAACTCCCTACGCCTGCATTGTTGACGAGCACGTCGAGCCGCCCAAAATGGGCGGCACCCGTACGGATCATTTCACCCGTCGCGGCCGGATCACCCACATCGACCGTATAAGCAAGGAGCCGATCCGGCGCGCCCGTCTCCCGGGCGAGGTCTTCGACGAAGGCCCGCGCGGCTTCTGCGTTCACATCCGCCACCATTACGCATGCGCCCTCATGGACCAGCCGGCGCACACAGGCCGCACCGATGCCCGAGGCGCCGCCGGTCACAATCGCGCTCTGGCCGGCAAAGCGGCCCTCAGGGTCTGTGGTCATTGCGATGCCCTCCCATACTGGCCCGCCGATGGGGCGTGGCCTTGTTTCGTGTTCTGCATAGTATAGCGGCAAGACACGTCGCGCGGGCCGATTGATCGGTCCGGCCGCGATCTGCAGTTCGGGTAACCGGCGGGGCACGGTGCAGGCATCGTGAGCCGCTGCGGACAAGGGAAAAAGGCAAGTCATGAGTGACGCGGAACAGCACCAGGCGGCGCACACGACGGATCGGCCGTCGGTCCGGGACGGGGAGGACCGGGCGGCGGCCTATCGACGGGTCACGGGGGAAATCCTCGCGGTTCTGGAGGGCGAGGAGGATCCGGTGGCGGCCATGGCGACCTGCGCCTGCCTGCTGGCGGGCACTTTTGAGCATTACTTCTGGACCGGATTTTACCGGGTCGATCCGGCGCGTAAGGACGAACTCATCATCGGGCCCTATCAGGGGACGCTCGGATGCCTGCGGATCCCGTTCGAGCGGGGCGTGTGCGGTGCCGCCGCGCGGACGCGCACCACCCAGGTCGTTGAGGATGTGCACGCCTTTCCAGGCCACATCGCCTGTGATGCCCGCAGCCGGTCGGAAATCGTCGTGCCCGTGCTGGATGGGGCAGGCGCGCTGCTCGGCGTCCTTGATGTGGACTCAGCGGAGCTCGGCGCCTTCACCCAGGTGGATCGGGCCGGTCTTGAGGCGCTTGTTGCCGCGGTTTTCGCAGGCGCGCGTGCCTGAAGACGTGGCATACGCGCCATTTGCGTCGTCCCAGTCCGCGCGGTAAAACGACGCCCAGGTCTTTTGCCCAATCGCGGCCGCCCCGCCCTGACCGTTCCGTCAGCCTGCCCCTTGCGTGAGCCGGCAGCGCACCCGCCGCCACAGGCCCCGCGGGTCTGATGTCCGGTGGGCCTGATGTCCGGTAGGCCTGATTACCGGCGAGGCGGCGGCCAGACCCCTCAAACCCCTTGGAGCATTCCCATGGCGTCCTATCAGTACATTTATTCGATGGAGAAACTCTCCAAGACCTATTCCGGTGGCAAACAGGTTCTCAAAGACATTTCCCTCAAGTTTTTCCCCGACGCCAAAATCGGCATTGTCGGTGTGAACGGGGCCGGTAAATCCACCCTGCTGAAGATCATGGCGGGACTCGATAAGGAGTATAACGGCGAGGCCTGGGCCGCCGAAGGGGCCAAGGTCGGTTTTTTGCGCCAGGAGCCCGAGCTCGATCCGTCTAAGGATGTTCTCGGTAATGTTATGGACGGGGTCGCCGAGACCAAGGCGTTGCTGGATCGGTTCGAGGAAATCTCGGCCAAATTCGCCGAACCTTTGGATGATGACGAAATGAATGCCGTCATCGCGGAACAGGCGGAAATCCAGGAAAAGATCGAGGCGGCCGACGCCTGGTCGCTTGACGCCACGATCCAGCAGGCCATGGACGCCCTGCGCTGTCCGCCGGCGGACGCGAAGGTCGAGGGCCTGTCGGGCGGTGAGAAGCGCCGGGTGGCCTTGTGCCGTCTGCTCCTTGAAAAGCCCAACATGCTTCTGCTCGATGAGCCGACAAACCACTTGGACGCGGAGTCCGTCGCGTGGCTGGAGCAATATCTGCGCGATTATCCGGGCGCGGTCATTCTGGTGACCCACGACCGCTACTTCCTGGATAATGTCACAGGCTGGATCCTGGAACTCGACCGGGGGGAGGGGATCCCCTACCAGGGCAATTATTCCTCCTGGCTCGATCAGAAGCAGAAACGTCTGGCCAAGGAAGGCGAGAAGGAGGAGGCGCGCCAGCGCACCCTTTCACGCGAATTGGAGTGGATCCAGTCCTCGCCAAAGGCCCGCCAGGCCAAAAGCAAGGCGCGCATCAAGGCCTATGAGGACTTGCTGGCCCAAGACGCGGCCGCCCAGACGGGCACGGCGCAGATCGTCATTCCGGCCGGCCCGCGCCTTGGCGATGTGGTGATCCAGGCGGACGGCCTGACGAAGGCGTTTGGCGACCGGCTCTTGTTCGAAGACCTGTCCTTCAATCTGCCGCCCGGCGGTATTGTTGGCGTGATCGGGCCCAACGGCGCCGGCAAGACGACCCTGTTCCGCCTGCTGACGGGTCAGGAGACGCCCGATGGCGGCACCTTGAAGGTCGGCGATACGGTGCAACTTGGCTATGTGGACCAGAGCCGCGATGCGCTCGATGGCAACAAGACCGTATGGGAAGAAATCTCCGGTGGTCTTGACGTGGTGACCCTGGGCAAGCGGGAAATGCCGAGCCGAGCCTATGTGGGGGCCTTCAACTTCAAGGGCGGCGACCAGCAAAAGAAAGTCGGCGTCCTGTCCGGGGGTGAGCGCAATCGCGTGCACCTGGCCAAGATGCTGAAAGAGGGCGGCAATCTGCTGCTGCTTGACGAACCGACCAACGATCTGGACGTGGAGACGCTGTCCGCGCTGGAGGCGGCACTGGAAGACTTCCCCGGCTGCGCCGTGGTGATCTCGCACGACCGGTTCTTCCTTGACCGCATCGCCACCCACAT
>CAYYTT010000173.1:0-8250 GCA_964474635.1 uncultured Alphaproteobacteria bacterium | reverse complement strand
ATGGAAAGGGGCGCGGGCGCGCCCTGCCCATTGTCCCAGGGCGGAGCCCAAGCGCCGGGTCCCAGGGCGGAGCCCAAGCGCGGAGCCTCACCCGTCTTCGGAGTCGCCTGCGGCCGCGGGCATGGCAAAGCCGGTCAGCGCAGGCGCCCGCCCGGCCGCCAGGGCTTGCAGTTTTTCCACCATGAGAGCACGGCTCTTGTGCAGCTGCGTCAGGGCCTCTTCCAGGTCCACGCGCTGGGCTTCGAGGGCCGCGATGCGCTCGTCGTATTTTTCAACCGCGCGGCGCATCTGCGTTTCGCCCCCGTCGCACAGGTCATACAGGTCCAGCAATTCCTTGATTTCATCGAGGGAAAATCCAACCCGTTTACCGCGCACAATGAGCGACAGCCGCGCCCAGTCGCGCCGACCATAAATGCGCGTCTGGCCACGGCGCAGGGGCGCAAGAAGGCCCTTGGTCTCATAAAAGCGAATGGCGCGCGGCGTGATGTCAAAGGCGCTCGCGAGATCGGAGATGCTATAGCTCTGTAGGTCCAACGCGGGGGCATCAGCCTCCGCCACAACGCCCGCATGCTCCTCCCCGGCGTAGTCCGCGGCGCAAGAGGCCTCTCGCGCAACACCATCCGCATCCATGGGCTTTGTCCTTCCCTCTCTGCGTTTGGCCGCCCCGTCTTGCATTTGACCGCGTCGTAAGGAGCCGAGATCATCACCTGCCATCGCACGCTAAGTGGCGTTGACGTTAACGTCAAGGAATTACCCGGCCCCGTCGCCACGATCGCGATAGCGCTCCTTTACCCAGTTGAAGGACGGAACGAGCGTGGGCGCCGCAAAGGTGAAACACCGGCTTTGAACGGAACAATTGAGCGCTATACTATAACGCCCAAAATCATTCTTTTCGCCAAACAATGCGATTTGTCAGCCTGCTGTCAGCTTACGGTCACAACACTGTCGCACTCCCACCTTTAGTGTGCCGTCAACATCAGCAGACGGGGTGAGATCATGACAATCCGAGAACGGACTTCAATCATTGCCGTATCGGCATGCCTTTCAGTGACCTCGGCAGCCATGGCGCAGGAAGAGGCCTCTTCTTCTGAACCCGTGGTCGAGGACGGCGCCGCGACCCGCCAGATCGAGCAAATGACCGTGACGGCGCAAAAGCGCGAGGAGTCCATTGAGGATATCCCCCTCGCCGTGAGCACCTTGAGCGGCGAAGACCTCATGCTGCGCGGCGCGGAGACCTTCGAGGATTATCTGACGACAATCCCCGGCGTTCAGTTCAACGATGGCGGCAACGCCTTTTCCCAGTCGATCTCCATCCGCGGCGTGACCGACGGGACGGGCAGCGTGCTGACCCAGGCGCCCGTCGCGCTTTACCTCGACGAAACGCCCCTCACCCTGTCCCAGGGCAACATCAACCTGGACTACGCGATTTTCGGGATCGAGCAGGTCACCGTGATCAAGGGCCCGCACAGTTCCCTGTACGGCGCGGCATCCCTGGGCGGCACGATTAAGATCGAAACCCGCAAGCCCTCCCTTGATGAAAACATCATCCGGGGCGGCGCCTCCGTGAGTGCCATCGAGGATGGGGGCATCGGCTACAGCGTTTTCGGCTCCGCCTCGGCGGTCCTTGTCGAAGATGTGCTGGCCGTGGAAGCGACGGGATACTCAAAGCGCCGGGCCGGTTACATCGACGACCCCTCGCGGGACGCGGACAATATCAACCCGGCCGACGTGTTCGGCGGGCGCCTTGCGGTGCGCTTCAAGCCCACGGAACGCTTCCTGGTCGATGCCACGGCGCTCTATCAAGATGCGGATGGCTTCCAGGACACCTACGCGCCGGCCTTCGGCGATTTGAACACCTCGCCCTTGCGCGTTGAACAGCCGGATCCGGACGAAGTGTTCCTCGCCTCGCTCGTGATGCGCTATGACTTCGGCTTTGCCGAACTGGTCAGCGCATCCTCCTATTTCGACCGCAATGTGGGCTTTTTCCAGGACCTGTCGGACACCTTCAATGTGGGCATTCCCGAGGCGGTCGTCCGGTTCGACTTCCTGGCCCGCGGCAATGTGTTTTCCCAGGAAGTGCGCCTGGTGTCCGCCCAGGACGACCAGTTCACCTGGTTGATCGGCGGCTTCTACTACCGGGAGAATTATCAAGAGGCGAGTCTCATCGATCACTCCGTGCTCGGTCAGCTTTTCGGCACGCCGCCGGGCGAGGATCTGCGTTACGATTACCGGACCCTGGCGGCCTTCGGTGAAGTCTCCTACGAACTGTTCGACCGGGTCACGGTCACGGGCGGCGGCCGGGTGACGAATTACCAGGCCGAGGTGGATCTGTTCATCCAGGGCCTGTTCGGCCCGCCGGAGGGCAGCCAGTCCGTGGAGCGGACAGACGAGGAGACCGTCTTCACGCCCCGCTTTGCAATCAGTTATGACACGGACAATGGGCTAATCTATTTCCAGGCCGCGCGAGGATTTCGTCAGGGACAGGCAAATTCGCCGGTGCTGACGGTTCCCGGCGACATGCGCCCGGCCTTTTTTGAATCCGACAGCCTGTGGAACTATGAAATCGGCGCCAAGACCAACTGGTTCGACCGGCGCCTGCTCGCCAATGTGGCTGTCTACTACATCGACTGGACCGACATCCAACAAAGCGTGACCTTTTCCACCGGCTTCGGCGGCGTCGCCAATCTCGGCGCGGCCGAGATCACCGGCTTTGAATTGGAAACGACCGCGCTTTTGACGGATACGACCCTGTGGACCATGGGCGTGTCCTATATTGACGGTGAGACCACGGAAGATGTGGAGACCTTCGCACCTGCGGGCTCCGAAATTCCCGGCGTTCCCGACTTCACATTCGCGACGGGTCTGCAACAGGGCTTTGTCGTGCACGGACACAATGCCTTCGCGCGCCTCGATTATCTGTGGTACGGCAATTTCAATAACAATTTCACAACCACGGACGATCCGATCCAGGTCAATGGCGGTTACCATAAACTTGACCTGCGCACCGGCGTGTCGATAGGCGACGTGAATTTCCAGATCTTCGCCACGAACCTGCTGGATGAGCGCCCCGTGATCACGCGGGACGGTTTTGGCGACCTGCAACGCGTCACGACAATTCAGCCCCGCACCTTCGGGGCCATGGTGAACTTCGTCTACTGAGAGCCCTGTTTCACTTCACCGCAACGGGAGGATCCCCCATGAAAACTGTGCTCACCGCCCTTGCCGTCCTGGCCGCCGGCGCCAGTGTCGCGCTCGCCCACCCTGCGCCAAAG
The DNA here is from genome assembly GCA_964474635.1 of uncultured Alphaproteobacteria bacterium. Taxonomy (GTDB): domain Bacteria; phylum Pseudomonadota; class Alphaproteobacteria; order JAJFIK01; family JAJFIK01; genus CAYUYV01. The sequence continues at coordinate 4,978 of CAYYTT010000173.1, read as the reverse complement.
ACAAAGGCCAAGTCGGGTCCAGTGCCCCAGGTCCTGATCGAGAATGCACCCGTCATGCTCTATGAAAACGGCGTGCAGATCCCCTTCATCGTGAACGAAGACAAGACCCTGTTCTGGGTCGAGATGATGCCGGAACTTGAGAAATCCATCGCCGGCCCGGCCACCTGGACCTGGGACGAGAAGGAATTCTGCATGATCATCGACAACCACCCGGATGTCTGCTTCACCCTGGAAAAGGAAATGACGCCCGGGGAGTACTACGACAGCACGGTTCGCTTCCTCGACCCGGAAACCAAGAAGGAAAAAGGGTCCAAGTCGTTCCGCTTCTTGATTATCCGCACGGACGGCTGATCCGGCCCTGGCTGCTCAGTCTTGGTGAGCGCGGCGGCCCCGCGCTGCGCTCACCTGCGTTTCGTTCACTCCGACCAGACGGCCAGTTCGGAACCGTTGGGATCGCGGAAATGGTACCGGCGCCCACCGGGAAACGAGAATATGGGCTGGACGATGTCGCCCCCCGCCGCCCGGACAGCCTCGACCGAGGCTTCCAGGTCTTGCGCATAAAGCACGATCAGCGCGCCGCCCGTGACCGGCTTCAGGTCACGGTTGAAGCCGCCATTGATCCCCGCACCGAGGAACCCGACATAGTCCGGGCCCCAATCCTGAAAATCCCAACCAAAGGCCGCCTTGTAGAACGCCTTCGTGGCCGGACCGTCCACCAGTGGCAACTCAATGTAATTGATGCTGTGATCGGCAGGTTTGGTCATCTCATCGGCCTCTTGTCCATGGGCGACAGCCGACAGGGCCATCACCCCCGTCAGGGCGGCGGCCATCAAAACGTTCCGGTGCATGGATCGGTCTCCTCGCATGGTCCTCAGAAGCGGTCAGGGCCGCATGAAGGGAAAATCCGTATCAGGATCGGAGTTATCCAGAATGAAGGCAATCTGCTTTTGCAGGTCCTCGGCCGATGTCGTCTCCCGCGCCTTTTCAATCAAGGTGCTGAGCAGGGCGCTCACCACGGCGCCGGTGTCGAGGCCCGAAGCCTCGCCTTCAGCCAAGGCGGCGCCCATATGGCGCCGGGCGATCTCAAAGGGTGATGTCATGGCAGGATCTCCAATCTCTGGACCAGTCGAGGCATGGGCTCAGCGGGCAATCGCCTCGTAGAAACGCCAGGTGGTCTTCATGTCCGGCGACAGCGGTGCGCCGGAAAGGCTCGCCCGGACCATTTCCACCGGCATGGGGCCGCCCAGCATCACCGCGTCGTGGAAGGCGCGCGGCGTCATGGCGCCGCTGCCGACAAGCTCCTTGTGCAGAGCGCGGAACTGCAAGGCCCCCGTCATATAGGCGATCTGGTAGAGGGCGGCGTCGATGGTGGTGCGGCGCACTTCCGCCGTGGCATTGGCCCGCTCATGGCCCACCTCGTCCACAAGATAATCAATGCAACGTTCCGGCGACCAATTGCCCAGGTGATAGTTCAGGGAAAAGACGATCCGCGCGGCCCGGTGCAGGCGCCAGAACAACATGCCCATGCGGTCGGGATCATTGCGCGGGAAGGCCGCGTCGTCCCACAGCACCAGTTCCCAATAGAACGCCCAGCCCTCATTCCAAAACGGAGTGCGGTTGAGCGCCGCCCGGTGGCCATTGAAGCGCGAATACATGAAGCGCTGCATGTGGTGGCCGGGCACGAGTTCGTGCTGCACCGTGGGAAAATTGAAATGGGGTGTGTTCCCGCGCTGGCTCATCCGCTTGTCCTGGTGGTCCATGCTGTCGGCCGGATAGGACAGATGGGTCACCTCGCCGCCGGTGAAAAAGGGATTGCGCAACTGGCGCGCCGGCGAGGACATGGCAAGGCGCCAGACCTCCCGGGCGAGCGGCGGCAGGGAGATCGAGCCCAGGGCCTCGATATACTCTTCCTCATACTGTGCAATGTCATAGATCGCCCAGGGCGCCTCGCCCGGCGGCGGGGCAAGCTCCTTGGTGTGTTCAAGGGCGCCCTGCCAATCATCGCCATAGCCCATCCGCCGGGAGACGATCAGCATCTGGTTCTTGATCCAGGCGAATTCCGCCTCGCCGATCTTGATCATCTGCGCCGGAGTGTAAGGGATCATCTCGTGGGCCATGCCGGCGGCAAGACCCTCCGCCCCCACCGGATCGCCGACGATCGGCGCCCGCGCCCCGGGGGTGTAGCCGGCCAGATGGACCCGGAGCGCTTCGGCGTAGTCCGCCAGGGCCTCCTGCAGTTGCGCGAAGGGCGCGCGGATCCAGAAGGTGACCATGGGATCAAACCCATCGTAGAAGGCACTCCACGCCCTCATGCGCTCGGCGAGGTGGAGCACCTGCTCCGCGGCACGCACGGCAACGACCGGCGTGATATCCGGCCTTGTTCCTCCAGCGGCGAGATCATCCATCAGCATACGGGCTTTGTGTGCAACGCTGTCGAGGACATCGGCCGCGGCCCGGCCGTCGGCCCGCTCCCGGTCGAGGCGTGCCTCGTCAAGCGCGCGCAAGGCGTCGAAAAACGGGACCAGCGGGGCGATTTCAGCGGCGCGTCGGCGCTCCAGGTCCAGGGCGGCGCGGTCGAAGGTGATCTGATTGCGCAGCAGAATGTGGTCGACCTGCCCCTGCCGGTTCAGGTCCGTAAAATCAACGGCCGCCAGGGCTTTGGCCCAGCCGTCGTAAAAGCGTGCGAAGCGGTCCATGCGCACCGGCGAATAATGCACCGGGTAGCGCCGGCCAATGACGGCCTTGTCCTCCACATACCGGGTGACGGCCGTACGCAGATCGCTTTCAGAGGTCGCAAAGGCCACAAGGCTGCCAAGGTCGGGCACATCCTCCGCCCACGATGCCCGGCCCGCCGGCTCCTGGGCGTAACCAGGGGCGGCGAACAAGGCCGCACCCAGCACAAGCCCAGCCCTCAGCACACGTTTGGCCCCCAGCCCGAGCATCGCCCCAGGCACGCGGCAAGCCCCAGGCACGCGGCTAGCCCCAGGCACGCGGCTAGCCCCAGGCACGCGGCTAGCCAAGGCAAATCGCGCATTGAACTGATACCTCATGGACCCACTCCCCTGTGTCTCCAGCCGGCCCCGAAGCACGGCTCCTCGCCTTGAGCGGCATCGCCGCATGGCGCTTGAACAGATGCGAACATCCAGCAGAATAGCGAAGACCAACGGGCTTGACTGCGCTGACGCCCGCCTTTTCCAGCAAAAAAGACCACGCCTTAAATCGCAAGATGTAGTGGCTTCCTTACACTCTTTACACATTATGCAGGGGTCGCTACGGTTTAGGTGTGGTGAGTCGGCCTCCCTGAGGTCATCCACACGGTGTGGCCAGCGCCCCTTTCCTGCCCCCGCGCGCCGCCCGTTCGGTTCCCCAGTCGTCCTGTCCCATTCGCCCGTGTCCACGGCCCGTTCGGTGCTTTGAGACGCGCCCGCAGGTGCCCCCTTGCCTGCCGCCGGAGCCTTTCGCCGGCCTTCCCCTCCCCAAGCCAGCCCCAGAGGGAGACCATGACGAACGCCGCCGCCCTCGACTCCCGGCCCGACCGCCTTGCCGATCCCGCCCAAACAGGGCCAGAGCCCGCGCCGCAACAGCAGCCCGTGACACCGTCCCGCGATCAGATCGATCAGCCAAGGGACGATGGGGCAGCGCACGGCGCGGACGAAACGCCGGCCCGGGTCCTGTCGGTCGGCCCCATGATGGAGGAGGCGCGCGGGTCCATCGAAGAGGCCCTGCAGCGCATGCGCACCGCCCGTCCGCGCGAGCACGGCGCCATCGCCTTCGATTTGAGCCCCGTAACGAATGCCCTCGACACCCTGTCGGCCCGCATGGACCGCGCGGACGCGCGCAGCGCCAAGGCCTTAAGCGGCATCACGGATGTTTTGTCCGCACTGGCCAGCCGCATCCCAGCCGAGGGCGCGCGCCTTGCCGAAGTCGAAGACATGGACCGGCGCCTGACGGCCCGGATGGACAGCCTGACCACCCAGGTGGAGCGCCTGGAAACGGCGGGGCTGAGCACGCAAAACAAGTCGGCCCTCGCGGGCCTTGAGACCGCGCTGCGCTCCGTCACCTCCCAGATCCAGGAGCGCCAGTCCTCCACGGTCTCGGCGATTGCCTCCGTCGAAGAGACCATCGGCACACTGACACGGCAAGTCGAGGGCCTTCAGGCCCAGGACGGCAAGGGCATCGATGCTCTCCGGGAACGGATTTTTCAGCTTTCCGAACAAATGGACGCGGTTTCCGCCAAGGCGGACAAGGCCGTCCAGCACCGGGATCTCGACGGCCTTGAAGCCCGCTTCGACAAGACCGCCGGAGAGGCCCTGGACCGCGCCCTCGACAAGGCCCTGGCCCGGGCCCTCGATGAATTCACGGTTCGCCTGGAAGGCGTGGAGGACCGCACGGCCGAGGCGATCCAGACCCTGGAACAGGACGTGGCGGCCCTGAAGGCCGACCTCACGGGCCTGCGCGAGACAAACGGTAGCGGCCGGCCGGCGGTGCAGGCCCAAGCGCCAGCCGAAGCGTCCCAAAACGGCCTTGACGCCAAGATCGACCGGCTGATCGACAGGACCGGACAGAGCCTGGAGAGCCTGCGCGGGGACATGGCGGCCCTGTCGGGCCGTCTTGAGGCGGTCGAGCGCGACCGGGCCGCGTTGCCGGCGGCGGGCACCCCTGAGCCTGCTCCCGCCGCCACGCCTTCCCTGGGGGGCCTCGATGTGGACCCCATTGGCGAGAATGTCCGGCACGCCCCCTTCGATTTCGCAGCCACCCTGGCCGCCCAAAACCCCGATCTGGCCGAGCGGGCGCACCAGCCCCCCCTGCCCCCCTCAGCGAAAGCCCCCGGACCGGACGCGGCACCGCGCCCGGCGCACGGGCAGGCCAGTCCCGACGGGACACCGCGGGCGGACGACCGGGCCCGCTTCGCCGAGGACGCCGCGGGCGAGGATGCGCGCCCCGACCGGTATGATGGGGAGTATGACGACGAGGGCGC
>CAYYTT010000172.1:0-8256 GCA_964474635.1 uncultured Alphaproteobacteria bacterium | reverse complement strand
TGCGTCTGGCTCAATCCGGTGGCCGAACGCCATTGGCAGTACACCCCTTCGATCGACCTGATCCACCAGCTGATCGAAGGGCGCATGTTCCCCCTGACGATCGATGGGATCGACGGGGCCATGCGTGAGCTGAACAAGTAACCGCGGGCAGGGCACGCAGCGCGGTGGGCCTGTCGGGCTGTCCGGCGAGCCCCGGGGCATCAATGAAAATCCCTTGAGCGCGGCAGGATCCGGGCGGTGCGATCCTCGGCCAATTGGCGCTTCACCTGGGCAAGGCCCCTGGGGTCCTCGCCGGGGCGTTTGACCTCGTCGGCGCGGGCAAGACTTGCGTCGGTAAAGGTCGGCATGGGCAGACCCGAAGCGTCCCGTTCGGCCAGGGGATCGTCCATGCCGGGCGTGTCCGCCGCCAGGCGGGCCAGATCGGCACTGGCATCCTCGATCTGATCCGCCACCAGATGAATGACGATACCTTCTCTCTGGATCCGGCCCTTTACCACCATGAGACGGGAAGCAAGGACCGTCCGGCGAAAGCGCTCGAAGATCTTGGGCCAGACCACCACATTCGCAACGCCGGTCTCATCCTCCAGGGTGATGAAGATCGTTCCCTTGGCGCTGCCGGGGCGCTGGCGCACCAGCACAAGGCCCGCGACGGCCACCCGGACGCCGGGTTCCCTGGCCTTCAGGGTGCTCGTGGAGACGATACCGCGGCCCGCGAAAACTGGCCGCAACAGCGCCATGGGATGGGCCCGCAAGGACAGGCGCAGCCGGGCGTAATCGTGCACCACCTCCTCGCCCAGGGGCATGGGCACCAGATCCACCGCCGCCTCGCGGGTCTCCACATCGGCAAAGAGGGGCAAGGGCTCATTCTCCAGGGCGCGCACGGCCCAGAGCGCGGCGCGCCGATCAAGCCCCAGGGAGGCAAAGGCATCCGCCTCGGCGAGCACCTCCAGGGCCTGAGCCCCGAGGCCGGTTTCCTGCCACACCTCACGCACGCTATCGAAGGGCCGGCCGAGGCGGGCCCGCGCCCGGGTCAGCGTCTGCGCGAGCGGTTCGCTGAACCCCTTGACCTCCCGCAGGCCAAGGCGCACGGCTAGGCGATTGCCCCCTTCCCGGGTCAGGACCGCGGGCCGGCGCATGGGCGGGTCTTGGGGATCCGCCGCCCCATCGGGCGGCGGCGTTGACGCCATGTGCGGCCCCGCCAGGGGTTCAAGCCCCGCCTCCCAGCCGCTCCAATTGATGTCGACCCCGCGCACGATGACACCATGATCGCGCGCATCGCGCACAAGCTGGGCGGGCGCGTAAAAGCCCAGAGGCTGGGCATTCAGGATCGCGCACAGGAAAACGTCTGGATAATGACATTTAAGCCAGGACGAAATGTACACCAGCAGCGCAAAACTCGCCGCATGGCTTTCGGGAAAGCCATATTCCCCAAAACCCTCGATTTGACGGAAACAACGTTCGGCAAAGTCCCGGTCGTACCCATTGCCCACCATGCCGTCCACAAGACGCAGGCCGAACTGGTGGATGATGCCCACCTTGCGGAACGTCGCCATGGCCCGGCGCAGGCGATCGGCCTCTGACGGTGTGAAGCCTGCGGCCACAATGGCGATGCGCATGGCCTGTTCCTGGAACAAGGGCACGCCCAGGGTCTTGCCGAGCACCTGTTCAAGCTCCTGGGAGGGAAAAGTAACGTCTTCCTCGCCGGCACGCCGGCGCAGATAAGGGTGCACCATATCGCCCTGAATAGGCCCTGGACGGACAATCGCCACCTCAATAACGAGATCGTAGAACGCCCGGGGTTTCAAACGCGGCAGCATGGACATCTGGGCCCGGCTTTCCACCTGAAAGACGCCGACGGTATCGGCCCGGCACAGCATGTCGTAAACGGCCGGATCCTCCGCAGGCACACTGGCCAGATCGAGATCGCGGCCATAATGGCCACGCAGGAGATCGAAGGCCTTGCCCACGCAGGTCAGCATGCCGAGGGCCAGCACATCGATCTTCAAAATGCCAAGGGCATCCAAATCGTCCTTGTCCCATTCTACAAAGGTGCGGTCCGGCATGGCGGCATTGGCCACGGGCACCACTTCGGTCAGGGGGCTGCGCGTGATCACGAAGCCGCCCACATGCTGGGACAGATGACGCGGAAAACCGATGAGCTCGCGGGTCAGGCTCAGGGCCATGGCCAGGGTGGGATCCTCCGGATCGAGCCCCAGTTCGCGGATATGGGCTTCCTCGACGCCCTCGCTCGACCAGCCCCAGATGGTGCGGCTCAGCGCGGCCACCATGTCCAGGGACAATCCCAAAGCCTTGCCCACGTCGCGCACGGCGCTGCGGGAGCGATAGGTGATCACGGTCGCGGCGATACCGGCCCGATCCCGTCCATATTTTTGGTAGATATACTGAATGACCTCCTCGCGCCGGGCATGCTCGAAATCCACATCAATATCGGGCGGCTCGTTGCGTTCCGCCGAGACGAAGCGCTCGAATAGAAGATCGATCCGTGTGGGATCGACTGCCGTGATGCCCAGACAGTAGCACACCACCGAATTGGCCGCCGAGCCGCGCCCCTGGCACAGGATGCTGTTCTCCCGGGCAAAGCGCACGATGTCGTAGACGGTAAGAAAATAGGGTGCATAGGACAGGCCTTCGATGAGCTTGAGCTCATGGGCGATCATGTCCCGGATGGTCTCGGGCACACCGCCCCGAAAGCGTTGCTCCGCCCCCTCCCAGGTGAACCGCTCAAGGCTTTCCTGGGGGGTTTCACCAGGCACGCAAGTCTCGTCCGGATAGTCATAGGCCAGATCATCGAGGCTGAAGCGGCAGTCGTTCGCGATCCGCTCGCCGGCGGCCAGGGCCCCGGCCCGCCCGGCGAACAGACGCTCCATCTCCTGCGGGCCCTTGAGATGGCGCTCAGCATTGGCGCACAGGCGCTTGCCCGCCGCGGCCACGCTCACCCCGTGGCGGATGGCCGTCAGGACATCCTGCAAGGGTCGGCGTTCGGGGGTGTGATAGTGCACGTCATTGGTGGCAAGGGTCGGCAGGTCAAGACGCTCCGCCAACGCCTCCAGGGCCAGAAGACGGCGCCGGTCCGCGCCTGAATAAAGGACACGCAGCGCCAGATAACACTGCCCTGGCGCCGCCTCGCGCAGGAGGACCAGGTGCTCCGTAAACGTCTCTTCCTCCAGGTGGGGCGCTTCCCCGAGGCCCGCGGGCCCCGGCGGCAGGGCAATGAAGATCTGGCCTTCGGCATGGGCGAGAATATCGTCCAGATGCAGATGACATTCCCCCTTGGGTGCCCGGGCATTGCCAAGACTTAAAAGACGCGTAAGACGGCCATAGGCCGCCCGGTCCCGGGGATAGGCAATCACCTCAAAACCGTCCAGGGTCACAAGCCGCACCCCGGGCAGGAAGCGAATGCCGACCTCCTTGGCCGCCTTGTGGGCGCGCACCAGCCCGGCGACAGTGTTGCGATCGGCAAGCCCCACGGCGCCGAGCCCCGCCGCCTTGGCCCCATAGATCAGCTCATCGGGATGGGACGCCCCCCGCAGGAAGCTGAAATTGCTGCTGACCGCCAGTTCCGCGACTGCCATGCCCAGGACCCCGTACGCTGTGTCTCTCACCGTTTATGTTCACCATTTGTTCTTATCGCAGGAGGCGCCTGAGATCAAGACACATGGAGCGCAACACAAGAGTCTAGAAACGGGGAGGATCAACTGAAAACGCCGTGCAGATACCATTGGGGCTCACCGGTTTCCCGGCCATAGAGGCCGTGGCGGTAGAGCCAGAAACGCCGACCTTCCTTGTCTTCCACCCGGTAATAATCGCGCGACTGGTCACCTGCCGTCCCGGTCCGCCACCATTCGGGCGCGATGCGTTCGGGCCCTTCCGAACGGGCCACCTGGAAACTCGCCCCGCGCCAGCGGAAGAGGCGCGGCGGGCCCTCCGGCACGCCGGCCACCACATCCACAGGCTCCGCGCAGGGCAGCAGGGCAAGGGGGCGCTCTCCTTCGGCGGCCAACCCCTCGCCAGGGCGCGCCGGCCAACCACCGGCCCCGTCTGCCTTGCCGCGACGTTCCCGCATGGCATCGCGCACCGGCACGGCCATCACGGAACGCTCGGGCAGGTGGCTCTCCAGGGGGCGGAAAATCCGGACCCGGTCCAACCCCAGACGGTTGCCGAGCCGGTCCATCAGGCCGCTGATCTCCAGGTCGAAACGGTCCTCGTCCTCCCAATCACCCTCTTCGTCCGCCCCCAGAAATCCATACTGGTCGGGCGCGAGGGCCTCTGTCTCCTCGCCCGAGAGCACCAGCACATCAATGCCAAAGCCCGCATCGAGCGCGCCGCCCAGGCGCGCGATGGCCTCCCCGAACAGGGTCGTGACGGCGCGGGCCTCGGCGATGGGCCGGGCCGCGCCCACGGTGACATGGCGCACCTGGCCATCGACCTGGAACAGGCTCAAGGTGAAGCGCCGCGCGCCGTGCCCATCGCGCTGCAGGCTTGCGGTAAGGTCCGCCGCCAGGCGTTCAAGGCCATGGGTCACATGGGCCTGCTCGCTGATCGGTTCGGCGAGCACCATGCGGGCGCGGTAGGGCACAAAGGGTAAGGCTGGCGAGATGGGCTCGTCCATCCGCCCCGAGGCCTGGTCGAGGCGATGCAGGAGGCGGGTCCCGAAACGGGCCGCGAGCGGGGCCCGGGGCAGATGAGCAAGGGCCCCGACGGTTTTGAGGCCAAGCCCGGTCAGGGCGCCGACCAGGGCCGGCGACAGGCGCAGGGCGGCGATGGGCAGGTCTGCGAGGGCCTGGTCCTGTGCGCCCGGCGGCACGATGGTTTCGCTCTCGCCGTAGCGGGACAGGGCCCAGGCGGCGCCGGGCGTGTCGGCGAGGGCAAGCCGGGCCCCGATCCCGAAGCCCTTGAGACGGGCCTTGAGATCGCCGAGCAGGGCCGCCTCCCCGCCGAACAGGTGGGCGCAGCCCGTGATGTCGAGAAACAATCCCGTTTCATCCGTTCCCAGAGCGCTCCCCAGGGGCCGTTCGGGCTGGCCCCGGTCGCCCCTGACCCGTCCCGTTCCGGCGGCCGCGCTTTGGGCCACCAGCGGATCGGGCCAGCATGCGGTCCAGGGCGTGTATCGTCCGCACCAGTCGCTCAAGCGCTCCAGGGCGGTCCGATCCGCGTTCGGATCGGCGGTGAGCACCCGCAAGTCCGGGCACAGGGGGCGGGCATCGCTGAGCAATTGCCCGGGAGTCAGTCCGTGCCCGGCCGCCTCGGCACTCACGGCCACGAGGCGCGGGCCGCCCTTGAGGGGCAGTGTGAGCGCCAGGGGCCCCGAGGATGATCGCGATGGTGATGATTGCGATGATCGGGAATCGGGCCACAAGTCAACCTGAGGCGATGCGGCCCTGGATCGCTGAATAGGCGGGACTGCTCCCATGGACGGGCGAGCCGGCCCGCCCGTGCGCTGGTCCCGGGACAGGCGGTCGATCGGCCAGCGGGGCAGCCAGACGGAAACGATACGCCTCATGATCCCACTCCAAGTCCCATCGGCCGCGGTGCACGACTTGCCCCGGCCCTGCGCGGCACATCTCCAAGTCCGCCTGCCAGCGGGGCGCCCAGTCGTCCTCGGCCCGCCGCGCGCCCGGAGCGATGAGCCAGCGGCTGCGCGCGGCGCTGGGCTGCCCGGTCTTCCGGCCCCGGAAGATGAGCAGCGGCACGCCTGAACGCTGGGCCGCCAGATGGAGCCGCCGGCTTGCCGTCAGGCCATAGCCGCGCTCCCGGCCCCCGGCCGGCGGCGGGATCTCTCCGACGACGGCCGCAATACGGGCCTCTTGAACCGCCGCCTCAAGACCCCAAAGCACATCCTTGTCCGTCTCCGGACACACCAGAACCACGCGACCGGGCCGCACCCCGAAAAGCGGCAGACCCCAAGCATGGGGCACACCGTAATCCTGGGCGAAACGGGCCTCGCGCACCCAGACCACCGCACCGCGGCGCAACCGGGCGCAAACCCCGGCCAGGGCCAGCGTGAAGCCCAGCCCCGACCAGTAGGCCCGTTCCTGGGTGCCCGCGATTTCGTGCAGGGCCCCGAAGGCAAGGCGCAATCCGGAAATATCGGCGCAAAGGTCAGCACTGGCTCCGTGCGCCAGGCGCAAAAATCCAGGATGGTCATCCTGGCCAAGATTCGCGCCGGCGCCAGACTCCTGTGGATGAGTTTCGCGCATCTGTGCACAAGCCGCCGGGCCGGAGCTGATATCCGAGCGCTTATCCACAGGTCTTGAGGCTGCCTGGGATAAAGGGGGCTCAGGAGAAGATGTCCGGGGCGCCAGGACCGCTGGACAAAGGGCCGGAGCGCCGTCCTGGCCTTCCAGGGCGGCGATGCGGGAGCGCAAAGCGCGCAAACGCTCGGTTTTTCCAGCCCTGGCCGGGGCCGTGCCGTGAGCCTCAGCCTCCAAAGAGCATTGCCCCGATCCTTCCCTGTTCGGCGCGGCACCCTGCCCCCTGTCCGCTTCAGCACCCGATCTGGCATCTGGCCTGGGGTCTTTTCCAAGCCTTCTTCCAAGTCTTGTTCCAAGCTGTGTCCCAAGCTTTTTCTGGGTTTTCCCGCTCATGTTCGCACTCTGTTCCGTTCCATATTTGTTCTAAATCCTGGATCGGTTTTGTCAACAGAGGTTTGCGCCGCATGGTGAAGCGCCGGCCCGGGCCCCAGGCTGATCTTGGGCGCCAGACGCAAAAAAGCCGGGCACGGGGCCCGGCTTGAACGCGTATTGATCTTGTCTGCTGAAGGCTCAGCGCAGTGTGACAAGCGTGTCCAGCGTTTCGTTGGCCTGGACGGCGGCCCGCAGGTCCGGATCGAGTTCCAGCTCGAACCCATCGCGGACCGTGAACAGGCGAAGCCGCGCCACGCCGTCCTCTGCCGGGGCGGTCTGCACGGTGAGGAACCGCGTCGGGGCCGGCACGATCAAGGTATCCGCGCCCGTCGGGTCCATGGTGCCCGCCGTCATCTGGACGGTGGCCTGGGGCTCCAGGGCCCTATCATCGGTCTCGTCGGCACCCGTCTCGTCGGCACCCGTCTCGTCGGCACTGGCCATGTGCATGGACGCGGAAGGCGCATCCTCACCCAAAATCGCCACACGGCGGGTCGCCGCCGCGCCGTCCTCGGCCCGCGCATAGGTCTCGCCGACCACCACGCTGTTGCCTTCGCACACGGCCCGGGCCTGATGCACAAGCTCTTCGACTTGCGAAACCTTCGCCCGGTTGCCGTTCTGCTTGACCTTGTCCACAAGCCGCATCAGCTCGACGATATCCTCATGGAGCGAGGCATAGAGCGCCGGCGGCGCCACACGGGCGGCAAGCTCATGGCGTGCGGTGATGGGAGGGGTTTGCACAAGGGGCACTTCGAATTCACGAACGGAGCGGAAGACAGGGCGCACCGTGCTTGGACCCGTTGCAAGCAGGCGACGCTCCATGGCCGCCACCCGGGTCATCCCGTTCAGGCCGGTTGCGGATTTACGCACCTTGTCCCGGCGCAAAAAGCGCTGCCCCTCGGGCGACCGGGCCGTTTCGCAGGCCGCCAGGATCGTATCCACAAACACCTGGGTGTAGCCGGCTTCTTCGGCGGACATGCGTTCGGATAAATAGGAGGGCTCGAACGGTGTTGGGGTGATGGTGGCACAGCCGCCCAGTCCGAGAGCCACAAGGCCGAGCGCTGCGCTGCAGGCTTTTACGGTGCGAAACATCGAATTCAGTCCCATTGGTGCGATCGGCCGGACAGTCCGGCCCATCTTTATCGTTGGCGTGATGGCGCGTTGAGGGATCTCAAAAAGGCCAGACCAACATTCCCGATCCATATGGCCCGATCTATATGGCTGGATCCGAAAGGCCGGACCCAAACGGGAAGGCGGCCTGTGATCCTGAATCATAGCCAATACCGGTACAATAACTTTTTCTTAAGCTCACCGCCAGGGTGCAGGAGGCCTGTCAAGGCCTTTTGGGTTTAAAATCCCGGCTTGTTTTTCGCCGCCCCGCGCATCCCGGACCAACGGGAGCCGCCCCCTCCCCAGGCGCCCCCTCCCCAGACGGCCCCTCCCCAGACGGCCCGGGCCGCAATCCCTGAAGGATAAGGAGTTCCCCCATGTCCCTCCGGTTCACCCGCTCATCGATCCTTGCCCTGGTTCTGGCCGTGCTGGCCTCGTCTTCGGGTCCGGCCCGGGCAGAGGAGACGCGCCTCTTGATCCGGGCCCGGTCCGTCGATGGCTCATT
>CAYYTT010000171.1:7169-8413 GCA_964474635.1 uncultured Alphaproteobacteria bacterium | reverse complement strand
GCTCGGCTCCAGGGCCTCCGCCGCCCGCCCGAGATCGGCATAGCGGATCCCGAGACTATTGAGGCTGGCCGCCAAATCGCTTTGTGCCGAGTCGCTTCCGTCGCCGCCTTCCCGCGTGCGCGCAGCGGTAACATGAGCCTGTGTCAGGACCAGGGACAGGCGCGCCAGATCCGTGTGGGTGACTGGAAACGCGCGATCGAGCCGGGACAGGGCGGCGTAGGGACACGCGGACAGACCCTGTTCGATGGGCGCCATGAGGGTGTCCGCGGCGGGACCGTGGATGTCGGTCCTTTGGGCGCGGGCAAGGACCAGGAAGGCGTTGAGGATGCGGGTGTCGCCGGTCTCGGTCTCGGTCTCGGTCTCCGTCGCCATCTCCGTCTCATCCTCGTCCAAGGCCCCGAGCCAGTCGAAGGTTCCCTGCAGGGTCGGGGCGAGGCCGTGGTCCGCCTCACGCAGAATGAGGTGTTCGGCGATGACGTCGGGCCGCAGGGGGATGACGGCGTTGCCGTTGCGGCCATACAGGGCGCGCAGATCGGCCAGGATACCGTCGAGGGCGGACGGATTGGTTTTGCGCTCCGCGTAATGACCATCCTGGCGCAACAGGCCGCGCAATTCCTTCTGGCCCGTGGTGCCGCCCACCAGGGCAATTTGGATCAGGGCGCGGATCAGGGCCCGTTCCCGGGCCTCGTCCGTCCCGCCGAAGCGGCGCTCCCAGCGCAGCCGCTCCAGCGCCAGAACACCGGAGAACAGCGCCGGCAGCCCGGACGTGCCGTCCTCAAGGGGTTCACCGGCCAGGTGCAGCAGGGCCGCCATGTGGAGCGCCAGGGGCTGGGCATATTGCGGCTCCGTGCGGATGGCGTGCATTAGCCGCTTGGACGGCGCACCGGCGCGAGGCTTCACGCCCAAATCTCGCGCCGGTTTGCGCATCTGGTCCAGGGCGGCGCGCAGCAGGGCCTCACGATCCTCAGCCCCCGTCACAGATGGCAGGGCGCGCACGCCTTCATCCGGCCCGGCAAAGAGGAGATCGACCTCCCGCGCATCCCCCGTGCCCACGCCGATATCCCGCCGGGCGCGCATCTGCGCGAACCAGGCCGTATTGCGCGCCAGCAAAACGAGCCGCACGGGCCGGCGCCCTTTACCCGCGTTTTCGGCGATCAGTCGTGCAAGGGCACGCAGTTCCGCGCCGCGCCCCGCCGCCTCATCCATCACGATCAGCAGGCCCTTGCGGCGGTGGCGTTTGAGCA
>CAYYTT010000171.1:0-7069 GCA_964474635.1 uncultured Alphaproteobacteria bacterium | reverse complement strand
CCCGCCGCCTCATCCATCACGATCAGCAGGCCCTTGCGGCGGTGGCGTTTGAGCAGATGGAGGACGGCTTCGCGGCGGCGCGTGTCATGGTCCGGGTGCGACGTCGCCGGCGCGCGCAGAAACCCGGCCGCCCAGCGGTGTTGGTCGCGCATGCGGGCACAGACGGCGATCATGAGGCGGGTCTTGCCCTGGCCGCCCTCGCCATGGATCAGCAGGCCGTCCGATTGCCGCGCTTTATCCAGGCACCAGGCCTCCACCGTGCCCGCGAACCCGGTGACATCGTTGAAGCGTACGGTCTGAGAATCAGCGATCAGCAGATCGAGCAGGCCGCGCGGCGTGTCGTCCCTGGGCGGTTCCTTGGGGTCGAACAGCGGCCCCCCATTATCCGCCTCGAACGCCTTATCGTAGAACCCGATGGGATCGGGCCGGCGGGCCCATCTCACCCCGCCAATGACGAACATCAGAACACTGATGGTACCGGTAATCACACCCAACGCCGTGTTGAGATCGGCGTTCACCAAAAACGGCCAAATGGTCTCGACAACCCACGCCCAGGCCGCCTGAAGCGCTGTCCAGATCCGCGCCATCGTTTTCTCCCGCGCCGATATCCCATCCGCTTCACACTATCGGCGCGTGCAGGGGCCCTGGCAAGGCGCTCCAGTGTCTGAAAACACACTTTAGCGGAAGGTTACTGGGGGGACGGTTACTGGGCGTCTTTGGGCAGGATGTCCGGGCCCGGCAGGGCGGCGGTGAGGGTCTCAAGGGTGATAAGGCCGCTTTGCAGACCATAAAAGACCGCGCCCCAGACGACGAGCGCGAGGCCCGTGGTGGCGAGGAAGCGCAGGCCGATGCGGCTTTTGGCGGGGGCGCCGGGCTCCGTGCCCCAGGCGACTGCCGCCGCCTCATGCTGGCCGCGCACGCCGAAGGGCAGCACCAGAAACAGCGCGACCCACCAGATCACGACGAACAGGACA
This sequence comes from uncultured Alphaproteobacteria bacterium, assembly GCA_964474635.1. Taxonomy (GTDB): domain Bacteria; phylum Pseudomonadota; class Alphaproteobacteria; order JAJFIK01; family JAJFIK01; genus CAYUYV01. The sequence goes on along the minus strand of CAYYTT010000171.1, from coordinate 6,095 downwards.
ATTCCGGAAAACCAATCCATGGCGCTCTTTCTCCCTTACGCGGCCTCACATCCACACACCTGGCCCGGCACACACCTGGCCCGGCACACACCTGGCCCGGCACACAGCTGACCCGGTTATCGGCCGAGGCGCCCGTGCCCCGCAAGGAGGCGCGATGGCGCGGGGGGGCGCGCGATGGCACCACAGGCATCGCGAGTGCAGCGGCACATTCAGATGGTGCAGTTTCATGCCGTCATGGCGAGCAAAGCGAAGCCATCCAGGGCAACGAAATCCGGAGCCAGTGGCCCTGGATCGCCGCGCCGCCCAAGAGCGGCTCGCGATGACAAGCTGCACCATCTGAATGACCCAATGCACGAGCGTGCCCCTGTCCTGCGCCTGCGGACATCAATCCGCGTCCGCGTCCGCATGGAGGAGTTCGGCGAGGTCCATGGCGAAGGGCAAAGCCGTGTTCAAGTGATGGCCCGCGCCCTCCACCATGATGTGGGGCACGTCCTGGCGCGAATTCATGCCGCCGAACCAGTCGAGCGATCCCAGATATTGGCGCACCCGCGCAATGCCCCGGGGCAGTTGCACCACGGCGCCGCAGGTCATGACCTCGATGGCCCGCATTTTTTGGATGAGCGCGTCGCGCCGGCTCAAGGCCACCGAAGACAGGGCCCCGGCGATGGACAGGCAGCCCTTGGAATGGCCGAGCAGAAAGCGAATGTCCCGGTGCGGATCGGCGAGCAGCTTGATGATGGTCTTGGTGTCGCTGATGACCATATGGGCGAGCGGATCGGCCTTGGCGAGCGCGTCGCTGTCAAGCCCGGGAATGCCGAGCCGGCTCAAGTTGCGGAAGGAAGACGAAAAGACCTCCTGGCCCGTGTCGAGGGCGGTCTCCACCAGGGCGGGGTCGGCAACGGCATAAACGGTGTGCAGGAACTGATTGGCCCGGCCGAGCACCAACCAGCCGCCCAGGGCCTCCGTCCACAGATCGGCCACGCCGTAGCCGGCGACGATGGCGCCCACGGGCTCCTTGACATGATTGGCGAGCGTACGGGCGAGCGCCGCGCCGCCCAGATCGGAACTGCCCACACCGCTCACGACAAATCGGGTGATCGTCTGGCCGGGCGCGTCCACCAATTCGGCGTGGTCGTCGAATTTGCGCAGGCGCATGCCCTTGCGCTCCGGCGAGGGCCAGACGACGAGGATGGAGCCCTCCACATTGATCTCGGTGGTGAGCAGGGCGACTTCCTCAGCCGACAGATCGCCCACATTGTAGAACAGGTTGTCCACGAGCACATTGCGCTGGCTGAAGGGCACAAGGCCCATGGTCGCCGACAGGATCGCCGGCAAGGCCAGCAGATCGTCCCCGAGCGGATCGCCGAAAAAGGGCGTCTTGGGCATGGCTCTTCTCCTCCCGGCGACCCGTGTCTGACGCCGGGCTCGCCCCTCAATCCTGTCACCTGTCCGTATAGTCTGTCTCAACCCGTCGCTCCGGTGAAGGACAAGATGCCCCGTCCGTGACAAGAAACCCGCCGGACAACGCGGCGCCGGTTGGGGCATGCGCCATTCACCGCGCCGGCAAGGGCCAGCCCCCCTTACCCATGGTCCTTCAGCAGGCGTTGTTTTTCCCGGTTCCAGTCGCGTTCTTTCTCGCTCTGGCGCTTGTCGTGGGCCTTTTTGCCCTTGGCGAGGCCGAGTTCGAGTTTGGCACGGCCGGCATCGTTGAAATAGAGCCGCAAGGGCACGATGGTCATCCCGCCGCGCGCGACCTCGCCGCCCCATTTGTTGATCTCGCGCCGGTGCAGCAGCAGTTTGCGCGGCCGGCGCGGCTCATGGTTCTCGCGATTGCCGAACGTGTATTCGGGGATATAGGCATTGATCAGCACAAGGTCGTCGCCCTCCATGGAGGCGTAGCTTTCGGCGATGTTGGCCGCGCCTCCGCGCAAGGACTTCACCTCCGTGCCGGTCAGCACGATGCCGGCCTCGATGGTGTTCTCGATGCTGTAATTGTGGCGGGCTTTGCGGTTTTCGGCCACGACCTTGCGGACCGAAGACGCGGGACGGGGCGCCATGGCGGGCTTCTCCTTGAACTTTAGGGTGCCGCGGCGAGGCCGGGCCGGTCGCCGAAGGACACAGGCCCCAGCCCCGCGACGGCCAGGGCCTCGTCGACGGCCGCGCGGGCCGCCTCGGAGGCCTCCAGGAGGGGCAGGCGCATCTCGGCGCGGCACAGCCCGCGCGCGGCAAGGGCATATTTCGTGGGCTGAGGACTGGCCTCAACGAACAGCGCCTTGTGCAGCGGCATCAAGCGGTCCTGGACCTCAAGGGCCTTGTCGAAACGCCCGGCAAGACACGCCGTCTGGAACGCCGCGCAGGCCTCCGGCGCCACATTGGCGCTCACTGAGATGCAGCCCACGCCGCCATGGGCATTAAAGCCGAGCGCCGTGCCGTCCTCTCCGGACAATTGCACAAAACCCGGTCCGCACAGGCGCCGGGTCAGGCTGACCCGCGTGAGATCTCCCGTCGCGTCCTTGATGCCGACAATCCGCTCCAGCCGCGCGAGGGCCGCCAGCGTGGGCAGGGCAATGTCGCTGCCCGTGCGCGCCGGCACCGTGTAAAGAACAAGCGGGATCGGCACGGCCTCATGCACGGCCGTGAAATGGGCCAGCATGCCTTCCTGGCTCGGACGATTATAAGAGGGCGTGACGACAAGGGCAGCATCCGCGCCCAAATCGAGCGCCATGCGGGTTGCCTCGATGGTCGCGGGGGTGCTGCTGGCGCCCGTGCCGGCCAGGATGGGAATGCGCCCATCGGCAAGGCGCACGGCAAGGGCAATAATGCTGCCCCGCTCATCGGCGCTCAGGGCCGGCGTTTCGGCCGTGGTGCCGCACACCGCAAGCCCGTGGGTCCCTTCCTCCAGATGCCACAGGATGAGCCGCTCCAGCGCCGCCCAGTCGACGGCCCCATCCGCGAAGGGCGTCGCCAGGGCGCAAATCGAGCCACGCAGGCGCGGTGCTAGGGCTGTGGCGGCGCTCGCCATGGTCTGTCCTTCCTGACTGCCGAAGACTGTGGTCCCGGGGCTTTAAGGGAATTGGGCCGGCGCTGGGCCCCGGCTATCACGCGGTTTACGAAAGATCCGTGACATGGCGGACAGGCCGATCCCGGTCAAGGGGCGATCCGGCTGGAGCGGTCGGCTCCCCCATCGCCCTTGCGTGTTAGCGCACCGACTCGTGACATGACTAGAATGATGCGCGCCATGATGAGGCTGGGCCGGTGGCGACGGATCCCTGATGTGCCTGTGTCCCGTATCCCTGGGTCCCGTATCCCTGGGTCCCGTATCCCTGGGTCATGGCGGAAATTTAACACAATGGTTCAGCAGGCGATTTGCGCCCCGCTGGGCAGACTAACGGAATTTTGGTGGTCGTTTCGCGGCGCCGGCTCAGCTAGGTTTCGGGTGTCGGTTTGGAGTGCACACGCGCAATGCGGTGATCCACGGTTCCATGGACTGGCCTTCCGTCCGCGCGGGTGTTCAGGGTCCGCTCACCCGGTTCCAGGACGCGTATCCTCACCGGCGGCACTATGCATCAAAGCGATATTGAGGATGGGATGATCCCTTCAGGATCTCGACGACCACGTCCCCGCGCCGCGCGGTCTTTTCGCCCTCTGCGCGCCGGACGCGCCGCCGTTGCGCTCGCCGGCGTCGCCCTTGCTGGTTTGGTTGGCACCGGCTTGGTTATTGGCCCATATCTGGCGCCGGCGCGCGCCCTGGCCGCGCCGGTGCCCCTGCCACGGCCCGAGGCCGCGCCGCCCAAGGTTCTGAGCCTCGCCGACGCCCGCCTGCTGCGCCGGATTCTGGACCGGGCGCGCAAGGCCGGCTGGAACGCCGCCATGCCCATGCTGGTGGACGTCAAGGATCCCACGGCTGCGCAGATTATCCGCTGGCGCTACCTGCTCGACCGGGGGGCCGGCGCCCCGTTCGATGATCTGGCCGGCTTTATCAGTGCCGCCCCCGATTGGCCTGACATTCGCCTGTTGCGCGAGCGCGCCGAGGAGGCCATGCCCTTCGGCATTGCCCCGGAGATGGTGGTCGACTGGTTCACGGCCCACGAACCGGTGACCGGCGACGGGGCGCTGCGCCTGGCGGAGGCCTATTTCGCCCTGGGCCAGACGCGCAACGCCAAGGACCACCTGATCGAGGCCTGGATGGATGCGACCTTGTCCATTGAGGCGGAACGCCTGGCGCGCTCCCGCTACGGCAAATATCTGACCCGCGACCACCACGGGCAGCGCCTCGACCGCCTGATCTGGGCCGGTCAGACCACGTCGGCCCAGCGCATGCTCTCGCTGGTGGACAAGGACCAGGCCGCCCTGGCGCGCGCGCGCCTTGCCCTGCGGCGCAATACGCGCGGCGTCGACGGCGCGATCTCGGCGGTGCCCGACAGTCTGCAGACGGATCCGGGCCTGCTCTATGAACGGGTACGCTGGCGCCGGGTGCGCGGGCGCCATAAGGACACCTGGCCCCTGCTGCTGCAGGTGCCCGGCACGGCCGAGGGCATGGGTGATCCAAGCCGCTGGTATTATGAACGCCGGCGTCAGGCCATCGAGGCGCTGCAGGCCGACCGGCCCGACCTCGCCTATCGGTTTTTGAAAGCCCACGGGTTCGAGCGCGGCGGTTCTTTTGCCTTTTGCGAGGCGCGCGCCGGCTGGATCGCGCTGCGGTACCTGGGCGATGCGCCGGCCGCGCTTCAGCATTTCGCGCGCATGACCAAGGAAGTCTCACGGCCGATCAGCCTGGGCCGGGGCCTTTACTGGCAAGGCCGGGCCGCCGAGGCCATGGGACGGAAGGACATGGCGCAAAGCCTTTATGAACTTGCCAGCACCCACAACACGACCTTTTACGGCCAGCTCGCCGCCGAGCGCGCCGGCGGCGTTTTTGCGGATCTTTCCCTGCCGGCAACGACCCGGCCCTCGCCACAGACCGTAGCGGCCTTCCGCAAAGCCCCCCTGACCCGGGCGGCCCTCGTCGCCTCCGATTTTGCCTCCGATTATGTCGTCAGTCGGTTTTTGCGCCAGCTTGTGCGTGTCGATCCCTCACCGGAGCGCCACGCCCTTGTTGCGCAACTGGCCCGTGAGATGGGCCTGCCCCACTGGTCTGTGCGCACCGGCAAGCTTGCCACGTATGAGAACCATCCTGCCACGGATTACGCCTATCCGGTCTTCGATCTGCCCCCCTATCAAGGCAAGGACGAAGAGCCCGAGCCGGCCCTCACCCATGCGATTATCCGTCAGGAGAGCGAATTCAATCCGGCGGCGATTTCCCATGCCCGGGCCCATGGCCTGATGCAGGTGCTGCCCGCCACGGCGCGGCGCACGGCCCAGGCCCATGGCCTTGCCTACAACCAGGCCTGGCTGACGGAGCGCCCGGACTACAACACTCAGGTGGGGCGGGCCTATCTCGGTGACCTGATCCGGCGCTATGGCGGGTCTTACGTGCTCGCGGCCGCCGCTTACAATGCGGGGCCGACGCGGATCACCCGCTGGCTTGAGGAATTTGGCGATCCGCGAGACCCGGCCGTCGATGCGGTGGACTGGATCGAGACCATCCCGTTCCGCGAGACCCGCAACTATGTGCAGCGCGTGCTGGAGATGACCCAGATCTACCGGGCCCGCCTCAGTGGCCGGCCGGCCCGGATCACCCTGTCGCGGGATCTGAAGCGCGGGATCGGCGCCCAGATCCTGTCGGCCCCGGATCTTCTGGCCGGGGACGAGGGGGACGGGACCATCGAGCCCGGCCTGCCGGACGACGCGCCGCCGGCCTCGATCACACCGGCGCCGGCCACACCGTCCGATCGCAGACCCATTCCGCCCCGCCTGATCGGCGCCCCGGCCCAAGCCGCGCTTTCGGCGGTGCCCGCCGCCACGCTCGCGCCGCCCGCCGAGGAAGTGGCCGGAGCCGATGTGAAGGTACGCCTCGCCGATCGCGAAGGCGCCCACGAGGCCGGCGCCATCGTTCCGGCGGCCCCGCGCCCTGTTCCCCGGGCACGCGTTGAGACCCAAAGTCCGCCAAAGCCCGTCGCCTCCCCGATCCGCTCACGGGTGACGCGCCGTGGACC
>CAYYTT010000170.1:0-8432 GCA_964474635.1 uncultured Alphaproteobacteria bacterium | reverse complement strand
GGCGCGAGCGAAGCGCGGATCAAGGCGGCGCTTGAGGCCGCGGCCAAGCCAGCCGGCGACAAGACCTATCAGATCATGCCGCGCTCCCCGGCGCCGCGCACCCTGCGCGCCGATTACATCCGCAGCTGGACCAAGGAATCGGCCGCCGATCAATCCAAGATCGCTCGCGGCGTCCTGCCCCGCCTCGCCCGGGCCTATGACGCGAGCCCGGCCACGGCCATCGACAATCGTCTGCCTTCAGACCTCGATGCCATCGGCATCCAGAACAACACGGATAAGGCGACGATCTATCGCAATTCCAAGGGCGAAGTCATGATGGGCCATGATTATCTGCGCTCCTACGAAGTGGCGCTGGCCCATCTGCGCAATGAAAGCTTTACCCTGCTGGAGCTTGGCATCGGGCCCAAATGGAACAAGGGCGCTTCTTTGCGCACCTGGCGGGGCTATTTCCCCAAGGCCGAGATGATCGGCATCGACATTCGCCCCGATTGCCTGACGGAAAAAAGCGAGCGGATTGACGTCCAGATCCTCGATCTTGGCCAGATCCCCGTGCTGCGCCAACTTTCCCGGATCGATGCCGCGGTGATCATGGACGACGCGTCCCACTTCTGGCGCCACCAAATCCTGGCCATGTGCGAGCTGTTCCTGACCATGAAACCGGGGGGCATTTATGTTCTGGAAGATCTGCACACATCTTTTCCGCCGCTCTATGACCAGTACCACGAGCCCGACGCGCCTACGGGCTATGAGTTCGTCAATGCCATTGCCACGCGTCTCGTGAGCCACAACACGGCCCCCATGGCTGACATGCCGTATCCGGAATATGTCCGGCAGATCGCCGAGGCCACCCGCTCCCTGACCTTGATCGGCAAGAGCAGTATTTTCGTGCGCGCCTGACGCCGTGCGCGCCCGGCCGGCTGGACGGCCGGGGTCTCCTGGGTGAGAATATGGCCATGACAACGGGCCGGGCAGATCCCGGCCGCCGAACCCGGGAGAACGCGCGCCATGGACCCCTTGTTTTCAATCGACGGTAAGGTCGCCCTCGTGACCGGCGGGTCGCGCGGCATCGGCCTGATGATTGCCCAGCATTTCGTGGCCCGGGGTGTGCGGACCTATATTTCCTCGCGCAAGGCGCAGGTGTGCGACGAGGTGGCAGCGCAACTGTCCGAACACGGCACCTGCATCTCCCTGCCCGCCGACCTGTCCGAGATGAGCGAGGTCGAACGCCTGGCCTCCCAAATTCGCGAACGGGAAAACGCGCTGCACATCCTGGTGAACAATGCCGGGGCCACCTGGGGAGAAGACATCGACAGCTTTCCCGAAATCGGCTGGGACAAGGTCATGGACCTCAATGTGAAGTCGGTCTTTTTCCTCACCCAGAAACTGCTGCCCGTGATGCGCACAGCCGCCACGGCGGAAGATCCGGCCCGGGTGATCAATGTGGGCTCCATCGACGGTCTGCACGTCAATCCCATCGAGACCTATTCCTACGCCGCCGCGAAGGCCGGCGTGCATCACCTGACCCGCTCCCTGGCGCGCCGTCTCTCCAAGGACGACATCACGGTCAATGCCATCGCGCCCGGACCGTTTGAAAGCAAGATGATGGCCGCAACACTCGATGCCTTCGGCGACCAGATCCGCGCGAGCAATCCGCGTGGGCGCATCGGCACACCTGAAGACGTGGGCGGAACGGCGGTGTTCCTGTCCTCCCGGGCCGGCGCCTACATCACCGGTGCGGTCATCCCCGTCGATGGCGGCATCGTGGGTTGCGGCTGAGGATCCGGACCCATGCTGAGCGATCACACCTTGAGCCTCGCCAAAGCGGTGGGCGGGCGCCTTGCGGCCCGGCGCGAAACCGTAGCAATTGCCGAATCCTCCGCCGGGGGATTGATTTCCGCCGCCCTGCTCGCCGTGCCCGGCGCCTCCCGCTTTTATCTGGGCGGACAGGTCGTCTACACACCGCGCGCGCTCAACGTGCTGAAACCCGGCGGCGTCGGGGAGGTGAAGGACCAGGGCATGCGCTCCAGCACGCAGCCCTATGCCGTATGGCTGGCCGAGCTCGCGCGGAGCACCTATCGCGCAAGCTGGGGCCTGTCGGAGACGGGCGCGGCCGGTCCCGACGGCAACCCGTACGGCGATCCGGCGGGCCACACCTGTGTCGCCATCAGCGGGCCGGAGCAGGCCAGCCACATGGCGCGCACAGGCGACGCGGACCGGGCCCGCAATATGGACGCTTTCGCGGCGACGGCCCTCACGGTCCTGCTTCACCATCTGCAAACGGATTGACTGGCGAACAGTCAGAAGACGGAGGCTTCCAGTCCCGCGGCCATAAGGGTGCCCAGTTCGCGCACATCGTCAAGAAAACCGTCCTGCCAGGGACCACGGCACAAAACCGGTTCCGCGACGGGCTTCCAGCGCAGGCCCGTGATGATGCTGTCAATGGCGCGCCGTGTGCCGGTCCCGTCATGGCCGGCGCGAATATACAAGGCAAAGGGCAAGCCCTGTTTTTCCTCCAGGACCGGATAATACGTTCGGTCGAAAAAGTCCTTTACTGCCCCCGCCATGTAGCCGAGATTTTCCGTCGTGCCGAGCAGGAGACCGTCCGCCGGCAGCACATCCTCTGGTCCCGCCTCAAGCGGCGCCTTCACGTCAACCTGGACCCCAGAAACATCCGGATGTCGGGCACCGTAAACCGCCGCCTCGGCCAGCGCCCGCGTGTTGTCCGACGGTGCGTGGGCAATGATCAGCAGACGTTTCATGGGGCAGCTCCAGGTCCTGCCCTGGCTTTCGCGCTCGCCGGTGCAAGCGGACCGAGGGCCTCTTTGAGAGGCCCCAGATGGGCCTCAAAGCGGCGCCACTGGTCCACCCCGTCGGTGTTGAGGGGCCGGCGCACCTGTTCGGCACTCGCGGTGCGGATCGCCCGTTCGGTCTTATTAAAAGACACACAGGCCTCTTCAAAGGGCAAGTCGCAGAATTCCAGTAAACGGCGCACCTGGCCTTCCAGGTCCTGAATCACGTCTTCGTGCTGAACACGGAGGATCTTGCCGGGTAAAACCCGATCCCAATGGTCCATGAGGTCCACATAGCCCCGGTAGTACCGTCCCACATCCTCAAGGCCGTAGGTGAATTCCTGCCCTTCGGCGAAAAGCTGCTTGAAACAGCTGAAGCAGCAATCCATGGGCGCCCGGCGCGCATCGATGATCTTGGCATTGGGCAGAATGAGATGAATGAGCCCGATATGGCGGAAATTGTTGGGCATCTTGTCGGTGAAGAACGGCGCGCCCGCCCGGTGGATGCGCGTTTCCTCAATATATTGCTCACCAAGATGGCGCGTTTTGTCCGCCTCCAGATCGCTCAGGATCCCCGGGTAGCGCGGCTCGTCCTGAAGACTGCGCCGGCCGCCCAGCCGGTGGGCCAAGGCGAGAATATGCGGCAGCTCAAGGGTGCCATCGACCATGGAATGGGAGGCCAGGATCTGCTCAATCAGAGTGGAGCCGGCGCGCGGCAGGCCAAGGATAAAGATCGGATCGGGCGCCCGCGCCCCCTGCCCCGCTTTGGCGTTGAACAGCTCCGGTCCGCAAACGGATCTCTGGCGCGCGAACTCACTGTCCATCCGCTCGGCGCTGTAGCGCAGTTCGGCCCGCTTAAGAGCATTACCTTCAGCATAGTGATAAAAGGCCCGATCCGCATCGCCCTGATCGTCAAAGGCCTTGCCGAGGGCGAAATGGAGGTGATAGCGATCCGTATGGGGCGTGTGCGGCGCGTCCGCCGCCGCGCGCATGGCCTCCAGTTCCGCTCCCTCGAACCGATAGGTCTTGAGATTGGCAAGGCTCCAATAGGCATCGCCGTAGCCCGGCCGGGCCGCGGCCGCGGCGCGGTATGCGGCCACGGCGTCCGCCGACTTGCCCACGGTCTTGAAGGCATGGCCGCGGGAGAGGTGAATGCTGGCATTGCCGGGCGCCTTGGCGAGCACCGCATCGTAAAGCTCCAGCGCCCGGTCCACATGGCCAAGGGCCAAGTCCTGATTGGCAAGCGCCGTGATGAACGCCGGATTGTTCGGATCGCGCTCGTAAAGGGCCAGCGCCTCGCCATGGGCCTGCGCGTATTTCTGGCGCTTGTTCAGGACCGTGACATAGTCAAAGCGCGCCGGGATATGGTCCGGCTCCAGCGCCAGACAGCTTTCCAGGAGGAATTCGGCATCGTCGAGGATATGGAGGCGCATGCCGATCTCGGCGAGCAGTCGCATGCCCTCGATGTGGGTTTTGTGCTTTTGCAAGAAGCTGCGGGCGAGCGCCTCGGCCTTTTGAAGGCGCCCCTCATGGAGAAAACTCATCACCGAGAGGAGTTCGGGTGGCAGGGCCTTAAGCCGCGCCACTTCCGCTTCATACCGCTGCGCCGCCGGCCCGTCCGAAGCGTCGCGAGCAAGATCGGCAAGGGACTGCCAACTGGCAAGGAGGGCGGGATTGGCGGAAACGGCCCGGCGAAAGGCCGCCGCGGCCTCAACGGAGCGGCCCTGGCCGCGCAAAAGGTGGCCTTCTTCCTGGTCGGCCCGCCCGAACCCGGGATGGGCTCGTTTGAGATCGCCTAGCGCGGCGGCGGCGCCGGAACCATCCCCGACATAGCGCCTTGCGACGGCGAGGACATAGAGCGTGTCCCGATCGTCCGGAGCCGCCTCAAGGGCCGCGAGTGCGGCCTGCGCTGCCTCGGTGGGCCGGCCCTGCTGGAGCAGGGCCTTGGCCGCTTTGGCGGGTTCGGCTGAAGATTCGGTCATGGCCACACCCGCTGCTTCATCCGATCAGACCGCCCGCGCCGGGTCAGTAAGTGTAGTTGACCCGGAAGCCGATGGTCCGTGGACGGTTGGTGGTGATGCGGCGCACATTGTCCTGGGTGTTGATGAACAGTTCCGCACGCTCATCCCCCAGATTTTCGATGAAGAACTCGGCGCGCCATTGATCCATGTCGACGCCCACGGCCGCATCCAGGGTGACGTAGCTGTCCTGGAGGAAGCGGTTGTTCGGGTCGACCACGATGGAGCTGAAGCTGTCGGCCGAATAGACAAGCGCCCCCTGAACATACGGGATCAGGTCATCGAGATACCATGTGTAACGGGCCCGGATGTTCCCCTGGAAGTTCGGCGCCAGGGCCAGTTCGCTGCCCACCGGAGCCACATTGACCACGCTCGGCAGGGTGTCGGTCAGTTCCGTGTCCAGGACGGAGAAGGCACCGGCAATCACCAATTGATCCGTCGGGGCCCAGATGAAATCGCCTTCCACACCGCGAATTTCCGCATCGGCCGAATTGTCATTAAAGGTGAGGAAGAAGATGTCCTGGTTGAACACCGAGGTCTGGATATCCGACCACTGCACAAAGAAGGCTGCACCGTTGAACTGCAGCGTGTTGTCAAAGAAGCTCGTCTTCCAGCCGATTTCATAATTCGTGACCGTGTCGGTCTCAAAGGTGAACGGCACGACCCCAAGCTCGGGATTGTTGGATTGTCCGCCGCCGCGGTTGAAGCCGCCCGGGCGGAAGCCCTCGGAATAGGTGAAGTAGAACAAGGTATTGTCCGTGGGCGTCAGGCTCACATTGGCCTTGAAGACCACGTCCTCCTCCACGAGGGGGGCCGCGTCGGCCAGCACCGCGTCAAGATTGACGCCGGAGTCCGTGTCCTCGCCCCGCACGGCAAAATTGGCCGAGCCCTTCACGTCGACTTCAAGGTCGAAATACCGGAAGCCGCCCGTGACCGTGAGCAAATCCGGCAAGATGTCGAAGGCCACCTCGCCGAAAATGGCCACCTGTTGTTCCGTCCGCGTGATATCGTTAAAGAACGCGACCCCTGGCGGCCGGGTCGAGGGATCGGAGTTCGAGGCCCCCGCGATGGGTGCGTTCGGGGCAAAGCCCTGGGCGATGGTGCCGAAGTAGATGAAATTGCCCCGTTCGATGATGTCCTGGTCATCGTAGAAGACGCCCAGGGTTGCCCGCACGCGCCATTCGGCCGGCGTGGTCACGCGCACCTCGTGGGTGAAACGCTCGTTCTCGATCTCGCCGCTGAAGCCCAGGGTCGGCTCCTCACAGGATGCGTAGCTCGGAAACTCGCAGATATAGTAGGGAATGAAGCCGCCAATATTGGCATAGCCCGTGTAATCGATGGTCTGGTTCACTTCCCGGTCGAGATAGGCCCCCGTATACAGAACATCGAGCATGGCGAGACGGCCCGTCAGGGTCCAGGCTGTGTTGTTCCACGCCTCATCAAGCTCGTCCGGGAAGAAGCGCTGCACCTGCAGGTCGCCCACTTCCGGGTCGAAGTCGAAGACACCGTCCGCCACCAGTTCCTGGCGCATGTGCTGCAGGCGGAAGTCCCAGTCATCATTGATGATGTAGGTCGCGCTGATCCGGAAGCCGTTATAGGTCGTGTCGTTGAAGTCTTCTTCCACAAGGCCCGTGTTGACGGCGGTCGCCAGTTCCGCGCCGACTGGAAAGGCCGGATTTTCCTCCGGCAGCGTGCGCGAGCCGAAGACATTGTCGATGTAGCCGCCCTCATTCACGCTGAAGAAGGCAATCCGGGCACCAAAGCGGTTCTCGATGATCGGTATATTGACGAACCCTTCGACGCCGGTGCTCATCTCGCCGTCTTCGGTGAACGCCACGGTGGCTTCGCCGCCCGCCTGGAACTCATCAAGCACGGGCTTTTTCGTGATCAGGCGAACCGTACCGGCCTGGGAGTTGGCGCCAAACAGTGTGCCTTGCGGTCCGGGCAGGACCTCGACCCGTTCCAGGTCGGTGGCGTAGACGTCGAGGTTGCGGCCCACCAGGTTCACGGGCTGCTCATCAAGATAGAGCGCCACATTGGGGGACTGACCGTTGGCGCCGGCAAGCTGCACCGGGATCGTGTCCGTCGCCATGCCGCGAATATAGATCGTGGACTGACCGGGGCCGCGGCCGCCGGCGGTCACATTGGGAAGGAAGCGCAGATAATCGTCGAAATTGCCGATGTTCAAATCGTCGAGCGTTTCGCCGCTGACGGCCTGCACCGCCACCGGAATGTCTTGGGTGCTTTCTTCCCGTTTCGTTGCCGTGACGACCAGACGCTCAATCCGCTTGTCCGCCGGAGCATCTTCCGCAGTATCCGGCGCGTCCTGCGCAATGGCCTGGCCCGCAAGACCGGTTGCAACCGCAATGATCGACACACTGTTTAAAAACCGTGACACGACATATCTCCCCAACATCGCCTTCGTTGCTGCGATACAAAACGACCGCACCCCCAAAAACGCATCCGATAATCCAAGTGAATTGGAGCCCACACCCCTGATGCCGCGCCGGTCATGCTACGCAGGAATTCATCCGTCGGCGGGTCATCTCCAAAGCCTGAGCGTATCAGATCGAAAGAGCGCAGGAAGCGAAAGGCTGTCGCGCCCGTCGCCGGCAAAAATTAGCAACCGAAGCAACGATCCGAAAAATGACGTTTTATGAATAGGTTAACGTAAAACGATGCAAATTTGCAACACTCACGAATTATCGAATTTCGGCCAAGAAAGTCCGCATTTCCGCCCGTTGCCGATGGGTCCTGCCCGGCGGCGCCGGCCTTGCCTCTAGCCCCAAAGATCTGGATGTCATGGCACCCCTTGTGTGCCGCGCATGAAAAAACCCCCGCGGCGGAACCGCGGGGGCCTTTGCATCCTGTGCGGATGGCTGGATCAGAAGTCCATGCCGCCCATGCCGCCGCCCGGCATCGCGGGGGCGGGTTCATCTTTTTTTGGCGCTTCGGCCACCATGGCTTCGGTCGTGATCAGCAGGCCGGCCACGGATGCGGCGTCCTGCAGAGCCGTACGGACGACTTTGGTCGGGTCGATGATGCCCTTCTCGACCATGTCGACATACTCTTCGGTCTGGGCGTTGAAGCCGAACGTCTTGGAGTTCTGCTCCAGCAGCTTGCCCACGACGATGGAGCCTTCCACGCCGGAGTTTTCCACGATCTGACGGATCGGGGCCTGGATGGCGCGGCGGACGATGTTAATGCCGGCCTGCTGGTCGGCGTTTTCGCCCTTCAGATCGGCCAGAGCCACCGTAGCGTACAGCAGAGCCGTACCACCGCCCGGAACGATGCCTTCTTCCACGGCAGCGCGGGTGGCGTTCAGGGCGTCATCGACGCGGTCTTTGCGCTCTTTCACTTCAACTTCGGTGGCGCCGCCAACCTTGATGACCGCCACGCCGCCGGCCAGCTTCGCCAGACGCTCTTGCAGCTTTTCACGGTCATAGTCAGAGGAGGTGTCGTCGATTTGCGTGCGGATCTGGGAAACACGCGCGTCGATGTCCGCCTTGGCGCCAGCGCCATCCACAACCGTGGTGTCGTCCTTGGTGATGGACACGCGAATGGCGGTGCCGAGCATCTCCATGGAGACGTTTTCCAGCTTGATGCCGAGATCCTCTGAAATCAG
>CAYYTT010000169.1:0-8562 GCA_964474635.1 uncultured Alphaproteobacteria bacterium | reverse complement strand
GTGAAACTCGTCGCGACATCCGGTATCGGCACCATCGCGTCCGGCGTCGCCAAGGCGAAAGCCGACGTGATTCTGGTGTCCGGCAATGTGGGGGGGCCCGGCGCGTCGCCGCAGACCAGCATCAAATATGCCGGCATGCCCTGGGAAATGGGCCTCAGCGAGGTGAACCAGGTTCTGACCCTGCACCACCTGCGCCACCGGGTGACCCTGCGCACCGATGGGGGCCTGCGCACGGGACGGGATATCGTCATCGCCGCCCTTCTGGGAGCGGAGGAATATGGCATCGGCACGGCATCGCTCGTGGCCATGGGCTGCATCATGGTGCGCCAGTGCCATTCGAACACCTGTCCTGTGGGCGTGTGCACCCAGGACGAGGACCTGCGCGCCCGCTTCACCGGCACGCCGGAGAAAGTCGTCAATCTGATGAGCTTCATTGCCGAGGAGGTGCGCGAAATCCTTGCCGACCTTGGCGTCACGTCCCTGTCGGACATCATCGGACGGACGGATTTGTTGACCCAGGTCAGTCGCGGCGCCCCCCATCTCGATGACCTGGACCTCAACCCCCTGCTGGTCCAGGCCGACCCGGGCCCCAATCCCCGGGTTGGAGACGGGAAGCGCAATGACGTTCCGGCCGCGCTCGATGAGCGCATGGTCAAGGACGCCAAGGCCTTCCTCGACCATGGCCAGAAGACGCAGCTCACCTATACGGTGCGCAACACCCAACGGGCCATCGGCACACGGATTTCCTCGCATATTGTACGCCACTTCGAAGGACAGGATCTGGCGCCCGATCAGCTCACGGTCCAGCTTCACGGCTCGGCCGGCCAATCCCTCGGCGCCTTTGCCGCCAAGGGCCTGAGGCTGGAGGTTCTGGGCGAAGCGAATGACTATGTGGGCAAGGGGCTTTCCGGCGCGACGATTATCGTCCGCCCGCCCCGCAACAGTCATCTGGTGACCCAGGACAACACCATCATCGGAAACACCGTGCTTTACGGCGCCACATCGGGTTTCCTGTTCGCCGCAGGCCAGGCCGGCGAGCGCTTTGCCGTTCGAAACTCAGGCGCCACGGCCGTCATCGAAGGGTGCGGCGGCAATGGCTGCGAGTATATGACCGGCGGCGTGACCGTGATCCTGGGGCCGGTGGGACCCAACTTCGCGGCCGGCATGACGGGCGGCATGGCCTTTATTCTTGACACGGATGGCAGTTTCGAAACCGCGGTCAACGGCGAAAGCGTCGTGTGGCAAAGGATCGAGACGACCTATTGGGACGCCCTGGCCCGCAGTCTGGTCCACGCCCATCACCATACCACCCAGTCCGCCCATGCCGAGGAGATCCTGGCCACCTGGGAGCGGTCCGTGAAACGGATCTGGCAGGTGTGCCCCAAGGAAATGCTGGGCCGCCTGCCCCACCCCATCACGCGGGCGGAGGAGTTGCGCACGACCGGCTGATCGCCGCCCGGACACGCTCCAGATCCTCCAGCGTGTCCACGTCCGTGGTTACGCCGGGGTCATCGCAGGGCCACAGACCGGCCCGCACGCCGAGCGATTTGAGAACGAACCGGGCCCCTTCGTCCCCTGAACTGGCTGCAAGAGCCGGAAAGCAACGTCGTGCAAAGATCACCGGGTGGCCCGGGATTGCGTCGTGGGACGGTTTGAGGGCATCGACCGTTCCCGCGGAACGCTCGAAAGCCTCGATCAGTCCAATGATCGTTTCGGGCCTGATCAACGGCATGTCGCCAAGACCGATCATGACCGCCTCAAGACCGCGCGCGCGATCCTGTTCCAGGAGAGCCGCCATGCCGGCGGCGAGCGAGGACCCCATGCCCTCGCTCGCTTCTCCATTCACGCACACGCTCCAGCCAGCTGCCCGGGCAAGCGCCGCGCGCGATGGCCGTCCGCCGTCTTCCGGCGGCACCACCACAAGTCTGTGGGCCAGGGACGCGGACGCGTAAGACCCAAGGCTCCAGGCCAGCACCGGCCGGCCTTCAAGGTCCGCCAGCATCTTGGATGCGCCCGCGAACCGGCGCGAGGCACCGGCGGCCAGGACCAGCGCGGCGAGCGGGCCCGCACCCATCAGGGCACCGCGAGATAGTGCAGACTGAACAGCCCATGGGGATCGGTCCAGGAGCGTACGGGCTCGAACCCCGCGCGCCGGGCCATGTCCTGCACTTCGCCCAGGGTGTATTTGTGCGAATTTTCCGTGTGCAGGGTTTCCCCCTGATCGATCGCGAAGGCCTGGCCGGCGACGTTGATCTTGAGCGGCTGGCGCGCCCGCAAATGCATTTCGATCCGCTCGAGCTCCTCATTGTAGAAGGCCACATGCTCGAAATCTTCGGCTGCGATATCGAGGCCAAGTTCCGATTGCATCCGCTGGATGACGTTGAGGTTGAAGGCTGCCGTGTGACCGGCCGCATCATTATAGGCCCGCTCCAGAATGCCCTTGTCTTTCACAAGATCAACGCCGAGCAGCAGCGCCCCGCCCGTGGCAATCAGATCCCGCGCCCGGCCCAAAAACGCCTCGGCCTGATCGCGGGTGAAATTGCCGATGCTCGATCCGGGGAAAAAGCCGAGCCGCCGGCCGGGAACGGACCCGAAATCCGCGTTGAGATCGATAATCTGGCTGAAATCAGCGCACACCGCCCCGACGGCGACATCCGGGTAGTCGGCCGCGATGTCGGCGGCGGCAAGCAGCAGATGATCCTTGGAGATATCGATCGCTACATAGGCGTGGGGGGCCTCCAGAGCATTGAGCAGGGTCCGGATTTTCCAGCTTGAGCCGCTGCCATACTCAATGACCTTGGCGCCCGGGCCCGTGAGGCGGCGCACTTCAGGCCCGATCTGCTCCAAAAGCGCCATTTCCGTACGCGTTACATAATATTCCGGCGCCCGGCAAATATCGTCAAATATTTCCGAGCCCCGTTGGTCGTAGAAATATTTCGGCGACAGTCGTTTCGGTGTCCCGGCCAGGGCCTCGCGGACGTCGGTGAGGAAATCCGCCTGGGGCGGGGCCAGATCGTGAAAAAAGGCAAGGCGATCGTCGCGGGCAGCTTGTGCCGTCGTCCGTGTCATGATGGTATTCCAGTCCGGTTGTTTATTGGAGAACATGTGGGCTTTGCGGATTACGGACCCGCGTCAGCCACTGACGTCGGAGGCAAGGCGCAGACCACTGAATTGCCAGCGCGCATCGGGCGGAAAGAAATTGCGATAGCTGGCCCGGATGTGGTCGGCCGGTGTTGCGCAGGACCCGCCCTTGAGGACAAGCTGATTACACATGAATTTGCCGTTGTATTCCCCGAGGCTTCCATCAAGCGGGGTAAAGCCCGGATAGGGCGTGTAGGGACTCATGGTCCATTCCCAGACATCGCCGTAAAGCTGGCTGAAGGTGCCTTTGTCGTCGGCAATCCCCGTATGGGGGGCGGTCATGGGGTCGGTGGCGCTGGTCCCTGCGGGGGCGGTGAACAGATTGCCCAGCGGCGGCGCGCTTTCGAGCACGAATTCCAATTCTGCTTCCGTGGGCAGACGTTTTCCGGCCCAGGCGGCAAAGGCCTGCGCCTCGTAAAAGCTCAAATGGCAGACCGTCCGGTCCGGGTCGAGCGGAACGAGCCCGTGAAGTGTGAACTCGAACCAGGCTCCATCCTGCTCTCGCCAATAAAGCGGATGGCGCCAGCCCTCTTCGCTCCGCCGCGTCCAGCCATCCGACAGCCATAACGTCACCGTCTCGTAGCCGCCGTCTTCGATAAAGGCGCGATATTCCCCGTTCGTGACCGGCCGGGACGCGAGGGCAAAGGAGGGCATGAGGACATCGTGCCGGGGCAGTTCATTGTCAAAGGCAAAGCCGGCCCCGTCATGGCCAATGGCGCGGATTTCGCCGCCGAATTCATGCCAGGTGACACCGCCGGCCGCCTGGCCCGCCGTGCTGGCCGGGGGCCCATAGGCGGCCGGCAAAAGGGGATTGCAACTGAGGACATGTTTGATGTCCGTCAGCATGAGTTCCTGGTGCTGTTGCTCGTGATTGAGCCCGATGACGAGGCGTCCCGCGATCTGCGACCATCGCGCCGCCGAGACCTCCGCCATCAATCGAAGCATGGCCGCGTCCACATGGGCCCGGTAGGCCCGGATGTCCTCGACACCGGGGCGCGACAGCAGCCCGCGGCGCGGCCGGGCATGCATGCTGCCCACCGTATGATAATAGGAATTGAATAAATGGGCGTAGGACGGATCAAAATCTCGATAACCGGGTAAAAATGGTTTGAGGAGAAACGTTTCAAAAAACCAGGTGGTGTGGGCAAGGTGCCATTTTGTTGGGCTCACATCCGGCATGGACTGGATCGTCTGATCTTCCGGAGTGAGCGGATCGGCGATATGCGCCGATGCGGCCCGGACGGATGTGTAGTGCGTGCAAAGGTCTTGGCGCAGGACATCGTCGTCCGCGTCTTGGCACGGCGCGTCTGCGCTGGTCGGTGGGCCGGATTTCAGTTTGATGCCAATGTTCATGGCCGTCTCCGCGTGTTGGGTGAATGTGGTCCGCAAAAGCAATGGACCGTCATGGCCGATTTGTGGCGCTTGGCGCCCCGCGCCATACGGCTTTGGATCTAGCGACCATCCGCGCGTCACTGTGCGAAACCACGAGCGTGGGGCTTGGTTTAATGCGTTCGGGCGGTGGCTGTAAATCCTGACGAGCGATCCGCTGGCGGAACAATGCGCCACCGTGGCGAACGGGCGCGCTGCCGCATCGTCGCCCCCGCCTGTGCCCCCCTCCCCTTAATCGTGCGGGCCAACGGGCAAAGTGACATCCGTCCACGCAATCCCGTCGGGCAGGGATTGGCGGATCACGCTGGCGGACAGGGGATTGAGCTTGGCCTGCACATAGGTCCAGGCCGGCGGCGCCATCTCCACGAGGCGGGGCGCGGCCTCCGGCTGCACGCGCGCCGCGCAATAGGCCTGGGCGACGAGGCCGAGTTGCGCCTTGATACCGTAGTGTGGGCGCGCGATCACCGCCATGGGCATGGTGTCCAGGATGCGGCGCCACTGCTGCCACCGGGGCAGCTGGATCAGGTTGTCCGCCCCCATCAGCCAGACAAAGGACACGGCTGGGTAGCGCCGCTTCAAGAGGGGCAGGGTCTGCGCCGTGTAGCGGGTCCCCAGTCCGCATTCCCAGTCGGACACCACAATCCGCGGATGCCGGGCAACACGCCGGGCCCGCGCGGCCCGGGGCGGCAGGGGCGCGGTTTCGCCCACCGGCTTGAGAGGGTTTTGCGGACTGAGCAGCCACAGGATGCCGTGGAGGCGCAGTCGGCGCATGGCCACGACACTGATGTGCAGATGGCCGGCATGGGCCGGATTGAAGGAGCCCCCAAGGATGCCGATCCGCTGGCCCGGAGCGAGGTGCCCGAGGCGGAACCGCTGCGGATCCGCATCCTTCCCGTCCGCACCGACGGACATGAGGCGAAACCGGGCCGCGGCTGGTACGGCGCCGGGGCGGGGCCGCTCAGGAGGATCGGCGACGGGATCTTCGATGGGATCTGTGGAGGGCGGCTGCGTCATGGGGGCCTTTGGCAAGGTCACGGCACGGAGCGACCAGCTTAGCCATCTGAGGCGGGGAGCGCCAAGCGTCCGGCACGCCCCCCTAAGACGCGCGGAGGCCCTCGCCCGTCAGGGACGCCAGCCCGTTGGTTGGTCTGCGCTCGGGTCCTCCTCGCCCGCATACGATTGATCCGGCGCATCCTGGGGCCGATTGCGTTCCCCCTCCCCGGCGCTCGCAAGCCCGTCGAGATGGCCGAGAACGGCCCGCAGAACCTCCGGCACACCCGCCCCGGCCACACCCGAAAGGGGCATCACCGGGCTGTCGGTCTCGCCCGTCAAGGCTTTTACCCCGTCGGCAACAGCCTCGGCATCGAGCGCATCGACCTTGTTCAGCGCCACGATCTGCGGTTTGTCGGCAAGGCCGTGCCCATAGGCCACCACTTCTTCGCGCACCGTCCGATAGGCGCCCACGAGATCCTCGCCGGTGCCGTCGATCAGGTGCACCAGGACGCGGCACCGCTCCACATGCCCCAGAAACCGTGTGCCAAGGCCCGCGCCCTCATGGGCACCCTCGATCAGCCCCGGAATATCGGCCAGCACGAAACTGCGCGTGTCCTGGGTGACGACGCCGAGCCCCGGATGGAGCGTCGTGAATGGATAGTCCGCAATTTTGGGCCGCGCCCGGCTCACCGCGGACAAAAACGTGGATTTGCCCGCATTGGGCAGGCCGATGAGGCCCGCATCGGCGATCAATTTGAGGCGCAGCCAAATCCACTTTTCCTCACCCGGCAGGCCAGGATTGGCGTGGCGCGGAGCCTGGTTCACGGGGCCCTTGAAATGGGCATTGCCGAAGCCCCCATTGCCGCCGCGCAAAAGGCAGACCCGTTGGCCCACCGTCGTCAGATCGACAATCACCGTTTCCTGATCGTCCTCAAGGATCTGGGTGCCTTCCGGCACCCGCAAAACCTTGTCCTCGCCGCGCCCGCCCGTGCGGTTGCGTCCCATGCCGTGGCCACCGGCCGTCGCCTTGAAATGCTGCTGATAGCGGTAATCGATGAGGGTGTTGAGGCCATCCACACACTCCACCCAGATATCGCCGCCGCGTCCGCCATCGCCGCCGTCCGGGCCCCCGAACTCGATGAACTTCTCCCGGCGAAAGGAGACGCAGCCCGCCCCGCCATCGCCCGAGCGCACGAAGACCTTCGCTTGATCAAGAAATTTCATCGCGCTTGCCATGCCTCGCGGGTCAGAACCATGCGGCGGCACAGCATCATCTGTGCCCGGTTCGTGCTCCACCGCGCCACTGGTTCGTGAAAACGAAATCCGAGTTTTTCAAGCACCCGCCCAGACGCGGGGTTGTCCTCGTAATAATCGGCCCACAGGCGCGTGCACAAAGGCTGCCCGAACCAGGTGCGTTCGGCGAATAGGGCATCAATGGCGCTGACTGCCGCTTCGGCAACGTATCCGTGGTTCCAAGAGGGTTTGCCGATCCAGTATCCCAGAGACCACGCGCGGCCAGGCTGCAGGCTGCCCAAGACCGGATTGTCTTTAGCAGGATCATCCCTGCTCAATCCGACGCAGCCAATGACCAGATTTCGCGGATCACTCCGCAGGGTGATCATATAAACGCGCCCAGACCGGCGGAAAAATCCGTCATTGTGCCTTGTTCGAGCGAAAAAGCGTAAAGCATGGGACGGCGTGAACGGATAGGGCACGCGGGACAGCATCCGCGCCACGTCCCATTCTCCGAGAAGCGCCGCCACCTGCGGCGCATCTCGGTCAAGCGGCGCACGAAGTGTAAGGCGCCGCGTTTGCAATGGCTTGACCACCTCCTGCCCCTCGCATCCCGGCACGCAAGGGGCTGTTGGCCTTAGCCCTCGCGTCTTTGATTATTCCGCGGCATCGACCAAGGGATCGACGGAGACGAAGGTGCGCTTGCGAAGGCCCTTGCGGAAGGACACCCGTCCTTCGACCTTCGCAAAAATCGTGTGGTCCTTGCCGAGCCCAACATTATCACCGGGATGCATTTTCGTGCCCCGTTGGCGCACGATGATGTTGCCCGGAATAACATGCTCGCCTGCATATATCTAGACGCCAAGGCGCCGGCCTTCTGAATCGCGTCCGTTACGGGATGAACCGCCAGCCTTTTTGTGGGCCATGGAACACTCTCCTCAAAAAACACCCGCATCTCAGGGCAAACCCGGTTCAGGTCTTGGCCTATCCCCAGGTCTTGGCCCGGTTCAAGTCTTGGCCCGGTTCAGGTCTGGGCCCGGTTCAGGTCTGGGCCCTTGGACGCACCCTGTGCGCCGCGCGGGGGGGTAAGAGCGGCGCGGCACATCCCGCGCCCGGGTTAGGCGAAGGGGGTTACGCGGCCACGATGTCCACGACGCGCAGGATGGTGAGATCCTGGCGATGACCCTTTTTGCGCCGGTAATTCTGACGGCGCCGCTTTTTGAAAACTTTGATTTTGTCGCCGCGGGTTTGTTCCACGACTTCCGCCTTGACCATGGCGCCGGCGATCCGCGGGGTGCCGACTTTCGGCTCCGCGCCCTCTCCGCCCAGCATGAGGACTTCGGTCAAGTCGATGGCGTCTCCGGCCGATGCTTCCAGTTTCTCAACCCGGATCACGTCGTCCTTCGACACGCGGTATTGCTTACCGCCGGTCATGATGACTGCGTACATATCTCATTCCTGTCGGTGTTTGTTGCCTTGGATCGGGCCTTTTGCCGCCCGTCTCTCGGGAGACGCGGATTATGGTCGCCCGCGCGCGGATGTCAACAAATTCGGCCGCGGATGCGCGCGGTTTCCCTTGCACGCCGGCGCGCCCTCGCCTAGCTTCCGGTCATTACGTCCCCAGCCGCTGAGTGCGGCCGGGCACCTGGAGGGGTGCCGGAGTGGTCGATCGGGGCGGTCTCGAAAACCGTTGTGCGCGCAAGCGTACCGAGGGTTCGAATCCCTCTCCCTCCGCCATTTTTCGCTCACATACAATTCGCTTCGCTCATGTGCTCCGCGGGGGCGGCCTGACCGGCCGACGCGCGG
>CAYYTT010000168.1:8263-8624 GCA_964474635.1 uncultured Alphaproteobacteria bacterium | reverse complement strand
CGGCCGTGAAGGTACCGTAGCGCTTGGTTACCCCGGTCACGTCGAGGACTGGCTCCCCCACTTTCACCCTTTCCACATCGCTGGCCGGCCGCAACCCGGGGCCGGTCCCTCGTGCCATAGCGCGAGTGTGGCAAAGCCAAGGCATGCAGGCAACCAATTCACACAGAGTGCATTACCCACGGCGCCGCATCCGGACCGATGTGGACCGCTCCCGGGCGGACGTGCCGCCGCGATGCCCGAAGCGCGGAGCGCCGCAGCCGCGTCACGCCCAAAGGCCGTGACCGCGGTGCCGGGCGCCGGCCCCCGAAAGGCCCTGGTTTTTGGGCCGGTTGTTGAGGGTGACGGGGGCGGGGGGGGGGGC
>CAYYTT010000168.1:0-8253 GCA_964474635.1 uncultured Alphaproteobacteria bacterium | reverse complement strand
GCGCCCGTTTCTTCAGGTAGACGGGGCCGGAGAGTCGGTCAGGGACGGATGCACGATCTGCCCTTCGCGGGTGACGGTCGTCGCCTTGATGATTTCGTCGTCCCAGTCGATCGAGAGGTCTTTGGTTTCCTTGTCGATCATCAGGGCCAGGAAGTTATGCAGATTGCGCGCATAGAGCGCCGAGGCATCGGCCGCGATGCGCCCTGGCATATTGGCAAAGCCCAAAATGCTTACCCCGTGGCTGTCCACGACCTCACCCAGGCGCGAGGCGGTGACATTGCCGCCCTGCTCCACGGCCAGATCGACGATCACTGAGCCCGGCGCCATGCTGGCGATCATTTCGTCGGTCACCAGCACCGGCGCGGCCCGGCCCGGGATCAGGGCCGTGGTGATCACGATGTCTTGCTTGGCAATGGTCTGAGCCACGAGTTCGGCTTGGCGGCGACGATAGTCCTCGCTCATTTCCTTGGCGTACCCGCCGGTCGTTTCGGCCTGCTCGGTTTCCTCGCTCTCCACCATGACGAATTTCGCGGCCAGGCTTTCGACCTGCTCGCGGGCCGCGGCGCGCACATCCGTGGCGCTGACCTGGGCGCCCAGGCGCTTGGCCGTGGCGATAGCCTGGAGGCCGGCGACGCCCGCGCCCATCACAAACACTTTCGCCGGCGGAATCGTGCCAGCGGCAGTCATCATCTGCGGGAAGGCGCGGTTGAAGTGGGCCGCCGCCTCAATGACCGCCAGATAGCCCGAGAGGTTTGACTGAGACGAAAGCACGTCCATGGACTGGGCGCGGGTAATCCGCGGCATGAATTCCATGGCCCAGGCGGTCACGTTCTGGCGCGCCAGCGCTTCCACCGTGTCTTTTTCAATGAAGGGGTTGATCAGACCCACGAAATGCGATCCGGGGCGCAGTTCGCCGACTTCGGACACGGTCGGCGGGGCCACCTTCAACACCACGTCGGCTTCCCGGACCGTCTCCCAGGAGCCTTCAACGATCTGCGCACCGGCCTCGGCGAAGGCGTCATCAAGAATGCTGGCCCCGGCGCCGGCCCCGCTCTGAACCACCACTTCCGCGCCCAGCGCGATGTATTTCTTGATGGTTTCCGGCGTCGCCGCGACACGGGTTTCGTGCGCCCTCGTTTCGGTCGGGATCGCGATTTTCATGGTGTCTGCCTTTTTCGAACTGGCCGCGCGGCGGCGCATCAAACGGTCACCCGGCAAGGATGGCCCATTGCGTTGTGAAATAGGAGCACGGCGAACGCCCGCCAGGGAAATTTTCGCCCGCGCGTCGTGTGGGCCGGCCTGACCCATTCAACTCAAAGCTGGGCGCCCGGCCCTGTTTGCAGGGTCCCGTCCCTTTGCCGTGACGGGAGACGCCGCCGTGACGGGAGACGCCGGGAGTGTCCAACGCCGATCCTAAAACACCTTAAGCGCGCCGCGGATTGATCGCCCCGCGCTGTCGCTCAGCGCAACAGGCAAGGCTCAGCGGAACAGAAACGCGATGAACGCCGTCAGGGCGAGCACCAGGAACAGGGCGCCGCCGAAACTGAACCCGCCCGCGATCCAAAGCGTCAAAAACGCCACCATCGCGCCGATCACGAGGCTGCCGACCTTGGATCCGGCCATGAAGGCGTTCCAGGTCTTTTCGTGTTCGGTCATATCCATCTTTCCCCTCCGCGGGTCCTGTGAGTCGGTGGACTGATTCTCATCCATGACGGCCCCATCTCCGACTGATCCAAAATTCGGCCGGATCATAACAAAGCCGAACCGGGCCGCAATCGCCCGGGCGCGGCGCGCCGGATGCCTGCGGCACGCCTGCCACTTTGCCCTCGTCCAGTTCGCCGCCATCTGCCACCATCGAGCGATAAACCGGCGGAGCTTCCCGCAACGGGGCGCGCGTCCGGGCCAGACCGGGGGAGACCTTATGCGCTTTGCCTTTCTGCCGTTTTACAATGTTTTCAGTCGCCGCGTCCTGTGGAGTGCCCTTGAGACGGCCGTGGCCCAGGGCCACGACTGCGCCGTCATCACGGCCCCGGCGCGCATTGCCATGCCCGAGCCGGCGGACCTGGCGACCTTTGAGCGGCGAGCATTCACGATGCCCTTTCGTTTTGTGGAGGAGGGCATCAACCCCTTCGAGCCGCTGACCCGGAGCATCGGTGCCCCGCTGATCCAAGTGCCCGGATACAACACGGCCGAGGCGCGCCAGTTTTTAACCGCCTGGCGGCCAGACGCGGTCTTTTCCATTTCCATCCGCACGAAACTTCAGCCTGAGTTCATTGCCGCCGTGAATGGCGAGGGCCCCGCCCGTCTCCTCAATCTGCACAACGGCCCCTTGCCCGCCTACCGTGGTCTGTCCACGATTTTTCAAAGCTTTTTGGAGGGGCGATCAGCCCACGGAGTGGCCTTGCACGAAATCGATCGGGAATGGGACCAGGGGCCGGTCCTCGCCCAGGCCCCCGTGCCCCTCGATTACGGGGAATCCGTCCTGATGAACCACTTGAGCAGCTGGCCCCAGGCGGCAGACCTCATCACGGCGCATATGAGCGCCCTGGCGCGGGGCAGCACGCCCAAAGCGACACCGCAGGATCAGGCCGAGGCCCGCTATTTTTCTCCGCCGACGCAAGAGAGTATCCGCACCCTCAAGGCCGCCGGCGTGACCCTGTCGCGGGACGACGACATCCTGCGCTTCGATGGCGGCTGGGCCTATAGCCACTAACCCCCGGGCGTGAGGCGGATATCGAAAGAATGAGGGGCTGAGAATGGACCGGATGTTTGGTTGGCTTGCCATGGCCGCCTGGGTGGCGGTGTTTCTCTTTTTTGCCATCAGCATACCAATGCAAATTCGTGAGGGTGGCGATCCGACCTATGCCTGGATCCTGCTTGTTGTCACGGTATCGTCCGCCCTCACGGCCGTCATCGCGCATGGGATCGGGCGCGGGCTGCGCCGGATTGCTCGGGCGCCCACCTCGGGGCTGCCCCTCCTGGCAAGCGTGGCGGCGGGCCTTCTCGCGATGGGCGCTTTTCTTCTGCCCATCGTGATGCTCCGTCCGGAACCCTATAATCACTGGATCTTTTCGCCGGCCTTTTGCGCGCCACTGGTTCTCCTGTTGGCCTGGTCGGGACAGGTGACCTGGCGAGGCAGCACGGTGTTCTGCGTTGCCATCGGCGCCGCGTTCCTGACCGCCATCATCCTTACCCTGACCGCCGGCGACCTTGTGGAACGGCCCCTGAAGCCGGCCATTTCCGGCGCTATCGGCGGCTTTGTGGGCGGTTATCTGAGCTTTGCGGCGCTGCGCGTGCTCTCGCCTGGCTTCAAGGGGCCCCTGCCCGCCCTCGCCTTCCCCTTCATCCTCGCGGGCCTCGCCAGCGCCGCCTTCGCCGCCGTGTTCGGAGCTTTTGGCGTGCAAACGGCACAGTTCCGCACGTGGCTGCCCTGGGCCCTTTACATTCCCTGGCAGGGCGCCTTCGGGGCGATGATCCTTTGGCGATTCGCAAGAGGTCAGACCTTGCATAAGGCCGAGCACTGATCTCACCAAAGGCGAGCGCAAAAGGAGACTTCACACGTGAAAACGCCGTGTGCTATCGACAAGGTATATGGATGTGTGCGCGGGCGCGTTTCTTGCCCTTCGAGGCTGTGTCCTCGCCAGTACAGCGGATGGCCGCCCCATGGTTTTGAAACTCGGCGATTGTTCCGACACGCTCATCACCTTGCGCGAGATGCTGACCTTTCTGGGCTTTGGATATGTCGGTCAAAATCCCCAAGAAGCCTCGCGGAAGGCTGATTTACTGTATCTGCCGACGGACCCGTCCGTTGCCTCTTATTTTGACACGGATCTGCGTTCAGCGGTCGTCGCCTTTCAGAGGGAAGAACATCTGTTTGCCGACGGTCTTGTTGGACCCATCACGCTTGACAAGCTTGAGGACGCATATGCCCGCCGCGCGCGCGAGCTGAATTCGCCAGGTCTCGCGGCGGCGACCGTGGAGGAGTTTGTCCGTGACGAAGACGGCCGGGTCCTGACCCCGAAGCTATATTTCAAGCGCGTGGAGGCGGACAAAAACCCGTTCGGGCCCGGCTATGAAAAGGGCATGCTGCGGGTCGACGCGGCCGAAGCCTACTCCAAGGTCCGCGAGGAAGCGCAAAAACAGGGGGCGATCCTCACATCCCACCATATGTTGCGCGCCCTGGACGCGCCCGTAAACGATGCCCGCCGGCGCACCTCCATGCACTATCTCGGCCGGGCCCTTGACCTGCACCTCTTCAACGGCATGGTCGATCCTGAAACGGATCCTTATGTCGTGGTCTGGGCGGACGATCGGAATGCGGAAAATGCCCTGCCCGCCGCGATCAGCCAAAAAGAATCCGCTGTCAGCGCGAAAGGCAAAAGCGACGACACCAGAACCGATATGGAAAAGAAAAGCCGGACAAGCGGGGACCGGAGCAGCCCTTTCATTGTCTACGCCCGCTGCGGCATCGCCCACAGGAAAAAAGCGGATTTGCCGCCAACTCTAAAATTGGAAGACCCCATTACCTACGCCTCCCTTGACGCCAGAACCGCCGCCCTCAAGGAGCGCAAATCCGATAAAACAGCCCCATCTGTGACAGGGCATTTCTTGAACTTGACCGATCTCATGGCACGGCATGGGTTCAAACCCATTCCGCCACGCCCCGGCTTCGACACGGGCCGCAGCCGTCTGCTCACGGAATGGTGGCATTTTCAGTACGAAACCGGCCTTATTCCCTATGCCACGACCTTCGGCTCGGAATTGGAGCGCGTCTATGCCCCCACCGCACTCGAAGGCACGGAACCCTGGAAATACCGGCACCGCATTTGGATGCTGGATTGGATATGATGGGAAGCGGATGAATGGCGAGAACACCGCGACAGACCCCAAGTGAGACGACGGGTGCATCGGACGCGCCGAGATACACTGGATTTCAGGCCTTTAGAAACTGGCTCGACAAAAGCGCACACGATCTATCATCCGTTACCGTCGCAACAATCACAGGAGATGTGAAAATCACCGCGAGCACCGGCGAAAGGGCCGATGTCAGGGACATTGCGAAAATCTTGAAGAGCATTTCCAGTATCACCAAGGTCGATCTCGACACGCTCGATCGCAATCTCGATATCGACTTGGAGCTTGTGGCCTTCACGCATGTCGATATCGACAAAGACACCATCCATTTTGTGAATTCGGACTTTGCGCAAAACTCTGGCGACGGATCGAAAAGTCAGCTTTTGTCGGCCCACAATGACATGGTGAAGACGGCCAACGAGGCCCGCAGCCAGATGCTGCAAACAATCACGAAAATCCTGCCATGACGCTGGACACGGCCAGGCTTCACCCGGCCTATCCGGGCGGCCTCGCGGACGAATTCGAAGGCGATACGAAGCGGCTGCACTGCCTTTTCGAAGCGTTTCCAGGCCTTGGGTCGGCCGATCCCGAGGCGGATGACGGCGTTTTTTTATCACCCCATGCGGACGATCAGGAGGCGGGCACCGACGAGGCTATCGCCTGGCTCCAGGCGCTGATCGACCTTGGCTATCTTCCCCATGCCCGGCGGGCCACACCGGAAAAGGAAACACGAGAGACCCTTTCCGCACCCATCGTCATGCTGCTTGAGGACCTGAAAGCTCATGTGACGACGCAAGAGGCCCACGCACTCGACCTGGAAAACCAAGACATCCGCGAGGACTGGCCGGCGCCCCCAATCCTGGACCATATCGAAAACTGTCTTGCCTTTGACGCAAGCATGCCGCCGCTCACCGTGCCGGACGAGGGCGCCGTCACGTTCGCAAGCCGTCTTCTGCAGTACCGCCTGCGCATACTGACTGGCTTCGAGGGGCCCTCTGACGTGCCTTTCGATGGGCGTGCGAAGCAGTTTCTGGTGGGCCTTGGACGTATGGTGCTGCCCGAGGCGCACCTTCTGACACCGGATCAATATGCCTGCGAAACGGTGCGACTGCTCGGCGACGTGGGTGAACTTCTCCGCCAGATCTCACTGCTCTATGGCGGTTATATCTGTGTCCTGCGCCATGAGGGGACGCTCTTCGGCGATCCCAACCCGCGCCGCGCCGACACGCTGCAACGCCTCGCAAACACATGGTTTGACCGGGACATCGACCGCTCCCGCTTGCCCGCGGATGGGAAGGCCGAGCCCACATCCCAACAAGGCTTGCGCCTCCTCCAGGTCCTGTTGTGGCAAACCGGATTTTACATCGGCCGGATCGACCGGTTCTGGCTTCAAAAATCGAACCAAGCCCTCGCGGATGCCTTGACCGACAAGGCCGTGACGGAAGGCGAAGACGTCATTCGCAAAGTCGTGCGCCCGCTGGGCCATGGCTATTTCGCCCTTCATCTGGGGGAAATCGTCAAGCGGCTGCGCCGGATCCTGCCGCCTCCGGCCCCAAAAGATGCACCGCAGCCGGACGAAATCCGTTTGGAAGCGATCGCCAACGCCTTTGCGGGCCATGAGGGCCAGTCCGTAGACGCCCAGATCGACGTGGCGCAGACTTTGCGCAGCCCGGCAAGGGACCGAATGCACCGGGACCTCAAGGACGCCCGGCCCCCCGCCAAGGGCCTTCGCGCCCGAATTGGCGCCGCCTGGCGCATTGTCGTCGACGGGACGCGGCGGGCGCTTCTGGCCGTGCGCGATGCGGCCATTTGGCTTGAGCGACAGCTGATCGACATGACCCGCTTTGTCGCCCACGGCGTGCGCCGGGTCGTGGCCTTTGCCCGGCGCAGTCTGCGCCCCTATGCCCATTTCATCCTGCGACGCCCCATCACGACGGTCTTAGTGCCGGGCGGCCCAATGGCTTCGACACAGTATGATTTCGATCACGATACGGTCTTTTGGGTCGCGGCGGACTGTCCCGCCTGGCTCGCGGACCGGCACATTGCCTTTTGCCGGCGCATCGCGCGCAATCTCGCCCTCGCCGTCACGGTGGTGATCGCGGTTGCAAAGGCCGTGCGCAATGGCGCGCTTGGCCCCATCGGTTGGGGCATTACGCTGCTGCGGTTTTATCGCGTCATCCGGCGCCTGTGGATGAACCGCCAGGGGAGCATTATGGATGCCCTTGTTTAATTTCCAAAAGTATTCTCAGGCCCCGTTGCTTTAGTTGTCCAGCTGAGCCATCGGGTCATCGGCCGATGGCGGCGGAACGCGGTCCGCCTGGGAATGATCCCAGTCCGTCAAAAGTGCGCGCAAGGCGGCCACGAAGGCGAGCGGCTGGTCCAGCATGATGTGGTGGCGCGCTTCGGGGATCTCGATCACCGGCACCGAATGCCCCAGCAGCCCGAACATGTAATCACCCACGTCGGGTGGGAAAATCGCGGAATACTCGCCCCGGAAAATCCCAATGCGGCAGCGGGTCTCGCGCAGGCGATCGGCCGTGTTCCCGATGGAAAAGCGCTGCCAGATATTGGGATCGAACTTCCAGGTCCATCCGCCCTCGACCGGTTTGAGCGAATGGCGCGCCACGTGATCGACGATGTAGACATTCTCGCAGGCCTGAGGCGGGGCGAGGCGAAAGCGTGCAAGGCCGGCGGCAAGGGTCGGATAGATGCGGTTTGGCCGCGTGTTGCGCGGCGGTCCGCCCGAGGGACGGTTGGGCGGATTGACTGGACTGTCCACGAGAACGGTCCCGGACAGACGATCCCCATAAAGAGCACCGGTCAGGATCGTGACGAACCCGCCAAAGCTGTGCCCCACAAGGATGGGCGCGACCTCATGGGCGAACAGACCCGTCGCCTCGCACACGGCCATCTGCTCGCGGGAGAACATGTCCAGCGAATAGGCCTCGCGCCAGTCGCTGTCGCCCATGCCGCTCAAGGTCATGGCCACCACGTGATACTCGCGGGCAAGATAGGGCGCGATAAAATCCCACCAGCGCTCATGGGCCCCGTTTCCGTGGGTCAGTAAGAGACCCGGACGGTCCGGCTGGCCCCACCGGCGATAGCTCACCTGCGCCCCCTCCACCTCGACTTTGCCAGGCGTGCCCCCTTGCGCAATGGCCCGGGCGAACCAGTCCGGCGCGGGCACGCGCTCCCCGCGATAGGGCGCTAAAGGACCCTCTTTGGCGCCTTCGGGAACAGGGCTGACGGAGGGGCGCTGGCTTGAGGAAGGGTCGGTCTCGGTCACGGCGGATCAGTCCTCGTCAGTATCGGGAAAATAAAGCAGGTCGAGCGGCGGCGGGCTGACCCCGGCCTGGGAGAGCATACAATGGCAATGCCCGCGGTGATGGGTCTGGTGGT
>CAYYTT010000167.1:0-8694 GCA_964474635.1 uncultured Alphaproteobacteria bacterium | reverse complement strand
ATACGCCGCTCCAAGTTCGAGCTGATCCGGTTGACGAACAAACAGGTTGTTGACGTTAAACTGCAGAGTCGTGTGATCCTGGATCGTGTAGGCGATCGACATGTTGTGCAGCAGACGCGCCCGCGTCTCGAACACGAGGTTTTCGTTGGTATCCAGGAAGAACTGCTGTTCCGTTTCGTCAAGCAGCGGGCTGTCCTGGTAGATCGTCCGCCAGAAGAAGCGGATCGGACCGCGGACATAGGTCATGTCGAAGGTGCCTTCCCAGCTCGGGTCGGCGAAGTCCCCCACATCCTCATCGGCCGGACGGGTCGGAACGACGGCGGTCTGCTGCGTGATCTGGTGCAGAACGTTAAAGTTGAAGCTCAACTCACCGAGGTCGTTCTGCGACCAGCCCTTCGTCCGCTCCATCGGAACCAGGCCCAGAGCGTCCGCCACATCGAAGGAATACAGAAGGCTCATATTGATGCCTTCGAAGATCGACGAGGACGCGTTCAGGAACGTGGTCTGCGTGTCGACAACCTGACGGCTCACCGGATCCCGCTGGAACTGGTTACAAGCACCCACGTCTGGGAAGGCCGTGGAGTCGTAGCAGGTCTCAAACAGGTCGGTCAGCGTGAAGTTCTCGATCCGGTCCTGGATGGAGATGTTGAAGTAGTCGATCGCGATCGTCAGACCTTCAACCCAGATCGGTTCGAACACACCGCCCACGGACCAGGATGCGGACTTCTCGGCGACCAGGTTTGGGTTACCCGAGGTGGAGCCGATGATCGTCGCGTTCACCACATTCGAGGTGAAGTTGTCCGGATCGGTGATCCCGTCGGCGACGCAGTTCGCCCGGCGCAGGTCGGGGTTCGGACCCTGGTTGATGAAGCGACCATCGCAGGGGTCCGTGCCGAAAGTGAAGATCTGCACGGTCGGCGTGAACAGCTCCACCAGAGACGGGGTCCGGATGGCCTGGTTGAAGTTCCCGCGGAAGACAATGCCTTCATAGGGCGAGAACCGGCCGCCATACTCGAAGGCCACGGCACTTTGGACCGTCTGGCCGCCATCCGGAGCGGTCACGGTGTTTTCCACCCGGCGCGCGGCACCCTGGATTTCCAGGAAGTTCACGAACGGGATGCCCATGGACTTGTCGAGCAGCGGGATCAGGGATTCCCCGTAGAACTCTTCCGTCGTCAGACGACCGCTGGTCGGATTGATCGCGGACGAGCGGGTGAGCGGCACCGCGAAGCCAAGGCCCGGAACGAAGTTCGCCTCTTCCCGGCGCGATTCGAAGCCGGCGTTAAACGACCATGTACCAGCCGGCAGTTCGAAGAGCTCACCACCAAAGTTCGCCGTGTAGACGATCTGGCGAATGTCCGAGGAGGAGATCTGCGGACCACCATTCACCCAGTCGACGGCCGCCTGGTCGGAGCGCCCTTCACCGAACAGGTTCAGCGGACGACACCCCGTCGCGAAGGGCAGGTCGGCGTCGGTGATGCCGTTGCCCGACGGCGCTTCATTGAAGCCCTGGAGATTGCCGGTGGCGTTGTCCACGTGCACCTGACAGATCACCTGGCCGAGTTCGATCTGGCCGATCCCGCCAACGGTGGTCAGATCCTCAAGCGTGATGCCGTTTTCCGCCAGCAGATCTTCGGTGACGGTCACCGCGTCGATGGCATTGATGAAGCGGCCGTCGATGATGCCGATGCTCTGGGTGTCGATGTCGGACTGACCGATCACCATGCTGACATCCCAGGTGAAGTTCCGGTTCAAGGCTTCGAATTCACCCTCGAAACCGGTCACGACACGCCAGGTGAAGTTCTCAACACTGTTAAAGCCCTGACCCACAAGGTCGTTGTTGAAGCGGTCCAGGTTAAAGGTGGTCAGGCCGTTGCCTTCCAGGACGCCGCGCGCCTGATCGGTCAGGAACGGGTGATCCGTGTCGAACACGAGACGGTCGGACGTGCCGCCGAATGCAAAGCTTTGGAAGCCGCCCTGCTCAACCACTTCGGTCGCGTTGGAGTTGGCGAACAAGAACTCCCCGAAGAAGCGGACATTTTCGAACACGTCATAGCGGCCCGTACCGGAGACAACGAGACGGTCGAGCGGCGCCACGATGGTGTCCACATTGGCGAAGAAGTCGTTACCGCAGGTCCCGCCGAAGGCGAAGAATGCGCTACCGGCCGGTGTTTCGCCCGGTTCGCAGGTCTGAAGAGTTCCGTCCGGCGCAAACTCATAAAAATTGCCGTCGGCCAACGAGCCGAGGCCGGAGGACGGAATGTAGAGCTGGCCCGGGGGAGAGACGGAACCGCCGCGTTCGAAGAGCTGCACGCGCTGACCACCGAAGACCAGGCGGCTGAAACTGTCCGGGAAGCCGTCGCCATCGACGTCATCCGGCGTACCGTCACCATCCAGATCTTCCGTACCAAAATTCACGAACTGCGGTTCGCGCGGATAGAAATCTGGACGGTCGGATTGGATGAGGCCTTCGCTCTTGTTGTATTCGACCGAGAACGTCACGTTCCCGCGGCCATCGTCAAAGTTGGCGCCCCAGACGGCCTGAACCTGATAGGCCTCACTGTCGCCCTGCTCCGTGATGCCGTACTGACCGCCGATCTCAAAGCCTTCGTAGTCGTCCTTCAAGATCACGTTGACCGTACCGGAGATGGCGTCCGAACCGTAAACGGCGGCACCGGCCAGCGGCACGATGTCGATGCGCTCCACGAGGGCAACGGGGATCGAGTTCAAGTCAACCTGCAGACCGCTTTCAGACCCGAAATTGGTCGGCACGTTGGAGGACACGAAACGGCGGCCGTTGACGAGAGTAAGGGTCCGCTGCGAGCCAAGGTCGAAGAGGTCGACGAAGTTCTGACCGACCGTGAAGGCGTTCTGGTCACCGAACAGGTCAACACCGGTCCCGAAGGCAGGCACTTCCTGAAGGGCCTGGGCGATGTTCGTGAACGCACGATCCTGAAGGGTCGAGGCGTCAACGCCGATGGCGGGACGCACGGTGTCGATGCCGGTCCGCGCAATACGCGACCCCGTCACGACCATGCGCTCATCGCCCATATCCTCGTCTTCCACTTCGACGACCGGCTCGTCAGCCTCGACTTCGGTCTGGGCAAAAGCCGTCACCGGCGCGGCGAAAGTAAAGGCCGCGGCGACGCCGGCGAGCAGCGTCGTGGTCAGCAGTTGGTCCTTGAGTTTCAGGCCCGTCATCATCAACCCCTATATTATTGCATCCGCAAAAAAACGGTTGTCCCATCCCGCAGTACGGCCGTTCTTACCGACGGCGTGGTCCGCGGACCGTTCCATCCCCCCTGGCTTAACGCCCCTCAGGACTTGGAACGGCACATGCGCGAAAGGTTGGATCCGCTCGCGTCTTGATTTGTGTCCGGATGGGCCCCGAATTTTTGTGCGGCCCCTCGTTCATCGAAAAAGGTAGGGCACTCAAAACTCATCCGTCAATTTGCTTTTAACCCTTTTCTCCACAAATCGGTCACGATTGGGCTTCCCACTGTGCGACTTTGTAACGGTTCGCCGTCGCTTTGACACCATTAAGGCGAGCAAACCAAGCGAACACGCCAAAATACATGGCCGATGGGTGCGTTTGGTTGCCGGCAAATCTGATTGACACGAATGACTGGTGTCGCGCGGGGGCCTGGAGCCCGCGCGTTTGCCGCTCCCGCCTTAAGGTTCAGTGCCGCCCGGAGAGCGTGTGAGAGACAGATACCGGGTCGGATGCTTGTCTTCGATATTGTCGATCCAGCCCTGCACATGGCCCGCGACCAGGTTTCGAGACGTGTCAACGAAGGTCGGGATGACCGGCATATCATTGAGCAGGATCTGTTCTGCCTCAACGAGGAGCGCGCCGCGCCGGGCCGCGTCGGCGGTGGACTTGGCGGCACGCAGACGGGCGTCGAAGTCGGGATTGTTGTAGTTGCTGTAGTTCAAGACACCGGACGTACTTTCAAACATAAACAAGTAATTCTCGGCATCGTTATAGTCCGCCGCCCAGCCGCCATCAGCAATGGTAAAGTCACCCTTCGATAAGGCAGCGTAATGCGCCTTTATAGAAACGCCCACAAGCTCCGTTTCCACATGAATACGTCGCCACATGGCGCCAAGAGCAATCGCCACATTCCGGTGATCCTGGCCCTCCCGGTGGCGCAAGGTGATGCGCAGGGGCGTTTGCGGACCGATGCCGGCCGCCGCCATCAGGGCCCGCGCCTCGCCAAGGCGTTCCTCCATGGTTTGGTCCCGGAAGGACAGGGCCGCCGTGCCCGGATAGCCTGCGATGTCCGGCGGCACGAAGGCGAAGGCCGGGTTTTGCCCGCTGCGCATGATGTCCCGTGCGAGAATCGTCCGGTCGATTGCCATCGCCAGGGCGCGGCGCACGTCCGGGTTGTCAAAAGGGGCTACGCTTGTGTTCAGGTAGATGCAATGGGTCAAGAGAAACGGCGCGATTCGCACGTCGTCGGGCCGGGTCCGGCGCAAAATCTCCAGCTGTTGGATCGGAAAATCATCGTTTATGTCGAGCGCGCCGGCCTTGAAACGCTCCAGAGCCGCCGTCCGGTCCTCGGTCGGATAATAGTAAACCCGATCGATGACCACCTCCGCGGCGCCGTCAAAGGCCTTGTTTTTATCCAGCCGCACATGGGTTCCCGGCCGCCATTCCGTGAGCACATAGGGCCCGTTGGAGACCATCACCCCGGGACGAACCCAGCCTTCTCCGGCCGTCTCGATCACATGGCGGGGCACAGGATAGGCCGTTTGATGGGTAAGAAGCCGTGGCAGGAACGGCGCCGGTTTCTCCAGATCGAGAAT
Organism: uncultured Alphaproteobacteria bacterium; assembly: GCA_964474635.1. Taxonomy (GTDB): domain Bacteria; phylum Pseudomonadota; class Alphaproteobacteria; order JAJFIK01; family JAJFIK01; genus CAYUYV01. Next base: position 3,885 of record CAYYTT010000167.1, on the reverse strand, counting down.
CAAAACATCCGGACCCTCGGCCCGCGCGCCCAGGGCCGACGGATCGGCCGTGCCGTCATGGACGGCGCGCCCGTTTTTAAGGACATAGAGTAAAGAGGCATAGGGCGCCCGGGTGGCGGGGGCCAGCACGCGGCGGAACGCAAAGACAAAATCCCCGGCCGTGACCGGGACGCCGTCCGACCAGGTGTGCCCCTTGCGCAGGTCAAAGCGATAGGACAGCCCGTCGGGACTCACCGAATAGCCCTGGGCCGCGCCGGGGATGGGCGAGGCGTCGGCCGCTTCTGTCAGCAGGCCCACGAACAGGTCCCGTGCGATATGGCTTTCCCAGACACCGGCAATTTTGTGCGGATCGAGCGAGGAGGGCTCGCCCGTGTTGCCCCGGTGCAGGACGCTCAAAGGCGCCGAGGTTTCCTGGCCACCCGGACCTGGCTCACCGCAGGCGCCCAGGCACAGCAGAGCCAGAACAACGAGAGCGCATTGGACGGCACGTGGCCTTGGGAGCCCGGATCCACGAGAGCCGACCGCCTCAGCGTCCATCATCGCCTCCTCACGTCAATGTGCTGTTCCCAAACGCGCTGACGCGACGCGCCAGTCGCCGATACGGGCCCTCGGCCGGCCGCCTTGGCTTGACGCGTCCCGGTCGGCGCCGCCACTCTCATGCCGTGGGAGGCGCAAGGCTGGCCTCCAACCCTAGGGGGATAATGGGGCCGTCGAAACCCGTTACCGCGCCGAGAGGATCGATGGCACACTGGCGCTGGCACGATGCGCGGGCCTGATGGCTGTGGCCGCGCGGTGACATGGCGGGATTCGGGGATTTGGCAGAAGGATTTGAGGCATGACGGACCAACGCAGGGTGAGCCCGCGGCGTGGCGGCCTCGGCGCCGCCGCATTTGGTTTTGCAGCCCTTTTGGGCACGGCGGCGCCGGGACTTGCGGATGATGATGGGCGTGCGGAAGCCCTGCGCCGATGCTCCGCGATCGAGCAGGATGAGGCGCGTCTGGCCTGTTTCGATGCGGTGTCGATCGTGCTGGACCGCAAGACCGATGGGGCGGATCGCGAGGCCGAGCAGATCGACCGCGAGGCCGAAGACGTCAACCGCGAACGCGCCCGCCTTGAGGCTGAGCGCGCGCGCCGGGCGCTCGAGATGGAGCGCCTGGCCAGCGAACAGGCCGCCCGCGCGCGCCAGCTTGAACTTGAAGAACAGGCTGCGCTCCTTGCGCGCCGCGAACAGGCCCTGGCCGCCGAGCAGGCGCGAATCGAAGCCGAAGCGCGGGCGATGGAAGAGGCCGCCCAGGACGCGGCCCGGCGCGGTGGCGAAGAGGTCGAGGAGGCCGGCGACGGATCTCGCGAAATCAACAGCGAGCCCGCCGATCCGGTGGCGGCCTTTGGTGCCAATGATTTGCCCGCGGACGACAGTGAGGACCGGGCGGAAGAAGACCTCGACGAGGTGACGCTCCCCGTGGAACGCTACCGCTTCGCGAACACCGGCAAACTGGTTCTGTTTCTGGAAAACGGTCAGGTCTGGCGCCAGAAGGACGGCCCGCGCATCCATGTGGGCAAGAAAGGCATCGAGACGGTGCGCCTGCGCAAGGGCTGGGTCGGATCGCACTTTATGCAGGTGAACGGCACAGGCCGGCAGTACCGCGCCGAACGGCTCCGCTAAGCGCAGGCCGCACGCTCCGTGCACGTCGTTACGGGGCGCGTCCATGAGAGCGCGGGGCGATTAATCCGCACCGCGCTCAACGCTGCGACCAAGCACACTGTGAAGCGGGGAGAGCCTGTCATGGGTGCCAAAGGCGCCGCGAAGCGGTTCCACCCTTGCCAGGCTCGCCCCGGTTCGCAAAACCAAAAACAATGCTTGATCACAACGGATACTCTAACCCGCACCCTCTCGGCGCATCACCACGGCGCGCGCACGATATGTCGGCACCAGGGCCGCACGCCCGCCATTTAGGCGGAGGGCGCCGGAGTGCTTGCCGACGGGATCTGGCCCTTGATATCGCGGCCTGTGTCGGTGCCGAGGCCGGCGGCGTCGGCCACCGGGCCCCGCCGTTCGGCGCTCCAGCGCCGTTTTCCGTCTTCGCTCATCAACAGGCCGCGCAGGGACATTGTGCCGTCCGCACCGATTTCGGCAAAGCCGGCAATCGGCGTCTTGCAGTTGCCGTCGAGGACACGGAGCATCGCGCGCTCGGCAAGCACGCAGGCCGCGGTCGGCGCATGGTCAAGGGGGGCAAGCAGGGCGCGGACAATATCGTCACGCGCGCGGATCTCAATGCCCACCGCGCCCTGCGCCACGGCGGGCAACATGTCTTGGATGGACAGATCGGAGGCGTTTTCGGGGGCAAGACCCAGGCGGTTCAGCCCGGCGCGCGCCAGGAAGGTTCCCGTCACTTCGCCTTCGGCCACCTTGCGCAGGCGCGTTTCCACATTGCCGCGCAGCATGCCGATTTTCACATCCGGTCGAAGCGCCAGAAGCTGGGTCTGGCGGCGCAGGGAGGAGGTGCCGACGAGGGCGCCCTTGGGCAGGTCGCGCGGATGGGTCACGGCATGTCCGATAAAGACATCGCGCGGGTCCTCGCGCTCCATGATGGCGCAGATCTCCAGACCCGGCGGCAATTCGGTGGGCATGTCCTTCATCGAATGGACCGCCAGATCCACGCGCTCGTCGATAAGGGCTTCCTCGATTTCCTTCGTAAACAGACCTTTCCCGCCGATCTCCTGCAACTTCTTGGACAGGATCTCATCGCCCGTGGTGGTCATGGCGACGATCTTGGCCGGGCACTCATCCTCGGCCTCGGGCCAGCCATGGGCCTTGGCGAGGGCCAGGCGAACCATATGGGCCTGGGCGAGGGCAAGGCGGCTGGCGCGGGTCCCGATGCGCAGGACACCGTTGGCGGGGAGAGGAGAGACCGTCATCGTACAAACCGTTCAGTCAGCAGTATGAAAAAACAGGGCCACCGGGCGCGCTGGGCGCCTCGACCGCCCCCCGCGCGCGCCCGGTAGCCGGGGCGATTGCGGGGACGCGGAGGGAGAGGCGCGCGCGGGCACGGGGCCCGCAGGATCCGTCAGGCCACCTGACGCGCAAGGGCGCACTGGGACCAGATTTCGTGCAAGGCCCCGATGAGGCGGTCAATGTCCGCATCCGTATGGAGCGGCGAGGGAGTGATGCGCAGCCGCTCCGAGCCGCGTGGCACAGTCGGATAGTTGATGGGCTGAACATAGATACCGTGATTGTCCATCAGCCAGTCGCTGATCCATTTGCACTTCACCGGGTCCTTCACCATCACCGGCACGATGTGACTGGGATTGGGCATGTATGGGATCCCGACGCGCTCCAGTTCCGCGCGCACCTTGACCACCTGGGCCTGGTGGCGCTCCCGCTCGGCGGTGCTGGCCTTCAGGTGGCGAATGCTGGCGAGCGCGCCGGCGGCGATGGCCGGCGGGAGGGCGGTCGTGAAAATGAACCCGGATGCAAAGCTGCGCACAAAATCGCACATGGCCGCGCTGCCGGCGATGTAACCGCCCATGACACCGAAGGCCTTGCCGAGGGTGCCCTCAATGACCGTGAGGCGGTCCGAGAGGCCCTCGCGCTCGCAGATGCCGCCGCCGCGCGGACCGTAAAGGCCCACCGCGTGAACTTCATCGATATAGGTCATGGCGCCATGGGCGTCGCATACGTCGCACAGCTCTTTAATGGGCGCGATGTCGCCGTCCATGGAATAGACGGACTCAAAGGCCACCAGCTTGGGCCGGTCCGGCCCGATGGCCGCCAGGCGCTTGTCCAGGTCTTCAGGATCATTGTGGGCAAAGATTTGCCGATCCGCCTTTGAGTGGCGGATGCCTTCGATCATGGAGGCGTGGTTGCAGGAATCGGACAGGACGACG